>NZ_JASJOR010000005.1:0-370055 GCF_030068545.1 Xanthocytophaga flava | reverse complement strand
CACAGTGGGTAGCTACGCAAGATGAACGACCTGCTAAACAGGACCTGTTCTCTTTGAGAGTGTAAAGATAAGAATAGCTTAAAATAATTATAACATTTTTGTTGACTTTACAGACAGTACCTTTTGGGACCAACCTGATATACAAATCCTTAACACAGATATCACACAACTTAGTTGTGATGCCATTGTGAGTCCGGCAAACTCGTTTGGGTTTATGGATGGAGGCTTAGATTATCTACTTTCTGAACGATTTGGCTGGGATTTGCAGGATAGATTACAAAAAGAGATCTCAGAACTGCCAGAACGAGAATTGCTGATAGGCAAAGCGTTGGTCATCCCAACCTTTGATTCTAAGATCCCTTATCTGATTTCGGCACCTACTATGCGAGTACCAATGGATTTCATGATCCATGCTTCTTTGAATGCATATCTGGCCATGAAGGCAATCTTAGTTGCCACAACATCTCATCCTGATATAGCAACGGTAGCCATTCCCGGATTGTGTACCGGAGTGGGTAAAATGCCTTATAGGATAGCTGCCCGTCAGATGTTTTATGCTTATGAAGACATTATCCTTCAGAAGAAAAGAAAGCTTGACAACTTTGGTGATGCTCAGAAATTCCAGATAGAACTCAATCCAGCTGGAATGCTATGGAATTAGCAATCAATTTTAATAACTACAACTATGAAAGATACTTTAGGCGACCGGATGAAAATGTACTATGAAGACAGGACCCGGTTTGCCTTACCCAGACGTACCTATACCATTATCAGAATAGATGGAAAGGCATTTCACACCTATACCCGTGGATTAGCCCGCCCTTTTGATGATCAGTTTATGCAGGATATGGATGCAACTGCCAGCTTTTTATGTGCCAATATTCAGGGAACTCGCTTTGCGTATGTGCAATCAGATGAGATTTCTATTGCTCTAACTGATTTTGATAAACTCACTACTGCAGCCTGGTTTGATGGTAATATTCAGAAAATGGTTTCCATCTCTGCTAGTCTGGCAACAGCGAAGTTCAATGAATTGAGACCAGGGAAACTGGCATATTTTGACAGTCGGGTATTTACTATTCCATTTCAGATAGAAGTTGAAAACTACTTTATCTGGAGACAACAGGATGCTACCCGAAACTCCATTTCTAATGTAGCTCAGTCATTGTATACACACAAAGAGTTGATCAATAAGAGCAGCGTTCAAAAACAGGAGTTGATTTTTCAGAAAGGCATTAACTGGAATGACTATGCTCCCAGATACAAAAGAGGACGCATCATCACCAAAGAATCCTTTGAAAAACAAGGTGCTTTACGCAATCGATGGACTGTAAGTGATGTTCCAATTTTTACTCAGGATCGTTCGTTTCTGCAAAACTTATTAACGCCTGTAGAAACAGAATAATTAAATTCCCTGCTACTTAGTGTAGCAGGGATTACACTAAGCTAATTCAAACCATTGCCCTGTCGTCCAAGGGATAGGACGGTCGGCTTCTACCCGACAAATGAATGTTCGAATCATTCCGGGGTAACCAATGTAAATCACAATTTAATTATACATAAACCTGCAAAACATTTATTTCAGAATGACCACAGAAGGTATAGCACAACTAACCGCCGCAGATATCAGGGAGTTGATTTACGGCTTTGAGAGTGGAACGCTTCCGAAAGAAAAGTGGACACACGAAGCACACTTGCTGATGGCATTGTGGTATCTGTGGTCCTACTCCAGCGATGAGGCGATTCCCAGAATTTGTGAAGGTATACAGAAATACAATATAGCATCCGGAGGTCAGAATACTGATACATCCGGCTACCATGAAACGCTAACCCTTTTCTGGATTTCTGTAGTAGCAAGATTCCTGGAAAAACATATTTTAGAAACGTCTATCGAGGCTCTGGCCAATCAACTTGTAGAAGAAAAATATCCAACATCTCTCCCACTTAACTATTACAGTCGGGAGCAGGTATTTTCAGTACAAGCCCGAAAGAAATGGGTCGAGCCTGATATAAAACCATTGAGCGAATAAAAATAGATTCGTTCATGTAATCTTATGAGCAATAAATTAAACAATAACGAATTAAAGGCAATTGGTATTAAAGATGAAGCCTTGCTGGAAGTAGCAGGCAGATTAGCCAAAAGTCTGATTAAAAATAAAACCTATACCAAAGAAGCTTTACTGGCTTTTTATAAAGAATTATTAAAGAATCCGGATAGCTATACCTCCAATGAATTGTTTGCCGAACTGGCAGAGGAAGTAAAAAGCAGAGCATCTTTGTTCAAAAAATCGCAGGCCATTGTACAAACGTTTGAGTTACGGACTGATACCTTGGCTTATCCAATTTATGGAACTGAGCACATATCAGATGACGCCAAACATCAGATGAATGCAGCAATGCAACTACCTGTAGCTGTAGCAGGAGCACTCATGCCTGATGCACACTCAGGATATGGACTGCCTATTGGAGGGGTACTGGCTACAGAACCTAATATCATCATTCCCTATGCAGTAGGAGTTGATATTGCCTGTAGAATGTGTCTGTCTGTGTTTGACGTTAATGCTATTTTTCTGGATCAGAAAACAAAACTACTGAAACAACATCTGTTAGATCATACCTACTTTGGTCTGGATGGAGAAAATAGAGACCAGTTATCAGATACCATTTTCGATTTGCCTGAATGGAAATCAACTGCTCAGATCAGACAGTTGCGTTATAAGGCAGAAAAACAATTGGGTACTTCCGGTACAGGAAACCATTTTGTAGAATGGGGTATTCTGGATATTACAGAGCAAACACCTGAGTTGAAGTTACCGAAGGGCAAGTATCTGGCTCTATTAAGTCACTCGGGATCGAGAGGATTTGGGGCTAATATTGCGACTCATTACTCAAAGATTGCTACAGAGAAGACGAAACTTCCCCGAGAAGCACAACATCTGGCATGGCTAGATCTGAATACAGAAGAAGGACAGGAATACTGGATTGGAATGAACCTGGCAGGCGACTATGCTTCTGCATGTCATCATCAGATTCATCGTCGGCTAGCACAGGCTATTGGCAGCAAACCTATAGCGATGATTGAGAACCATCACAACTTTGCATGGAAAGAGACCCTGGCAGATGGTCGGGAAGTAATGGTACATCGCAAAGGAGCTACCCCAGCAGGAAAAGGTGTAATGGGCATTATTCCTGGTTCGATGACACAACCCGGTTTTGTAGTACGTGGCAAAGGAGATTCTTCATCGATCTGTTCTGCTTCACATGGTGCAGGCAGACTGTTATCACGTTCCAAAGCCTTAAAAACGATTACCAGACCAGAACTCAAACAAGTACTGGCAGATAAAGGAGTGACCCTGATTGGAGGAGATCTGGATGAAGCCCCTATGGTGTATAAAGACATTAATCAGGTTATGAGTTATCAGAATGATCTGGTTGAAGTACTTGCTCGGTTTACACCTAAGATCGTACGTATGGCAGATCCGGATAAACGTACCAAAGGTTGGGAAGGATAATCTATCCGGTCATTCGGGTCAATAACCTGAATGACCGGATTATTCGTAATTTACAACTATAACTATGAAAACAACACATACCCATCGACTTCAACTTTCAGAACAATCCTTATTGGGTCTGGCAGTTGGAGATGCATTTGGAGAAAAGTTTTTCCTACCTCCTGGTCAACTTGAAACTTATTTGACTAATCGCTGGATACCTTCTGCTCCCTGGGATTTTACGGATGATACCGTTATGGCAATGGGAGTATATGCCAGTCTGCAACAGTATGGAGAGATTAATCAGGATGCTCTTGCCCAAACTTTTGCAGATAACTACCAGAAAGATGACCGGCGAGGATACGGAGGAACAGCCCATAGTATATTACGGCAAATAGGTGCAGGTAGTGACTGGCAAATTGTTTCTTCCTCTGTATTTGATGGAATGGGTTCAATGGGAAATGGAGCAGCAATGCGTGCGGGTTTAATTGGTGCCTACTTTTATGATGATTTACCCAAAGCAGCAGAACAGGCACGTCTATCCGCAGAAGTAACTCATTCTCACCCAGAGGGGCAGGCAGGCGCCATTGCGATAGGTATTGCAGCCGCCTTAGCTTGCCAGGCATCGTTGTTTCAGGTACAATTATCGCCTCAGGAGTTTATCGAAAAAGTATGTGAGTATATACCAGAAGGTGAAACATTATCCAGAAGTAGAAGAGGTATTCATCTATCGCCCAATACAAACATACAAACCATTGTAGAAGTATTGGGTAACGGTTCGGATATCACAGTTCAGCAAACGGTTCCCTTTACACTTTGGGTAACAGCACATCATCTCTATAATTACGAAGAAGCTATCTGGACTACAGTGAATGGATTGGGAGATCGAGATACTACCTGTGCGATAGTAGGGAGTATTGTGTCATTATCTGCTGGTAAGCAAGCCATTCCTGAGCTATGGATTCAGGCAACGGAATCCATTTATGATAGTATATTCCTTCATTTTTTGTAACTATTCTTAAATACGACAACTATGTTCAAACTTTCAGAAATACCTCTTTTTAAAACGCTTGAAAATTCCAAAAGTATCTTACTTGTCGGAGCTGGAGGCGGATATGATATATACTGTGGTTTGCCACTTTATTTTGCTTTGAAAGCAATGGGAAAGGAAGTGCATCTGGCAAATCTGTCATTTACGTATTTACCCATGACCAACTCCGAGAAAGTATTTGATCAGTGTTATTTGGTTAAGGCAGGCGATAAGAACAACCACCAGATCAACTACTTTCCTGAAAAATACCTGGCAGACTGGTTTTTAACTGAACAACAAGAACAGGTTAACATCTATGCATTTGAGCTTTCAGGTGTGCAGCCAACCAAGAAAATCTATGATCAGATTATAGAAAGACATTCCATCGATACAGTGATTCTGATAGATGGAGGTACCGACAGTTTGATGTTTGGAGATGAGGAAGAGCTGGGTACACCTCTGGAAGACAGTTGTTCACTGGTAGCAGTTAACAAAACGTCTGTTAAAAATAAACTACTGGTTTGTCTGGGCTTTGGAGTGGATCGCTTTCATGGCGTTTCACACTTCCGCTTTCTGGAAAATACCTCAAAGATACTCGCAGAAGGTGGCTTCTTGGGAAGTTTTCATTTACTACCTACTATGCCGGAAGTTGAAAAGTATATGTCTGCTGTTAACTATGTTAATCAGCACATGGAACGTCAGAGCATTGTATCTAACTCTATCGTTAGTGCCATAGAAGGAAAATTCGGAGACTTCCACCGCACCCTCCGTACCAGTGGTAGTGAACTCTGGATTAATTCACTGATGTCTATTTACTGGTGCTACCAGGTACAAAATGTAGTACACAATCTTAAGTACTACAATTATATGGCTAACTCACAAACACGTGGGCAGCTCAATCAAGGTCTGTATGATTACCGGCAACAATTGTCAGAAGTCAGGGAAATGCGAAAGATTCCGGTATAGACAGACTCAAACAATGCCTCTGGTTTATAAAGAGGTACATATTACTAACATTATACAATTATGTCATCTAAAGAAGAATTTAAAATAAGTAAAACTCTCAGTTATGTACTGAGACACCGTCCAGATGAAATGGGTATCATTCTTGACGAAAACGGCTATGTAGGAGTAGACGAACTAATTCATCAGTTCAATGCCTACAGCCAGATCAAACTGACACTCGAAAAACTAAAACAAGTAGTAGCCAACAACGACAAGCAACGTTTTGCCTTTAGTGCAGATGGATCGATGATCCGGGCTAGTCAGGGACATTCGGTACATGTTGATCTGGGCTATGAGGCACAGACACCACCTGAGTTTCTGTATCATGGCACAGCAGCTTCTAATCTGCCATCTATTCGAAAATCAGGTCTGGCGAAACGTAGTCGACATCATGTGCATTTATCACCAGATGTAGATACAGCTAAAAATGTGGGTGCCAGACATGGTGTTCCTGTAGTATTACCTATCAAAGCATTGGAAATGCATCAGGATGGAAAGGTATTCTATAAGTCAGCTAATGGTGTATGGCTAACCAATGAGGTACCTGTTGACTATATTATTTTACCTCACTAATGTGGACAGTTATTGAACGCAAAATTGGCAGGGCCGGAAGTATAAAGCAACGACAGGCCCGCCAACGTGAGTGGGATAAAAAATATGGAGAAGGCAATTGGGACACTGGCTATATACTAGATGGTGTATTTATAGACCAGGAAGAAGCTTTTGAGAAGATATACTATCAGAGTTATGCATCACACTTTCAAAATCATCCGGAAGATCTTGTAGAACTAGTGAGAACAGCTAAAAAGCTTCGTAACCCACATGCAGAAGCAACGACAGGAGTAGACTTACAAGTACCTGCTGTTATGGAGTATCTGAAACGAAACCAGTTGCAGTTATCCGGCACTGAAATTGTAGATATCGGCTCCTGGCAGGGTCAGGCATCACATGTCATCAGTATTCGTCTGAGTCCTTTACATATTCAATGCAGCCTGTCTCCTACCCTGACACTTGAACAATTTTGGCAGGAAAAGAAATGTCTGGCGGTTTGGAAAGAAGAGTAAGAGAAAAACACATCACGATAAGAGGATGTCTAAATTATTTATAAAGAAGCGGAAAGGTAGATTTTAGAGCGAACCTATTAGGCTATGAGCCGAAAAATAGGCGAAGGTGCAGCCTAAAACCTACCTTTTCAGCCTTTAAAAATAATTTTAGACCGCCACTAGAAGCATACAGATTTTCATCTTGTATGCTTTTAATACTCCTTAAACTATATGAGTAAGAAAAGTAAAAATGCGTCCACTGCCAGAGATACACTACGCATTCTGGATCAGGGATTCTATATAAATAAGAAAAATCAAAAAGTATCCGTAGCAGCCATACAGCAGAAAGCGGTCAAAGATTCTGTTCATTACAAGCCAGAGATGTTTGCTGATGTATTTAACAAGCGAGATCAGATAGTGCGTCGTGAAGAGAAACAAACAGCAATCGAAGTAATCAATGAGACTACTCTATATGCAGCACAAGCGCTCAAAAATGAGGGATTTGAAAAAGTACTGGCACTGAACTTTGCATCAGCCAAAAATCCAGGCGGAGGTTTTCAGAATGGTGCACAGGCACAGGAAGAAAGTCTGGCAAGGGCATCAGGATTATATCTGACACAAACAGCACATTGGGATATGTATGAGACAAATCGGGGTCTGGAGTCATGCCTGTATACCGATCATATGATTTACTCTCCTAATGTGCCTGTGTTTCGGGATGATGAAGATGAGTTACTGGATACACCTTATACAGTTTCATTTATCACTGCACCAGCTGTCAATGCCGGAGTTGTGATGCAGCGCTCCGACATTGACGATCAGGAGTCTATTCCATCTGTCATGCTGGCCCGCACAGAAAAGGTACTCTCATTAGCTATGATTCATGGCTATCGGGCACTTGTATTGGGAGCATGGGGCTGCGGAGTATTTAGAAATAACCCGGCAGATGTAGCCGAATATTTTCGGTATCACCTAATGGATAATCCGGTATTTCAGAATGTTTTTGAAAAAATACTATTTGCAGTCTGGGATCGTTCAGAAAAGGAAACAACTATTGAATCTTTTCGTAAAGTATTCTTACAACCCAAAATCTAACACACTATGCAAGTAAAAATACAGGATACAGACAATGTATTCGGAAATCGCTACCTGGAAAGCCGCACATTCTTTCTACATACTTTTCAGAAGATTCCCTGCATTATCTGGCTTAATCAGATCAACGTTGAAAAAGCCTATGCCTATATTCAGGAAAAATACAAGGATCTGATACAGGATACATTTCAATATAGTGGCTTTAATCATCAAAAAAAGAAGGTTGAGCATAGTGAGACGTTTATTATACTTTCAACGAAATGCATTGTTGAGTTGTATAACAACTATTGTAAGGTACTGTACTTAACAGAAAACCAGGAGGAGGCACATCAGTTGGTTCAGGAGCTGAGTAAATTCAAGGAGGTTGAAAAGAAATCTGAGTTTGAAATCAATATTATAGTGCGGGGCAGCTATGGTCTTGAACTAAAAAGCATGGAGGTAAAAAAGACTCGCCTCAACCTGGGTTTGTATTACGAGGATGACTTTCAGGAAATAGATGAACACATTCGTAAACGGTTAAACAAGCAGAAAGACAAAGGAATTGTATTATTGCATGGCTTACCCGGAACAGGTAAAACAACCTATCTGCGTTATCTGATTGGTAAACTCAAGAAGAAAGTAATCTTTGTTTCACCAGACGTAGCCACCAACATTGTCAATCCGGAACTTATTGATATGTTGATTGACAATCCAGATTGTGTACTCATCATTGAAGATGCAGAAAATGTAATCAAGGATCGTCAGGCAGATAGCAATTCAGCAGTCTCTAATTTGTTGAATCTCACAGATGGCTTATTGGCAGATTGCCTGAATGTGCAGATCATTTGTACCTTTAACAGTGCACTTTCAGTAGTTGATAATGCTCTTCTTCGGGAAGGACGTTTGATTGCAAAGTATGAATTCAATAAATTATCTGTAGAGAAATCCCGTGCATTATCAGAACATCTGGGTTACAACCGATTGATTTCAGAACCAATGACCATTGCCGAAATTACCAATCCACAGGCTAAGAAGTTCCGATCTAAAGAACCTTTCCGTGTGATTGGGTTTCAGCGGGAAGCGGTCTAAGTTTAATAAGCCAATACAGATGATTTGACTACCATCTGTATTGGTCAAATACTAGTTGAAAACATATATGCTATCTGGCTTTTATAACTTCCGCCATCAGGTATTCCGATTTTATAAAGATGGCACATTTCTGGACTCTCTTATTTACCTGGAACCCCATGAAAAACTAACTACTGCGGACAACCTGGCAGAATGGTTGATAAGGGATACAAAGATTGAAGGTATGTTTCAGGGAACGTATGAAGTAATAGGCAAACGTATCCGATTTAAAACCAAGCCACACTGGGGAGAAGGCAAACAACCCGTTGACTTTTCCGGACTGATAGACAAGGATACAATACTTTTTACTTCAGTTGACAACAATACCCGACGTTGGGAAAGGAATATGCCTTTTGTTAAACTTCCTATGTCCAGAAAACGAAAGAAATAACGAACTACCTAAGCAACAAATAAGTAATGAAATTGCTCATTTGTTTTGTCGCTTTTCTAAAGTTCTGTAATAGCATAAATAGGTCATTTCCTGGTCAATGTCATTTCAAAAAACGGAGTGCCGGATTTACTATCCTCTTTTTCCATCTCTCCTGTCTCCACCCAGTGTTTCTTCTCATTTTGCCAGATAGTGTATTTTATAAAATTCCCATCTCGTATTTTCAGTCGCCAGATAAGTTTATTGTTTTCGACTACAGCATCAGCTACTGTATTTCTTCCATCTCCAGTAAAAGAGGCCATTTTATAAGATTGGGTCTGTAAGTCCCAATAAAATATAGCAAAGGCTTCATGCACTGTATCTTTTCCAGCGAAGCCAACTCCTTTTAATTGTATAGCGGTTCCATTCAAAATCATTTCAATAGTCTCTTTTTGCTTAAAAGATTTCTTCTCTCGCATGGTCATTGATCCTTCGCCCGACCACTCACCAATTAGCCAGCTAAGAGGTGCCATCTTTTGTTGGGCAGTTGTCTTCATACTCTGCCCCAATGTTGGAAATCCAATACAAATCAAAACTACCAATAGTACATTTTTCATCGAGTTGTAAGTTTAAAGGTAAATAATCCATTTATACCTGATAACAGCCTTCAACTGTACTAATAGAAAATCTGTAAAACCATATTTCAATATAAGTGCTATAAATTTCCCAACCTTTATTATTCTTTTATATTTTAGCCAAATACAAAACTACTTATGATTGCCATAGATTCTTCGGTTTACATCTCTGAGCTTACAAAAGGAGATGATTCTGCCATGGTAAAGTGGCTGAATGATGAAGTCATTTATCAAAATACACTTCGTATCCCATTTCCTTACAAAATAGAGCATGCACGTGATTTTCTGCATTATGTACGATTAATGCGGAAGGAACATACCCAACCTACAGAATGGGCAATCCGAAACTATACAGGAGAGATGATTGGTTGTGTTGGTTTTTCCAGAATCTACGGTAAATATTCACATAAAGACGAGCTAGGTTATTGGCTGGCAGCTCCATACAGAGGACAAGGCATTATGACCAGAGTTGTAGCGGTAGTAGCAGACTGGGGGTTTCAGCATTTTGGACTCTGGCGACTTGAAGCTCCCATATTTCCGCATAATCCGGCATCAGGTAAAGTACTTGAGAAAAATGGATTTATAGCAGAAGGAACGCTACACAATTATGTAATGAAAGAAAACAGGCCAATGGATGTAATTATGTATGCAAAAACAAAACGCCTGTAGTGTTACAGGCGTTTTGTTTAGTTTCTCATATTTTTCAGCTTTGTTAGATTCAGGAGTCGTATATTCTTTCCACTAATGTCAATAAGCTTTTCATCCTTAAAATCTGATAATGTCCGTATTACCGTCTCCTTGGAAGCTCCTGCCAGACTCGATAGATCCTCACGGGATACAGGAATTTCAGGAGAGGTTTGCCCTTCTTTTGTATATCGGTCATAGATCATTAATAATGATTCAGCAACTCGTTTCCGAACAGAATTATACGCAAGTTTCAATAACCTCTCCTCTTTCTCAATTACATCATTGGATAACATCTTGATAAACTTATTGGCGACTTCTCTATTCTGATACAATAACGTAAAGAAGTCCTGTCTGTTAACGACTATAATTTCGGCATCATCCAGAGCCGCTGCCGACTCATTGTATTGTGATTCTTCCAGCAAATCTGTATACCCCACAAAATCACCTTCACTATGAAGAGCTGTTATATACTCTCTTCCTTCTTCATTCGTTTTATATGTTTTTACTTTTCCTTTGCTAATAAAGTATAATGCACTTGGATAATCTCCCTCTGAGAATAATAATTGCTTTTTCTTCAATCGTATTACTTTCCGATCACCATTCAATAATTGATTAAGATCACCGGTACTTTTTGCTTCATTGATAAATTCGGTGAGTCCTTCCGCATCTTTCTGAAATGTCTTTCTCAGTGTATCTGTTTTTCTTAAACGCATCTCGATAGCATCCAATAAAGTCAGATCATCAAAAGGTTTAGTCAGATAGTCATCCGCCCCCAGATTCATTCCTTTCCGAAAATCCTCTTTTTCTGTTTTTGCTGTCAGAAAAATGAAAGGTATCCCAGCTGTATTGGAATCTCTGCTCAACAAATGCAATACCCCATATCCATCCAGCTCAGGCATCATAATATCGCAAATAATCAGATCAGGTTTTTCGACTTTGGCAATCTCCACACCTGCTTTTCCATTAGGCGCAGTAAATACGCGATAGCTAGCAAGTTGCAAAATCTCAGCTGTATTTTCCCTTACTTCCGTATTGTCTTCTATTAATAAAATGGATCTCATGGTTTATAGATAAAAGGAAAAGATAATCATTTTTATCAAGGCTACCTTAATTGCTAATTAAGGAGTAGTATGCAAACTTAATGCAGGAGCAGGAATTTTTATACTAAATATAGTTCCATGACTTTCCTGACTTTTAAAAGCTATACTTCCCTGCATCAGGTCTATGTATCGTTTCACAATAGTAAGGCCTAGTCCGGTTCCTTGTATATTGGATGCATTCTGAGCCCGGAAAAACCGAGTAAATAAGTGTCCTTGTTCTGATTCCGGAATTCCAATTCCGTGATCTTCCACCTCTATTTCCAGATTAGCATTTTGAAAATCAGTACGCACTTCTATGGATTTACCCTCTTTGGAATATTTAATAGCATTCGAAATCAGATTGATAAGAATATTACGCGTCAGATTTTTATCCAGCATAATCTCAGCACTACCCTTATGCTCATACTGAATTGTTTGACCTTCCTTCACCAAAGCCTGCATTTCTTCAGTCACTTCACTTGTCAACTCTTTTATATTAAAGGGAACAGGATTGCATTCTACTTTCCCCTCTTCCAGCTTACTGATAGATAAAAAGTCATTTAAAATAGCTGTAAGATTATTAACAGCCGATTTGATACGTCCTATATGTCGTGATCGATTATCTTCATCTCCCTGATTGTTGTATTTGGCAATCAGCGATGCGGAAGATAAAATAGTACTTAGCGGTGTACGAAACTCATGTGAAGCCATTGTCACAAACCGGGATTTTAGTGCATTGAGTTCCCGCTCTTTCTCCAGCGTTTTCAAAATTTCTTTCTCAGCCTTACGCAGGTTTTCATTGGTCTGTTCCAACTCCTGTAATGCCATTGCCAGATCCCGAGTACGTTGCTCCACTCTTTTTTCCAGCGTAGTATTCAGCTTACGGATTTCCGCCAGGTTTTTTGCATGTTCCAGGCTATACCGAATAGACCTTTCCAGATCAAACAGACCAAAAGTGCCTTTAACCAGATAATCAGAAGCTCCTACCTGCAGTGCTCGTTCATCAATTTCCAGATCACTTTTACCTGTCAACAGGATCAGAGGTGCTGTAATACCATGCTGTTGAGCCTCCATAATTAGATCCAATCCACTAAAGGCTCCTATTTGAAAGTCCACAAGATACACATCATGAATGCTTCGGCTTATTATTTCCCGCGCTTTTTCATAGTTAGACTCCCACTCCAGAATATATTTTTTATTGGGAATTTCACTCAATGTATCACGAGTAAGAACAAAATCATCCTCATCATCATCTACCAGTAGTATTTTTATCTCAGTACTCACGTTTGTCTTCGTCATTAGAGATTAAGCGTTTAAATATATAGACGTTATTCCTTATTCTGTTTTATATCTGGTAGTTCAACTATTTCAAGCCAGTAGCGTCCCAGCATTTGTACGACTTCGATCAAAGACTTAAAGGTTACAGGTTTGGTAATAAATGAGTTTACTCCTAAATCGTAACTACGAATAATATCTTCTTCAGCTCTGGAAGTGGTCAGTACAATAATTGGAATAGTCCTCAGTTCAGGATTAGCCTTAATCTCTCGTAATGCCTCTCTGCCGTCTTTTTTAGGCATATTCAGATCCAGGAGAATCATTCCAGGGCGTGGAGACAACAAAGGATTGGTATATTGTCCTTTTCGATAAAGATAATCTGTCAGTTCTTCTCCATCATCTACAAAATAGATCTCATTCAACAGATGACTTTCTTCAAAAGCATCTTTTAATAACATACGATCTTCCTCGTCATCATCAGCAATCAGAATAATAACACTCTTATTGTTTTTGGCAGACATAGAGTTTATAGTATTTTAATTTGTTCAGAAGCCAAATATATTTCTGACTCCTATAGATCTGCAATGATTCTTTTATAAAATGGTTTCACCATATTTTATGGCATGTTTTATAGAAAGAGTTACGACAAAAGTAGATCCTTTTCCTATCTGGCTATGAGCTGTAATAGTTCCCCCATGATGGGTTGCTATCTTGCGACAAACCGCTAATCCAATTCCAGAGCCTTCGTATTTGCGTCCTTCAAGTCGTTGAAATATATTAAAAATGCGATCAAGGTATTTCTCATCAAAGCCAATCCCATTATCCGCTACACTTATTTCCAGCATTTCGTCACCTGGCGTTGCACTAAGATGTGCTTTTATTTGTTTTACTTCCGAAGAAATATGTATTCGGGGAGCTTCATCTGGCTTTCTAAACTTAATCGCGTTGGAAATCAGATTCTGAAATAACTGCCGCATTTGAGTAGGCTGAGCTTCAATTGTTGGCAGCTCGTCTACCACTATAGTTGCATTATTTTTCTCAATGAGTATTTCCAAGTCTGTTAGAACTTCCTGAATAATCGTGTTCAAACTAACAGACACAAACTCCATTTGCTTAGACACTCTTGAAAAGGCCAGTAAATCGTTAATTAACTTTTGCATACGTGCAGAAGCACTTAACATCCGTTCCAGATAATCTTTACCTTGGTCACTTAGATTTTCGCCCTCTTTCATCATCAAACGATCTCCAAAGGCCTGTATCTTTCGAAGAGGCTCCTGCAAATCATGCGAAGACACATAGGCAAAGTCTTGTAGCTCAATATTGCTACGTTCTAACTCAGCAGCATAACGGCGCAATTTTTCCTGTGCCAGCTTTAAGTCAGAGATATCATGTATAATACCCGTAAATATCTTACCACTGGACAGATTGACCTCACTGACACTTAGATGGAACGGAAATCTGGTCCCATCTTTTCGCAAACCAGTAACCTCCCGTCCAATCCCAATAATACGTCCAATTCCAGTCTGGTGATAATTGTGGATGTATTGATCATGATTGCGTCTATCCGGGTTAGGCATTAATATAGAGATATTTTCCCCTATCAACTCTTCAGGAACATACCCAAAAAGTTTTGAAGCAGCAGGATTTACCATCTCGATCAAACCGGTGCTGTCAATAGTAATGATACCATCAATAGCATGATCAAAGATAGCCCGTAATTGCGATGTTGTTTCCAAATGTGATAGTCCTTCCATTCTATCCAATTTTCCCCTTAATTTGGAACTCTTCAAATGATCTTTATCATTTTCCCCCTCGTGTTTCATCAGTCTGATTATTAAATTTATTTCACAATAACCTTTGTATTTTGAGCTGAAATATAACAAAAAGTCCATACCTGTTGTCAGATATTATCCAACACTATCGTTTTTAAGATATAGATTTCACTCTAACGAGATAGCGCAGCCAGCTAATTTATGATGTAAGTTGGCATCAAAAGATATGCCTGTAGAAGATTGCTATTGCAGACTATAGCTCTCTAATCACAGCAAAGTCACTGCAGAGGTAGTAAAAGTAAAAAATAAGGTCAAGGAAAGCCAACTTGACAAATCCCATTTATCAGGAAGTAAGTATAGAATAGTCTAATAAGCTATTCCACTTTCATTGAAAGATACAGGCTTCCAGATTCCATCCAGCAGTACATGTAGATGCTGGTATCCAATCTCTCCTAGCAAACTTAGTGTCTCAGCAAAGAAGCCTGCCATCTCTCTGGGATGATGAGCATCCGAACTTATGGTAACAGGAATCCCCAAGTGAAAAGCTTGCTCTAAGGTCCATTTTCCAGGATATGTTTCAACAGCACGCTTCTTATATAATCCTCTCGTATTCACTTCCATAATGAGTCCGGAACCAGCTATTGTTTGCAACGTTTTGAGTACTTCTTCCCGATACCAATCTGCAGTCTCATCAAATAAAGGAGTAAATTGGTTTTGCATTTTTATTTTATCCAGGTGTCCTACTACACTTGGTTTATCTTCTACAACCATCTGCCGGATTTGCTCATAGTATTGTGTAACTGCCCGCTGAATATCGTTTCCAAATATCTCTTTAAGTCCTTGTAAAAAAGTACTGTGGGCACCATCAATTTCCCATCTTGCTCCATTAGCCATTGTCCCTGCAAAATGGACAGAACCTATACTATAATCCAGGTTCAGATCTTGAATAAACGGATTTTTCACTCCCATTATGCCAGGGATATAATCTACTTCCAATCCATAGTAAAGTTGCAATTTCCCTTGCCACCTATCTTTTAACTTCTGAATCTCTGTAAAATATCGGTCTATTGAATCTTCTTTCATACACCATTTGCATTCGAATGGTATCGGAGCATGAGAAGAAAACCCATAAGCAACAAACTTTTGACGAAATGCTTCTGTAGCATAGTAATTAGGAGGGTATTTGCCGTCACAAAAGTTTGTATGACTATGATAGTTTGTCCAGGACATGATGGTCTGTGCAGCTTATATTCTATATATGAGGAGGATAGCAATCTAATATAGATTGTTAAAGGTAGAGTGAATCTGACTGAAAGTCAAAAACAATTCGGATAATTCCTTAAAGAAAAACCTAAAATAAAAAAGCACCTTTTATAGAAGATGCTTTTTTATTAGAATAGTATAATATCAGTCATGAGCCTTTACAATATGCTCCAAAATAAATTCACGAATATGATGTGAAGGATGCGGCATTAAACTGATACTTACTGCAGCCAGCGTACGGATATCAGGTTTTCGTTTGATTAAGGACTTAAATAAGTAACTTCTGGCCTCACGTACTTTACTCTCCTTTAATAAGGCTATTCCCATACTTGTCGAAGCATGCTGCCAGCGATATTCTATGTAACTAAGCATTTCAGGAGATAAAGAAGGTTCATCCATTTCTTCTGCCAGAATAATACTATAACAATCCATTTGACTGGCAGCTCGCTTCATCTTATGAGCTAATGTTTCATATTTACCAGTTTCACTCTCACTATGAATACGATATAACGTTAGCTTTTCTTCAATGAAATAGGCTCCCATTCCTGTCTTTGCGAGCATGTAGGGCAAATAAACATCCCACATCGGCCCAACTTTCGCAGGGATCTTATTCCAATCAATAGCCTCTCTACGAATTACTGCTGATGAGGCAGGTTGTATAGCAAGATCTTTCAGTGCTACCTCCATAAAAGGCTGATAGACCTGTTGCTTTAACTTATGCCTGCCAATATCGTGATTATATTCAAAGGTGCGTTCTTCATTGATCTTTCCATGCTCATCTATCACCCATTGATTACAAAAGGTTAGAATCAGATTGGGATTCTCTTCTAATGGGGGTACCATTTTCTCCAGAAAATCTTTTTCCCATAAGTCATCATCATGTAAACTGGCCACATATTTTCCTGTAGCCATTTTAAAACCATTGATGTGATTGTCAAACATGCTTACAGCAGGATCATATCGATGGAACCGTATTCTGGAGTCATGAAATGAGTCAACGATTGGCTGAGCAGATTCAGGGCTTCCATTATCAGAAACAATGATCTCGATGTTTTTATAAGTCTGATTTATTGCACTTGCAATCGCCAGTTTTAAATAATCCGGCCGATTATATGTTGGCAATGTAATACTTACTAATGGCTCAATTTGTAATTTCATTTTTCTATCACTTTCTGATTTTTAGCCAGTTAAACTTTATATCATCCCTCCGAGGTTTGTTTCTGTAGTAAAATTATATATTCTAACGAAATAATTCATATTTAATCGCTTAATTTTGTTTGCATGTTCTTTTCCAGTATGGGTTTCCAGAAAGAATATCCATGTTTTTTCCATCCATGGCAGCCAAAAGGTAATGATTGAACAGAATCTCTCACACTTACAAAATTCTCATCATTCTCTTTTGGTAATTCAATAGAAAAAGATCGTGCCGTCGATTCAGGAGCAACTCGAAAAAAAGGATTCATCTGTGGTAGGCGCACACTCCAAAAAAAATCCTCGCTATATACCAGATTGGATCGTTTGATTAGTGGTCCATAAAAGCTACAACTCCGGTAAAACGCAGTTACCTTACGTAGTGAAAAGCCTCCATTCTGGAAATCGGACACTTTCAGATAGTTTCTTTTCTGAAGCCAGCGTAGTAATCTTGAGGTTTTAATATAATCTTCTACAAATGGGATATTGTGTATGACCGATCCAACATAATCATAGCCTTTATTGCACCAATCTTCAAGATCATCACTAAAAGCAAAAGCATCCAGATGGGCAATCAGGATATATTCATAATGAAGAAATCGCTTATAAAATGTTTTCTCCACCATTAACCGATTATACCCCAGATAGCCATTCCAGCTAAACTCTTCAAAAATAATACTCGGATGTTTTACCTCATCTATCGCAGTCTGATATACTCCAACATCCAAGCCCTCTTTTTTCATAAATACAATAGGATATTTATGAAACAATTTGAGGAAATATTTTAATACTGAAATCTCGTCTTGATGAGGTTGTGCCTCATAAATAGGGATAACAATGGCAACACGTTGCCGTTTATTTTTTTTCATAGGTAAGTAAGTTAGATTAAAATCTTTCTTTCTTACCGGGCTAGTAACCTTTTGAGTTTTTTCTTTACTTTCTTAAAAAGAGTAGTACGTAAATGCTGACTATAATATAAATTATCAGATTCGATATCTCGAATAACAAAAGAAGGATGTCTTAAAGGCAGTGTTATATCTTTGGTTTCAGCAACTGCAAAGCCTACTGTTTCAAATGTATGGGTAGCTCCTTCCCCAAAACCTATATTTTTCACTAAACTGACGTTAGGAACTATAGACAATCCGGAATTACTGAATTTAGTAAACTCCCACTGAAAGTCCCACCAGCTAACAGAAGGTAAGCGACGATATGCTTCATCCAGACAATTGATCATCCATTCAACCTTTTCCTTGTAGAAATGAAAAGACTCTATGTAGCCCTTGTCTTTTATTTCCTGAAAGTGAGGGATTGTGTAATTATATAAATTCCATGCACGTCGCCAGGTAGCCCATCCCCACGTAATACCTGCTTCTGAAAAGTAATAATCATAATCCGGATCTTTGCGCCATCCTAGTAATGGATTCACTCCCGATATCTGCATAATCCGTGTATCATTACGATATTTTTCCAATAGTTCTTCACAATACCAGAAGAAGCTTTCGCTAGGCAAGCAATCATCTTCCAGAATAATTCCAGTCTCTTCATTCTCAAATAACCAGCTAATAGCTGTTGATGGTCCTACTCCACAGCCAAGATTATGATCCTGAAATAATGTCTTTACCTCACAATCCCAATCTACTCTTTTTATGATGTCCCGTGTAGCCTGAGCCTGCTCAGCTTCGCCTTCCTTATTAGCACGAGGGCCATCTGCTGCTACATATAATTTTGTAGGTTTAGCCTTTCGGATTGCGTCAAAAACTTTTTCAGTTGTATCAAGCCTTTTAAATATAATCAATAAGACAGGTGTTTGCAGTGTGCGACCTGTTGATTTATGATCAGACATACTTTTAATTTCTAGAAAATGGCATCAAACTTATCAGCGTGTACATTGCTGTACTAATCTTTCCTATCTAGTGGACAAAATAGCCACCCATTCTGCGCAAATACCCTATCAATAAATAGGATGGGACAAAATAAAATGGACAATTCTTAAATGTAAATCGGGTAAAGTCTTTCAGATTTCCTCCTCCCTTAATGCTAAACAAATGGTTGTAATAGTTCTTGAAGTTTTTCTTTACCTTATTTTTCCGATCTCCAGACTCTTCAGGGTAAGTCATCAGTTTCGCGTCATAATTGATGTAATTGGGGAATCCATTTCGTAGAGCTGTATGTGTGAAATCTACATCTCCATAATAATGTGGAAATCTTGCAGCATCAAATAAGCCTACTTTTTCAAATACGGCTCTAGGGATTAACAAGCCCCGCCCTGGAAGCCAGGATACAGGATGCAGTCCGGTCCGTTTTGGAGCAGGTATTCCATCTATTATATTTTTAGTAGTTGCCAATACCCAATCAATCTTCTCGCCTCCATAAATAACATTCTTAGTAGCAACATCTATTTCTAATGCACCAATTACGCCTTTAGGATCTTTCTTACTAGCTTCAATTGTTTTTTCAATAAAGTCTTCAGTTGGCAAGGTGTCATTATTTAGAGTCATCACTGCTTCAGCACCATGATCCAATGCATATTGAATACCCATATTTACAGCGGCAGTCCAAAACAGATCTCCTCCTCCATCAATTAGTATTACTTCTGGAAATTCTGTTTTAACCATTTCATCTGTACCATCAGTAGAGCCATCATCGACAATAACAACCTTAAAATCTTGTACAGTCTGCTTCCGTAATGAAAGCAAGCATTCGCGTGTAAAGTTTTTCCGATTAAAAACAGGAATAACAATCCATATCATAATTTTGCTGGTAAGTGTTTTACAGTCAGGAAATAGAAAGATTTATTGAAAAACAGAACTATAACAATACATATTCTGTACAGAAAGCAGAATACATACAAAATAATCGTGGTAAAATAAGTGACTGCAATTTATTAGTGATCTCTCTGATTCTAAGCAGGTTTCTTATTAATTTATACGCTTTGGTTGTGAAAAGTAAACTTAAAATCAGAGAGAGAAGGCTGTTATGCCATGAAATTCATTTGAATTTATCATTTTTTTTATGCTGTAACTTTTTCGCGTTTATAACGCATGAATTCATTATAAGATATAGCCATAAAAAGCACAACTACAGTGAACACCATAAAATAGTTTTTATTATATATCCCATAAATAGATTCAGAAGTACCGGATAACATAAAGTAGGCCAAAAAGCCGATTACTGCCAGAGCTCGAGGAAAGCCTTGCTTGAAAGCATAAATGGCATTTCCCAGAATAACAAACATAAAAACAAAGAATATAAAGGTGCCAATGTAACCCATATCAAATACCATTTGAAAGAAGTAGTTGTGAGTAACCATACTTTCTGCAACATCACCACTCCCGAAAATCCATGCATATCTCTTAGAAACCCCAGAAGCTGCTTGTCCCATCTCTCCATATCCTATAAAATGTTTAAATTTAGGCTCTGATAGTTCCTTAACACATTCTTCCCAGATAGCAGACCGGTTATTACCTGTAGCCAAATCCCCTTCCTGTCTCGATACCTGGCTACCCAGTCCGGTTTCTGAGATAAAAGCTAATACAGATAACATGATAAAAGGCAATAAAGGAGACAGAATGGGCATAATTTTAAATGCACCCAAGAAACGTGTTCTTGAAAGGAGAAATACACCCAAAGTTGCCATAAGAGTATTAATAATGGTACCACGAGAATCTACCATTAATAAAAAGAGTCCACCAATAACAAGAAAGATATACAATAACTTTTTAAGCTTGGGGCTGATCCCTTTCTGTCTTACCAGTAGAAGAGCCATTACCACAACACCTCCTGTATAAATCCCCATGGTATTAGGGTGAGCATTTATTATGGGTAATAAGCGCTTTTCTGTATGTATTCCAATCAAACTCAACACCAGATGGGATTCAGCACCTTCTTCAGAATTTACCTGAGCCTGATTAAAGAAAGCAATAAACAGAATAAGATAGAATGCAGCTTCAATGGCAATAGTTAGAAAAAAGACATATAAAACCTTTTGTACATTCTTTTCAAAACCATCATTGTTTCGAAACTGGTAGCTAATGAATAAATACACAAATATTGGAAATAGTGTGTATTTAAGTAACATGGTGATAATTCCTAAGCCTCCGGCAATAGCATCTGAGTTAATTCTGGCGACAGCAATAATAAAGGTTAGAAAAGATAAGAAATAAACTGCAAGGTTTTTCTTATTCCAATGAGTTCCTATATACAACTGTTGCTTCTCTATAAAAGCAAAATGTCCTACTCCTAATCCAAGCACAGCTAAAGGCAATAGATTAGTTAGTGCATTCTCACCTAAGAACGCTTCCAGATCAATGGATAATGCTAAAAATACAATAGGAAAATAATACAATTTCTTTTACCGTTAATATTTAATAACTCTGAAAATATTTCATTTACCCTCTAGCATCAAAACCATCTATACCAATCAGACCATAGATTTTACGTGTCACCATTCGATTCATCAAATTCTTGAAGTATCTTTCATCTGACTTCACATCACGTATGACAAAAGGAGGATGCTTCAGTGGAACTTCAATGGTCCCAGATTTATTTTCAGCACGTTTGTCTTTAGTACTAAGCGTATGGGTAGCACCTTCTCCAAAACCTATATTTTCAATTAGATTTACATTAGGGACAATAGCTAGCCCAGAGTTTATATGCACTGTAAAATTCCACTGATAGTCCCACCAATTAACATTATCCTTACCATAAGTATTAGCAATCTTGCTCAAACGGTACTTTTGTTCCAGTTTTGAAGTATAATATCCATCCAGATATCCTTTCTCTACAATCTCAGGATATTTACTTACCCCATAATCAAATAGTTTCCAGGCTCTGCGCCAGCTTGCCCATCCCCATTCGTGAGGATAGGTTGAGAAATAATAAGAGTAGTCCGAATCACGTTTCCATCCGTTCTGAAAGTTGCTACCTGTTATATGCATGATTCGTGAGTCATGACGATACTTCTCCAGTAATTCTTCACAATACCAGAAGAAACTTTGATCTGGCAAACAGTCATCCTCCAGAATAATTCCTTCTTCCTCATGGGAAAAGAACCAGTCAAAAGCTGAAGAAGGACCAATTCCACATCCTACATTATCATCCAGAAAACGTGTTTTCAATTCACAATCCCAATCTACACGGGTAGCAATTTCACGGGTTATACGGGATTTTTCAGCTTCACCCTCCTTATGAGGACGAGGGCCATCCGCTGCTACATACAAACGCGGAGGTTTAGCTTTCCGAATCGCTTCAAATACAACTTCTGTTGTGTCTGGACGATTAAATACAACAAACAAAACAGCTGTCTTCAGAGGTTTCGGAGGTACAAAAGAGTTCATATTATTTTCACTTTAGAGAGAACTTTCCACTTAATACATCTTTAATAGGAGAAAGGAAACCAAATCCAATCAGTGATCGGGTTTGCATCCAGAATAAAGGACGGGTATCTGCAGTAATAGCATTGCTTAAATACGACGCAACAGCCTGAGAGAATAAGGTTGCAATAGCAGCTCCTTCAATTCCGAATTTTGGAATTAATACAGCATTCAAGCCTGCATTAACAATAGCTCCCCAAATAGTACGATTCAAGGAATATTTTTGCAGGTTGTTAGCAATTAACCATGCATTTGCCAGCATCCCCATACCCACCATTACACCAGACCACACGTGGATGATCAATACATTTTGAGCATCTGCATATTCAGGTTCATATAAGTATTTAAATATCCAGTAACTACAGATATTAACTCCAACAGCTATTGCCAGTCCCGTTAAAGTCAGGAAATCGCAAAGTTTTTGAGTCTGAATAGTAAAGCGTTCCTCGCTTTCTTTTTTGGAAGCGATAATGGCAGGTAATAAGGCATTACTAATAACTGTAGGCACAAAGAAAGTTGCTTCAGAGAAGCGAAGAGCTGCAGCAAAACGTCCAACTTCTTTATCATTCAACAACTCACCTATCATAATCTGGTCTAACCTCATGTATACGGTAATTACAAATCCAGATAATACCAATGGTAGAGATTGTTTTATCATTTCCCAAGAATAGCTCCAGTCTACTTTCCATTGTAATGGACTTTCTTTGAATACAAAGCGATAAATGCTAACTACAACAATATCATAAATAATCGCATCCATTACCAGAACAACAGCAAACCATATAACAGAGGCTTTAAAAACAAAAAGCAACAAGAGTTTTACTCCAGCAGAAACAATTGTCTTGGTTAATTCTCCATATACATGATATTTTGCTAGTGCACGTGAATTATAGAAGTCTGCCAGAACGTTAAAACTTTCGAAAATAACGGGTACAGCAGCAATCATTACCAGCAAAAACTTTAAATCATCATGCCACATTAAGTGATTAAAAACAATCGAAACTAACCCTACAACAATAATACAGATAAGAGAGGCAGTCGCTCTGGTAACAAATACGGTACCTAACGTAAGATTTTTCTTTTCCGGATGGTTAATCAGATTACGCATCATTACAGCACCCATACCAAGAGGAGCAAACACAGTAATAATGGTAGCGAAACTTCGTGCAAAGTTAAATTTCCCAAAGTTTTCAGCTCCCAGTTGGTTCGCAGTGTAAATACTTATGGCAAAGGCAACACCCATACTAAATACCCGTTCTACCAATAACCAGGATACACTGGAAAAATATTTGCGAAAACCTTCAGATTGCGGAGGATCTTGTATCGTTTCAGATTGTGGAGGATCTTGTACTTTCAAAATAAAAATTGTTAGAGATGAAATCTATGCACTTTAGCTGGAATTCAGAATAGGAGTGTCTACCTTGTTAAAATTTAATTTTAAACAAGGTAGACTACCTATTAAAAATAATAATGCCAACTGCTTCTAATCACTGTATTTATACGCTTTATCACTATAACCGTAAGCAGACATTGATTTTACTCCATTGATAATAATTGCAATATCTTTCACTTTTTCTGTATCATACAGTTCGTTGATCTTATTCAAAGCTTCGCGTTCTGTAACTTTATGACGAACGATATACACATTAAAATCAGTATAATTCATCAGTATCAGGAAGTCTGATACTAATCCTAGAGGGGCTGTATCGATAATGACATAATCATACTCATCTCCCTTTTTAAGACGATCGATCAACGCCTTCATGCGTGGACTTCCAATCAGGTTAAGTGGGCTAACAGGAATTGGACCTGAAGTTACCAGTGAAAGATTATCGGTATCTGTTGAAGAAACAACTTCTTCCCAATCATGCATACCAGTCAAGTATGTTGCAAGACCTTTTTCATTGTCCACATTAAACCGAGTATGTACACGCGGTTTACGTAAGTCGCAGTCTATCAATAATGTTTTCTTTCCGGATTGTGCAATTACAACAGCAAGATTAGTAGCACAGAATGTTTTTCCTTCTGCCTGTTGCGAGGAGGTAACACCAATAATTTTCTTTGATGTATCCAGGAACAAATATTGAAGGTTTACCCGTACAGATCGGAATGATTCAGCAATAGCCGATTTTGAGCTATTCGCTACCAAATAGGTATTTGCTTTGTTGTTATATCCAATAACTCCTAATGTTGGTATATTGGTATTAAGCTGAATATCTGTTTGTCCTGAAATACGGTCAGAAAAGGCATCTTTGATAAAGATAAAACCAAGAGGTATTGCCATACCAATAATTCCTGCCAACAAATAGATCACAGAGCCTTTAGGTGCAACCGGACCATTTATGTCCCCTCTTGCACGGTCAATGACCTCTTTATTAGCAACATTAGTAGCTAAAGCCATACCAGCATCTGCTTTCTTCTGTAGTAAGTATTTATACAGTTCATCCTGTACTTCTTTGTTACGATTGACTTTCAGAATATTTACCTCTGTTTGAGGAATCATATTCATCCTACCTCGAATACTATTGACTTGGCTCAACAGTGAACTTACTTTGATTCTAGCTAAATTTCTAGTATTAGTAAGTCCATCAAATAATGCATTTTTTACACTCTGCAACCTTGCATCCAATTGCTGCATGCGTACACTTCCCTCCTGAACTGTTAATGCTAGCCTTGCTTTTTCCTGCAATAATGTTGAATATTGAGTAAGTAAATTACTAACAGCACCATCGTCTACACCACTCACACCACCTACAACTTCTTTGTTATTACGTAAATCTCTTAACAATGCTTCATAACCCTCAGCTTTTACCTGAGCTTCCTGTAATTGAACAGTATACGTTTGAAGTTGATTGTTCAAAGCACTAATTTCTTCAGAAGTAGTACCTGCCACACCTGAACTTGTCCTTACAGAGATATTATTAGCATCTGTTCTTCTAATAGAATCTTTAACAGTACCAAGTTCGTTATCAATAAAGGCAATTGTCCGCTTTCCTTCCGTATCTTTCTTTCTAACCTCATTATCAAGATAGACATCCAATAATGTATTTATTACTTTTTCTTCTTTTTCTATTATTGGTCCACGTGAAGAAATTTCAATTACACTAGAATTTTTATCATCGATTGGGTTTACCTTTATATTGGATTGATAGAAAGCAGCCTGCTGACCTAAACTATTTATCATAAAGAAATATTCATCTTTATCATATAAAGAAGGAGTTCTTGAAAACTCAATTGAAAAATTCAGGTATTTATCAGTGTAAGTTTGTCCTACTTTCAATACCTTTTGAATCTTTACTTCGGGAATCTCGTCTAATGCCCGGTCAGCCTGAATATCCTGTACAGTTACTTTTTTCCCAGTAATCTGAACTTTGTACAAATCTTTCCCTACCTTCTCAATATATATAGGTACATTGATCATTTGAGCTTTGGTAGTATCTACTTTTACACGAAAGGGAAAATCATTATACTCTTCAACTGTTTTATAATCATCTACACTAAAATAAGATACCCGCATATTCAATCGGTCCATTACCTGCTTCATATAACGGAATGAGGTAAGTAGTTGTACCTCATCTTTTAACTGTGTTCTGGGAACAAATGCGCCCATACCACGTATAAATCGATCTTGCTCAGGAGTATCCTTGCTCTTATCATCAATTAAAATAGAAGCTTTTACCTCAAATATTTTGGGTGTGAATCTCAGATACAAGTAAGCACCACCCAATGCCAGTGGTACAAAAACCACAAATAAATACCAGCGGCTTGCGATCTTATTGAAGAGAAATTTAAGATTAACAGTATCGTTTTGAGCTTGCTGTTTCATTGGGATAATTTAAAAAGTAAGTGTTGTTTTAGTTTTCACAAATGAGAAAACGGTAATACTATTGGTTATCTATTAAGGTTAAGAATCACACTCACTGTACCTGCAATTGCAGTTACTACAGCGGCAATAATAGTTATATTTGTAGCATTTTGTCTTCCATACTTTCCTTTCAGAGGCTGCACATAAATAACATCATTAGGTAACAGGTAATAATATTTTGAGACAATAATATTTGGATCTGTCAGATTAAGATTAATAACCTCATTTCCTGTATCTGTCTGTCGCATCAGCATTATTTTTTTACGATTTCCAAAATCAGTAATATCTCCTGCCATAGCTAATGCATCTATTAATGTAAGCTGGTTGTTGTAGTTATAGTATTGTCCGGGATTTTTCACTTCTCCAATAACAGATACTTTAAAGCTAACCATAGCCAGGAAGATAGTACTGTTTTTTAATTGTTTATCTACTGATTTCTGGATAACCGCCCGAGCTTCATTTATAGTTAAATTCGCAACTTTTATTGATCCTAATACTGGTAATACTACATATCCTGAATCATTGACAGAATAACCATTGACAAAAACTGCAGCAGGGTTAAAAGCATTAAAACCACCAGATGTTTCTAAATTCAGAAAATCTGTATCTGTTTGTTCCAGCCCTTTTACCCGAATAGCCAAAACATCATTTGGCTGAATCTTATAGGGAGTTCTTTTATTTGGAAAAACTCTCGCACTTGATGGAGGAAAGTTCTCTCCTTGAAAATTAACAGCATCCTTATGAGTGATACACGATGATAGGATAACTAAGGAAAGTAAAAGAACAGAATAAATTCTTTTCATGAAAAAAGGCTTTAATTTTTTAAGTGATTTGTTGGAATTATTCTAGATTTTGATGAATTGAACTCAAAAATGACATGGACTAATATGCTATTAATACGGACTGTAATTCATACGTAAACACAAACGCAATGGTTTTATTACGTGGTAATCATATATATCGTAGAACTACTGATTCAGCATATATCCTGGAGTTTACCAAGTAAGACTTTTAAAACCAACTATTTACCATTAAATCTTAGAAAAGTTCTGTGACGCTTTTCTGTCATGAGTAATATTTTCTTTTGAAACATCAAATATAAAAAAAACCCTTCGACATTTTATAAAAATATTAATTTACAAAAATGTAAAACCTGATATAAAAACATTCTCGCTCAACTACATTATTTTGTAAACCATTCGGCTAACTCAAGAAAAAACTTGACATTCACTTAAAAACTTTTTGCGATTATGTTTGTTTTTACTTATTTCGCCTCTTGGGAATTTTAACAAAAAACAATAGACTTGCATGAACTTTCCTTTATCAGAAAATTCATTCCATACAGGTATGCTCAACACCCAATTTTTATCAGAAGACATTGCGACTCTGCCATTAAAGAAAATCCAAAATTCATGGGATGATTTTGATGAAGAGGAGGATGAAGAAGACTTCGATGACTTAGAGGAATTCGATTTAGATGATGATGACTTCGAAAAGATGGACTTTGATGAAGTTGACATCGAAGAAGATGAAGATTTTAGCTTTGACGACGAGGATGATGATGACGAAGAAGAGTAAAATCGCTCTTTAATGCTTCAAAATCAAGAAGGCAAACCTGTATATACATGTTTGCCTTCTTGTTATGGCAGACTCTATCTAAATCTTTAGTAGCGAAAGCATTACCTCAAGCTGAGCTCTCTACACTCAGCTGTTACATTGCTGCTATATTTACCTTAACTTCTAGTAGAGATCTTACTCATGCCTGCATCTAGGCCTATCTAACTGCATGCTCTGTCCCTTACCTATTAAGTAGACAAAGTTTAGTGGATAATCTCTTATTTGCTTTCTTACAGATCTTCTCTTAATAAAAAGACCTTCTTTAATGACATGAAGAGTTAAATACTTTGCATATTCTCTATTGGCCATTTTTATCCTGGAATAAAGAAACAATTACTGGCTAAGCAACTATCCTGTCCCACAGTATAGTTACACAAATATTGTATGTTTGTAATAAATCTAAATGTATGCGCAATGTGCAGGCTCATCTTCAAAAGATAGGCCTTTTTTGTATATTGGCAACCAAAACAATCTCAACTTACAAACAACTTCTTAGCCATCAATACCTTATAAGAAAACAATCTTCATTTATTTTGATTGTATAGTTTCTGAAATATAATCAAATTGAATTATACCACAATTTTTAAAACCCGTTCGTTTAATATACCATAAGTTATATGAAACATTCTGAAAAAGTATGTACTATTGTTGGTGCAGGTCCGGGAATCAGCCTGTCTGTAGCCAAACGATTTGCCCGTGAGGGATTTTCAATTGCATTAATTGCACGTCGTGTTGAGAATATTGAAAGACAAGTACAAGAGTTAAAAGAGATGGGAGTTCTTGCGAAAGCCTATAGTGCAGATGCGGCAGATCATGCCTCTTTGGAAAAGGCTTTTCGTGTTATTCATAGAGAAATTGGGTATTCAGATGTATTAGTCTATAATGCATTTGTTGGACGTGAAGCAAGTCCAAGTAAGCTTGACCCAGAAAAGCTGGTACAAGACTTCAGAGTAAATGTTGTAGGTGCATTATCAGCTGCACAACTTGCTATCCCGAATATGAAAAAGCAAAAAAGTGGAACCATTTTATTCACAGGTGGAGGGTTATCATTAGAACCTTATCACCCCTATGCTTCATTAGCAGTCGGAAAAGCAGGTATACGAAATCTGACATATAGTCTTGCTGCAGAGTTAGCCCCTTTAGGAATACATGTAGCTACAATTACAATCACGGGAATTGTTAAACCAGGTACTCACTTCGACCCTGATAAAATTGCAGAGGTATATTGGAAGCTGCATGCACAAAAAGCGGGTCAGTTTGAAACTGAAGTCCTCTATAAATAAAATAAGCAGAGAGCATTCCATCTACAATCTAATCCTAATCAAAATGTTGCAGATGGAATGCCAATTCGTGTGCTATTTTTTACTCTTTATAAATCAAAACTTCCGATTTACCATCAGCCTTAATATACCCACGATACATTCCTTCTGAATTAAAGGGCATGGCAAAATTTCCGTTTCGATCCAGTGCAATTACACCTCCTTCTCCTCCTCTTTGTACCAACTTTTTCATAACAACCTCTTCAGCAGCATTCTTAACAGACAATGCCTTATATTCCATTAACGCTGAAATATCATACCCTACTACGGACCGGATAAAATACTCACCATGACCTGTTGCAGAAACGGCACATGTCTGATTGTTGGCATATGTTCCAGCTCCTATGATAGGAGCATCTCCTACTCTGTTCCAGCGTTTATTAGTCATACCACCTGTAGAAGTGGCAGCTGCCAGATTACCATACTGATCCAGAGCAACAGCACCCACTGTACCAAATTTTTTCTCATCACCTGGTTGTGGCTCATCCAGGCTCCCCTTATCCTTGGAATGGTCTAATTGAATCTTGTCTTCCTCAATAGCTCTTTGCAATTGTTGATACCGATTTTCTGTATAAAAATAGGCTGGATCTACTATTTCCATTCCTTGTTCTTTTGCAAACTCTTCAGCACCACGCCCAATAAGCATTACATGAGCAGAGTTTTCCATAACTTTTCGCGCTGTACTCACAGGGTTCTTAATGACTGATACGCCTGCAATGGCACCTGCTTTTAGTGTGCTTCCATCCATAATAGCAGCATCCATTTCGTTTTTTCCTTCATGCGTAAAAACAGATCCTTTTCCAGCATTAAATAAAGGAGAATCTTCCATAACACGAATGGTAGCCTCTACAGCATCCAAACTAGAACCTCCATTCTGAAGAACCTTATAACCTGTTTGCAATGCCTGATTTAATACTTCTTTATAGGCTTTCTCTTTCTCTGGAGTCATATTCTTACGCAGAATTGTTCCAGCTCCACCATGAATAACCAGTGTAATTTTATTTTTATCAGGTTTTACAGGAGTTTGAGCATGAATCATAAGTGGTAACAGCAGGCAAGTGTACAATAGAATTAGTTTATACATAGGATTTATAAGTGTTTTACTTTTCAGACTTACTAGATAGGTAGATATAGGTTAAAAATAAAAAAAGTCTGCCGAAAGACAGACTTTTAGTATAGTATAATCTTATTTTTAACCTTGAGATAATGCTTCTGCTCCACCCACGATTTCCAGGATCTCTTTTGTAATAGCAGCCTGACGACTACGATTGTATACCAGACGCAATTCTTTAATCAACTCTTTCGCATTTTCTGTCGCTTTATCCATCGCCATCATCCTGGCTCCGTTTTCAGAAGCGTTTGATTCCAGAAGTGTCTTATAGAACTGTACTTTTAAAGATTTAGGTATTAGTTCCTGAAAGATTTCTTCTTTGGAAGGTTCGTAAATATAATCTGTATTACTTGAACTATCTTTTTCCTTCTGAGCAGGAATAATTGGTAAAAATTGTTCTACACGTACAATTTGTGTAGCCACATTTTTAAACTCATTGTAAACAATTTCTACTTTATCATAATCACCCTTCACAAAAGCGTCCATGGCAAACTCAGCAGCTTTGCGTGCAGCACCAAAACTCAAAATTGAGAAAGTAGTAACAAAATCTTTATGAATAGTATATCCGCGACGGTTATAGAAATCAAATCCTTTTCTGCCAATCGCCAATATATGAACATTTCCAGCACTGGCTTGCTGATTATATTTTTCTGCAATCAGGGTATTTGTAGCTTTCATAACATTACTATTGAAAGCTCCAGCCAAACCTCTGTCAGAAGTAACAACAACCAATAATATTTTATTGGGGGTACGTTCCTCTGCATAAGGATTCTCAACATTATCATCAATTGAAGCCGAAATGTTCTGTAATATCAAAGATAACCGCTGAGAATATGGACGCATTTGTAAAATTGCATCCTGTGAACGGCGCAACTTCGCAGCTGCCACCATCTTCATGGCTTTGGTAATCTGTTGTGTTGAATTGACAGACTGAATACGGCCCCTGACCTCTTTTAAACTTGGCATATAGAAATGTGCGTATAGGCTAATGTACTATGTGCAATCAAAGAGCAACATATACTCTCTGTAATATTTTATAAAAAACTACTCCCTCAGAAGGGAGTAGTAACAATTTTATGCAAAACGAATAGCAACTTCTTTTGCCACTTTTTTCAACACCTCTGTGATGCTATCATCAAACTTACCTTTTTGCAGAGCAGCTAATGTATCTTTGTAACTTGTACTTAGAACCATTAAATATTCTTTCTCGAAATCCTTCATTTTATTAACAGCTACATGATCTGTCAAACCATTGGTTGATGCATAGATCATAGCAACTTGTTGTTCAACTGGTACTGGAGAGAATTGAGCTTGTTTTAATACCTCCTGGTTACGACGACCACGCTCAATGATCAATTTTGTAGCAGCATCCAGATCAGAACCAAATTTAGCAAATGCTTCCAGTTCGCGGAATTGTGCTTGGTCCAGTTTAAGAGTACCTGCCACCTTTTTCATTGACTTAATCTGTGCATTACCACCCACACGGCTTACAGAAATACCCACGTTAATAGCAGGACGAATACCTGAGTTAAATAAGTTAGACTCCAGGAAGATCTGTCCGTCAGTAATAGAGATTACGTTTGTAGGAATATAAGCAGAAACGTCACCCGCTTGTGTTTCAATGATTGGAAGTGCCGTTAAAGAACCACCCCCTTTTACAACACCTTTCAATGATTCAGGAAGGTCATTCATTGACTGTGCAATAGAGTCAGAAGCATTAACTTTTGCAGCACGCTCTAACAAACGGCTATGCAGGTAGAACACATCTCCAGGATATGCTTCACGTCCTGGAGGACGACGCAGTAACAGAGAAACTTCACGATAGGCAACAGCTTGTTTTGATAAGTCATCATAAATTACAAGAGCAGGACGACCTGTATCACGGAAATATTCTCCGATGGCTGCACCTGTAAATGGAGCAAAGAACTGCATAGGTGCAGGCTCAGAAGCGCCAGCTGCAACTACTATAGTGTAGTCCATAGCTCCACCTTTCTGCAATGTATTTACAACTTGTGCGATAGTTGATGCTTTCTGTCCACAAGCTACATAAATACAGTAGACAGGCTCTCCTCTGTCAAAATATTCTCTTTGATTCAGAATAGTATCTAATGCTACAGTAGTTTTACCAGTCTGACGATCACCAATGATCAATTCACGTTGTCCACGACCAACAGGAATCATAGCATCAATCGCTTTGATACCTGTTTGTAGAGGCTCATTTACTGGCTGACGATAGATTACACCTGGGGCTTTACGTTCCAAAGGCATATCATACATATCACCACTCAAAGCAGGACCACCATCGATAGGCTGACCAAGTGTATTGACTACACGTCCTACCATGCTTTCTCCAACTTTAATAGATGCAATCTTTCCTGTACGACGTACAGTATCTCCTTCACGAATACCACTGTAATCACCTAATGTTACAGCACCTACGTTGTCTTCTTCCAGGTTCAGTACCAATCCACTTACACCATTGCTGAATTCCAGCAATTCACCTGCTTGTGCTTTGGATAATCCATAAATACGAGCCACACCATCACCTACCTGTAATACGGTACCAACCTCTTCTAATTCAGCTTCGGTGCGGGCATTGGCTAATTGTGCCCTTAAAATGGCTGAAACCTCATCGGGTCTTACTGCTAATGACATATTTTATAGAAATGAGTAAATGAGCAATTGAATAAATTATGATCAACTTCCAGGTATTCTGTAATCTATAGATTGATTTTATATAACGATAAAATCAGAGTAAGGAAGTTGTATATTTCTTTCAAAATCCAGGCATTGGATTATGCCTTAGACATTTGTTGTTTTAGTCGGTTTATTTTTCCTTTTACAGACTCATCAATTTGTCTATCTCCAATCTGCAAAATAAATCCACCAATCAATCCGGTATCTACCTTCTCTTTCAACTCAACAGTTGTCTTACCTGTTGACTTTGTAACCATTTGTTTGAACTGGTTACGAAGCGTCTCATCTACGGCAAACGTAGTTATAACCTCTGCAACCTGAACCCCTTTATAATCATTATATAAAGAATGAAACTCTTTTGCTACATCAAACAGGATCTCTTCCCGATTCTTCTTGGTAATGATTTCAAATATTGAGAAAGAGTCAGCACTCACCCGGCTTTTGAATATATCTCTTAATACTGCAAACTTTTTGTAATGAGATACAATAGGGCTTTGCAATAAATTAACCAGATTACGGTTCTCTTCACAGGTATCTGCCAGCAATTGCATATCGGTATGCACTTGTTCCACTATACCTTTTTCAATGGCTAAGTCCAACAAGGCTTTGGCGTATCTATGGGCGGCTCTACTTTCGGCCATGTTAATTCAAGTATGATATGAAGTGTGAAATAATAAAGACTGCATTACTGTATCTTGATTGTCAGCAAGACCAGTTGTCTTAATTCAGTTTTGCATCATCAACCAACTTGTTTACCAATGCCCGTTGCGCAGCATCATCTTTTAGTTGATTCCGTAATACTACTTCTGCAATTTCAAGAGATAGAGAAGCTACCTGTTGTTTAATGTCCTGAATGGCAGCCTGACGTTCCTGCTGAATAGCAAGGCGAGCCGCTTCTACAATACGATTGCTTTCTGTTGTTGCTTTCTCTTTAGCTTCTTCAATCAATCCATCAGCAGTCTGACGAGCAAGTTTAACGATAGAGTCACGTTCCAGACGTGCCTCTTCCAACAATTTCTCATTGTCAGCTTTCAACTTTGACATTTCACGTTTTGCTTCTTCTGCAGCTTTCAGTGCGCTGTCAATAGAATGCTCGCGTTCATGTAAGGCAGCAGTAATCGGTTTCCATGCGAATTTCTTCAGGATCAGCAGTAAACAGATAAATACAATAAACTGCCAGAAAATAAGACCTAAGCCAGGGGTAACAAATTCCATATAATCAGAATAATAAATTAATGTGTATAACTACTTGTTTTTGCACTCATCTAATGCGTTTCACTCCACAGGTATTCTTGTTATTCTTCTCACTCAACTTAACCTATCTGTAATATGAAAATTCCCACTGCAACCTATTGTTGTCAGTGGGAACTTATCAATTATTTTGTAGCAATCAAGAAACAAACTACCACACCGAACAGAGCAACACCCTCCAAAAGAGCGGCAGCAATGATCATAGCAGTTTGGATTTTATTAGATGCTTCTGGCTGACGAGCGATAGCCTCAGTAGCACTACCACCAATACGGCCAATACCAAGTCCAGCGCCTAATGCAACAAGACCTGCACCAATACCCGCACCAATTGCAGCTGAACCAGCTTCACTAGCAGCTTGAAGAAGAACATTAAGTAACATGAAAATAAAACAGATTAAGTGAAACAAACTCTGCTGACTTCAGCAGAAAAACGGCCTCACCTCGCTTGTACCATTCCTTATACTTGTTTGATTTAGAATGGTTGAGGATTTATGAGAAATATTTTTACTTTCTATCCTCACTATAAGGAGCAAGGATAGAAAAAGATTAATGTCCTAAGTCGTCGTGGGATTCGTGGCCTTCAACAGCACTGCCTATATACATGGAAGAAAGCAGTGTGAAAACGTATGCCTGCAAAATGGCCACCATCAATTCAATACCATTCAAAAACAATACAAATGGCACTACAACCCCTCCAACCAATGCATTTTTGAAAATAAAGATCAGACCCAGCAAGCTCAGAATAATAATGTGACCAGCAGTGATGTTAGCAAACAAACGAATCATTAGAGAAATTGGCTTTGTAAGAATTCCAATTACCTCAATTGGTACCATTATAACCCATAGAGCAGGCGGAACAGGAGGCGCAAAAATATGTCCCCAGTAGTACTTATTACTACGAATATGAGTTGTTACTAAAGTAGCAACAGCCAAAAACATAGTCACAGCAATATTACCAGTAAGGTTGGCACCACCAGGCAATAAACCTAATAAGTTATTAAACCAGATAAAGAAGAAAACAGTCAACAGGTAAGGCAGGAATTTCTCATACATAGGCTGTCCATGCTTGTCTTTTCCTGTAATATTTGCCTTTGCTATATCATCCCGAATAAAAACTACAATCGGCTCAAAAAGTGATTGCATTCCCTTAGGAGCCTGACCTGAACGTCTCTTATAGGCAGAAGCAATATTTGTAAAAACAAAGATCAAAATAGCTGCACTCAAAAACAGAGAAGCGACATTCTTTGTAATAGACAGGTCGTAAAACTTAAGAGAGGCATCTGTATTTTTCAGATGACCATCCAATTCATCAATATAAAAACCTTTATAGGTATGTTCCTGTTTTTCACCTTCGTCCTTAAAACCTTCACTATGAAAACGACTAGAAGAGAACACTTCTACACCTTGACCAGGAATATACAATATCACTGGCAATGGCAATGTAATATGTGTATGTCCTACTGTTGCAAAGTGCCACTCATGAGAGTCAACTACGTGGTGTTCTATCATCTCACCAATCTTGAAGGTCTCTTCTTCATGACCAGAAGCAGCATGCTCCTGCGCATAGGACATTGGCGCAAAAAACAATAAAAAAAGAACTAAGAAACTAGGAATGAGGCTTTTGTATGTCTTTACACTACCCATATGATCGTCGGAAACTAAGGCTTTTAAAAATTGCGCCGCAAGTTAGTGACTAACCAATAGATTTCAAAACCTACATACAAGAAATAAATGAGAAAAAAATTAAGTACAAAGGTAAAAATACTAGAAGTGCTGTTTTTTATAAAAAAGATAATAAATATGAGGCTCCCCAACAGACGTACGCCTGACATTAAGAAATAGGGAGTTGTCATATTTTCTGCATCTACCTTCAGCCGCCATTGGATATAGGCATGTCCAGCAAAAGAAAGGATAAATAGAAAACCCACAATAAGCCAAATAGAAGGATCTACCCAGGTAGGTAAAAATGATTGTAACAAAAAACAAAGGACAGCCACTACTACACTAAACAGTAAAAAACGAAGCATACACTCAAAATAAAGCGAACAAACAGGAAAATATTAGTTAGAATAGTGTAGAATCTATATTATAGCTATCAAATCCTTTTCTTCTACACCTATTTGCGAGCGAAGATTATTGCTTAGGCAAACTCCGAATTAATAGTATAATAGACCCTACAATTCCAATCATTGGCAAAATTACGGTAAAAACCGGAAATTTCCAGCCTGTCCATTGATCCAGTTTCGTGCCACCCCATACGCCAAGCGCAATGGTAGCCATCATCTGGAAAGCCAGGCCGGAATATTTGGCATAATCACTTAAGGGGCTCTTTTTGTTCGTTGAGTTTTTCATTTAAGGTTTCTCCAATTCGGTTGTTGGTATTGGCAGAGGCAGTCCCCATTTTAATGGTTCCATTCCATACAGCGCCAGCCTCTACAATCAGTTTTCCAGTAATAATATCGCCAACAATATTGGCAGTCGATTTTAAAGATAGAATATCTGAAATCTCCACTGTCCCTTTTACTTCACCAGCAATCTCGGCATTTTGTGCGATGATATTACCTTCAATATAAGAAGATTCCCCCAAAGCCACCTTGGTTTTCGATTTAATATTGCCTATAACTTTCCCTTCAATTCGTAAATTACCATAGGTATCAATATTTCCTTCTATGGTTGTACCTTTCATGATCTGAGTGCTCGCATTGGAAAGCTCAATAGAGTCTTGTGTATCGCGGTTTCGATTAAACATAAATGTACTGGTTAAGTTAAACGTTTGGAATAAAAGTATTTGTGATCATGATAGATACCATTTGTTTATATAGCTATCATGATAATTAGTTTGAGGTAATTGGTTACATATTGATCTGACATTAGAATGCAATGAAATCTTCTGGATTCACAGGATTTCCCTTACTCCACAGTTCAAAATGCAAATGAGGTCCGGAGGTAAGTTCTCCACTATTACCAAGTATAGCAACAGATTCTCCGGCTTTCACAAAATCTCCTACCTTTTTAAGTAAAGATGAATTATGTTTATAGATAGAAATCAGTTGATTAGAATGTTGAATGGCAATAATATTTCCACTATCCTGAGTCCAGGATGCCAGAATCACAGTTCCATTTAATACAGCGTGAATAGGCTCTCCTTTTTTGGAAACCAGATCTACTCCCCAGTGATTATTTTTCGGATTAAATTTATCCGAAATAATAGCTCCTCTTAACGGAGAAAATAAAAACATGTCTGTGTTGACACTTCCTGTCTCTGCAGCAGTCTGCGCTTTACTTGCACTCTCAAACTCATTTCTAAATTCGGCGTCTACCGGATTTGTAGCTTTCAAATCGGCAGGTTTTACAGGAGGTTTTGTTTTTTTAGTACTCACATCAGATGTGTCCTGACTACCAGCTTTCAAAAATTCATTATCACCCTGAATAGTTTTTTGTATACGTAACAGATATTCGTCACGCGCCATAATGGCATTTTGAAGAGAATCAACAGTAGCAGAAAGTTCGATCAGACGTCGGGTTGTCTGAGCTTCTTTTGTGGGAGGATTCAACCATTTGGTTACTAAAAAGTTGGAAACAAAAATACTTGCTAAAAATAAAACGATCAGACTTGCCGTTGTTATAACAAGTAACTTGGCATATGTAAAGTTGAAAGAAGTCTTTTCAGCAAAGTTATCTTCATTTCTGATAACTAATAAATATCGTTCAGTTAGACGTGTCCATAATGTACTATTTGCCTTCATCGTATGGAGATCGTTTCCTGTTTTCAGTTCAGAGTTTGAAACAAAGCATAACTTTATGCTATTTGTTTTAGAAGTTACTCATAAACACAAAAAGGAAACGCTGATTAAATGTAAAATTGTAGTTATATATGTGAAGTTTTGTGTTTGATAATGTTAGCGTTGATTTTACTAACCCAACCAATTCTATAAAATGAACGTAATAATCTTATGAATTACTATAGATTACTCACTACTTTTACAACCATTACTAAACGTGATATAAGGCTGAAATTGTATAGGATCAACCAAAATTAGTATTATCCATTTCTTCAGCAATACTTTCCTATTTTTCTTTTTGTAAACGAAAATAGAGTTGAAGAGTTACATTAAAGTAAGAACTTATCAGAAATCATTTCAAAAATATTAATACCTCGATAAAGTTGCGCCTCCTCTTTTCACAATATTGTGTATCTCTATTTCAGCAGAGTCGTATTCTCTGCCAACGGTTTCAACCTATCAGCATGCAGCTTGCATATTCTCTGTTCAAATGCCAGAGGGTTATCTATCCATTATCTATTTGCCTTTTGGGAAGTATAATATTCTCAGCCTGTTCTCAATATAGTAAGGGTCCTGTTAGTGTAGCCTACCATGACCTAAACTCTCATTATAATGCATATTTTCTTGCAAATGAAAGACTTACTGAAGCCGAAAAAGTATTATTCAGTACAAGAAAAGATGATTACAATGAAATGCTGGCTGTATTAATCGCTCATGATACTGTACGCGCTGGGACTGTAAAAACACAGACAACCTATGCTATAGAGAAAGCTTCTCTTCCTGTGCAATACCATAAAAACAGTAATTGGCTGGATGATTGCTATTTTCAACTGGCACGCGCCAGATTCCTTCAGGCAGATTTTGAAAATGCGATACAGACTTACAAATATGTAAATAGTGAGAGCAAAGATGACGCACTGCGTCAACGGGCAATGATAGGACTTCTACGTTCCTTTACAGAACTAAAAAACTATGACTATGCCTCAGCCGTTATTAACCGTCTTCGTAAGGATAAATTATCTAAACATGACCTGGTTGATTTTTATGAAGCCAGAGCATCCTATCATCAGGTGCGTCAGGAATATGACCAGACTCTGGCAGTCTTGAAGCAAACAGTAAAACGTATGCGTGCTGGTGAAAGACGTGCCAGGATGTATTATATTATTGGGCAGCTGTATCAGCGTAACAATCGGCCAAAAGATGCTTATGCAAACTTTGAAAGAGTGATGAAGAGTAATGCGTCTTACGAACTGGCCTTACAAGCCCAGCTACAAATGATCCAGATGTATGCGGGAAAAGACGAAAGAAAATTATTGAAGCAGTTTAACAGATTGCTTCATGATGAAAAAAATAAAGAATACCAGGGTCGTATACTCTATGCAATCGGAATGTATGAATACCGGAAAGACAGACTGGATAAAGCTATTGACTATTTTAGTCAATCCTCACAGGCGAAGGGTACAGATAATCGCCAAAAAGCCCTTGCCTTTCTGAAACTGGCTGAGATTTACTATGAGAAACAGCAAAACTATCAGGCCGCCAAGAACTATTATGATAGTACATTCAATGCAGGTCTACCCAAAAGCACTCCTGATTATGATGTTATTACTAAACGCCACAAAGTGCTTGACGATTTTGTAAGGCATTATACTATTATTCAGACTGAAGATAGTTTGCAGCGTATTGTGAAAATGGATGACGCTACCCGTAGTAAGTTCTTTGACGAAGTTATTGACAAGCAGGAAAAGCAAGAGCAGGAAGCAGAAGATAAGAAGAATTCAGAAATAGCGAGAGAAGTAGGAGCTATATTTGACAATCTGGATATTGAGAAACAATCTGTAAACAATACCAATGATGTAAACTGGTATTTCAGTAATCCAACAGCTGTTGCTCAGGGAAGAACATCTTTTATACGGAAATGGGGTAACCGAAAGCTGGAAGATAACTGGCGAAGAGGTCAGAAGGATGCAACTATTGCAGAAGACCAGCCAACGCAGGATTCAAATGATTCTCAACCTGTTGTTACAGAAAAACCAAAGAAACCATCCAGAGAAGAACAGAAGAAGAATATGCTGGCTAAACTGCCGATGGCCCCTGAAGATATTGAAAAATCCAATGAGAAAATAGAAGAGGCTTATTACGAACTAGGTAAGATCCTTGATAAAGAGTTATTGGAGAAAAAAAATGCAATTAAGGATTATGAAACACTATTGGAAAGATTCCCATCGACAGAACATGCAGCTGAGGTTTTGTATGCCATGTTTCTGATATATCAGGAATTAGGTGATGAACAACAAAATACTGTCAAGAACCGATTGCTCACTCAATATCCTACTACACTGTATGCCAAACTGGTAAGCAATCCTAACTATACCCGAGATGAGAATCTGGCCGATATACAGGCAGACAGAGCATTTCAGGAAGCCTATCAATTGTATGAAGCACAAAACTTTGCAGAAGCCGATCAGTTGGTACAAAGTGGATTGCAACAATATGCAGGCACACTAAATGAGCAACGATTCAAAGTTTTACAGATTAAGATTGTTGGTAAAACTCAGGGATTAGAAGCCTATCGGAAAGCACTTCAGGACTTTGTTGCAGCGTACCCACAAAGCAAATTATTGCCCTATGTCCAGAATCTACTTCTGAAAACTGACGAAATGGGTAAAAGTTCTGGCAATAAATAGATTTTACATACTCCCATCTCCAGGTACACATATTTTCTATTTCTGATAGAGTAGCTGATTCTCTATCAGAAATAGATCACTCGTATAACCATCATCAAAATTTACGTACCTTTACATTTACAAACCAACATCAGTCAAATCAAGCATGATTGTTTTTGAACGTGGTACATACCGCCTGTTTATCCGTATTGTATGGATAAGTTTTGTTGCATTCTGGGCTTTGCTTTTATTTTACATCTTTGCAGTCTCAGTTGACCTGTTTGGGATGTTTGGTCCTATGCCGGACTTAAAAACACTCGAGAACCCTAAAAATGAACTCGCTTCTGAAGTATACTCAGCAGATGGAATCTTACTGGGGAAATATTTTGTATCTAATCGATCTCCTATCGAATATGAAGATATCTCACCTAATCTGATTAATGCACTTGTAGCTACAGAGGATGTACGTTTTGAACGTCATTCCGGTATCGACTTTAAAGGCACCTTTGCGATTATTAGTTCTTTTATATCCTTAGATCCAAGAGGCTCCAGTACAATCTCACAACAGTTAGCCAAAAACCTGTATAAAACTCGTGGAGAAGGAAGTGAGGGAAGTTTGTATTCAGTGCGTCCTCTTCGGTTGTTGATTATTAAAACAAAAGAATGGATGACTGCAATTAAAATAGAGCGCAGTTATACCAAACGGGAAATCATTACTATGTATCTGAATACCGTTGATTTTGGTAGTAATGCCTATGGTATCAAAACGGCTGCACAAACATTCTTTCGTAAAAAGCCTGCTGAATTGACAATCCCAGAATCTGCTGTACTGGTAGGACTATTAAAATCAACCACTGCCTATAATCCCAAACGTAATCCGGATCGTGCTAAAATACGTCGGAATACTGTAATGCAGCAGATGGTTAAGTATAGTTACCTGACAGAAGTTGATTACGAAAAATATAAGGAGCAGCCTATTGAAAAGATGATTGAAAACTATACAGTTGAAAATCATAGTAAGGGGCTGGCAACATATTTTCGATCAGTACTACAACGAGAGCTACAAAGATGGTGTCGTGAAAATGGGTATGATATTTATAGAGATGGACTTAAAATATATACAACGATTGACTCCCGTATGCAGGCTCATGCAGAAGAAGCAGTAGCCCAATGGATGAAACAATTACAGGTCAAATTTAATGCACATTGGAAAGGCAAAAATCCCTGGGTTGACGAGAATCGTAAGGAAATAGCAAACTTTATTGAGAATGCAGCAAAGGGAACTCCCCACTATAGAGAATTGCAGCAGGCAGGCATCGACACAGACGAAATATGGCAGGAGATGAATAAGCCTGTTCCTATGCGAATCTTCAGCTGGCAGGGCGAAAAGGACACAGTTATGAGCCCGCTGGACTCTATCCGATACTATAAGCGATTTCTGCAAACAGGATTACTGTCAATGGTGCCAGCAACCGGAGAAATTAAAGCATGGGTTGGTGGATTGGATTTTAAATATTTTCAGTATGATCACGTTAAACAAGGTCGTCGTCAGCCAGGTTCATCTTTTAAGCCTATTGTCTACGCAACGGCACTTGACAATGGATACACACCCTGCTACACAGTAGTTGATGCTCCAATCACATTTGCAGAAGATGTAGGAGGTAAACCCTGGACACCCAATAACTCGGATGGTCCTCCCAGTGGCCGACAGTTTACTCTTCGCCAGGCAATGGGACGTTCTGTTAATACTATTTCTGCGTATCTGGTAAAAAATTTGGGGCCTCAAAAAGTAGTTGACTATGCCAAACGACTGGGTATCACTAGTCCATTGGAAGCAGTTCCTTCTATTGCCTTAGGAACTCAAGATGTATCTATCTACGAATTATTAGGTGTGTATTCAACATTTGTAAATAGTGGCATTTGGAATGAACCCAAATACATTACCCGCATTGAAGATAAGAACGGCAATGTTATATGGGAACCTGTGCCACGTAATGTAGAAGTTTTGAGTGAAGAAACGGCCTATCTGATGACCTATATGCTTCAGGGCGCTGTACAGGAAAGAGGGGGAACAGCACAGGGGCTGCATCGGTATAAAATATGGAAAGACTATCCGGAAATAGGTGCAAAAACAGGTACTACTCAGAATCACTCAGATGGTTGGTTTATGGGAGTTATGCCGAATCTGGCAACAGGTATCTGGATTGGAGGAGATGATAGAAGTATACACTTTAGAGACCGCACAGGAGAAGGAGGAAAAATGTCCCTGCCGTTATGGGGTATGTATATGGAAAAAGTTGTGAATGATCCTCAGCTTGATTTTAAACCGGGTAAGTTTAAGAAACCAGCCACACTTTCTGTAACATTAGACTGTTCAGCCTATCAGATTACGTCTGCTACTGACTCGACAAAAGACAAAACCTATCAGGCGCCTTCTGCAAAGGACCTTGAAAATGAAGGGTTTGAATAACGAACAAATGATTATATACTGATTTCTGATACATGACTCATCCATTAATCCAAGGATGAGTCTTTTTTTAAGCAGACTTATTCTCTGTGCACAGTTCTATGCAAATGTTTTTTTAGTAAAGACATAACAGCATTACTGATTAGTGGAGAAATTGCATAGCATTCACAACACTTTTGCTTTTGCACACAACTCCGCTCATTTTTCATCTTGACCAGAACTCCGATCATTTTTTTCCTTGTGCATTATTCACCGCAAAAATAAAATCTGATCAGAATTCAACGCAAAACTTTTGCATGAATAGAACTATGCACAAGACAGATTTACGTTGTGAATTCTATGCAAGAGTAATATATCTTGTAAACCCTCTAGAAGTTAGAGCCAATCTCTATATAAAAATAGGATGGTTAGATATTTTACTATATACATATCAAGCTTTTACTTGCCAGATAAACCAAAGCCTCCAAATTTTGTGTTTATCTTTGTAGTAACTCATACGTTCTGTTGTACTTAAGTAATCTTACATAGTGAACCAGATTACAATCCTATCACCCTTTATATTCTGCCAGCCCAGTGACAGTCCTGAAAGAACAAATCAGTAAATTACCAGATACACCAGGGGTTTATCGTTACTTTGATATAGACAATGAATTGATCTATGTAGGAAAAGCGAAAAATCTTAAAAATCGGGTATCCAGCTATTTCAACAAGTCAGCCAATCATGATCAGAAGACCCGCCGAATGGTCTCTCAAATTGATCGGTTAGAATTTACGGTTGTTAATTCGGAGTTTGATGCCTTATTGCTTGAAAACAGTCTTATCAAACAATATCAACCTAAATATAATATATTACTTCGTGATGATAAGACATATCCTTATTTGTGTATCACGAATGAGCCCTTCCCAAAACTTATACCCACTCGTCATCTGGATAGATCGTTAGGCACATACTTTGGACCTTATGCAAGTGTAAAAACTATGCATACACTGTTGGAGTTCCTACGTAAACTATATACAATACGTACCTGTAACCTGAATTTAACTCAGAAAAATATTGAAGCAAAAAAATTCAAGGTTTGCCTGGAATATCATATTGGGAATTGCAAAGGACCCTGCGAGGGCTTAGTAAGCAGAGAGGAATATGACAAAAACATAGATCTAGTAAAAAATATCCTTAAGGGACATCTGAACCCAGCAATACAACACTTTAAGGACCAAATGCAGGAAGCAGCAATGGACCTGGCTTTCGAAAGAGCGCAGGAATACAAAGAGAAACTATCTTTATTGGAAGGCTTTCAAAGCAAATCGTTGATTGTTAATCCGAATATTTCAAACATAGATGTTTTCACAATTGCATCAGATGACAAGAATGCATATGTCAATTATATGCAGATTGTAGACGGTTCTATCATACATACCAAAAATGCGCTTGTTCAGAAAAAACTGGATGAATCCGAAGCTGAAATTCTTTCACATATCATTCTGGGTTTGCGGGAAGAACACCAAAGTGAATCCAAAGAAATTCTGACTAATGCCTCTTTAGAAATCGAGTTACCACATATATCTTGGACAATACCACAGATTGGAGATAAAAAGAAGCTGGTAGATCTTTCTCTGAAAAATGCACTATACTTCAAAAGAGATCTTACTCAAAAAAAGGAGCAGAAAGGAGAGGTTCTGGCAGAAAAAGGAAAAAGAGCCTTAGTAAAACTTCAACAGGATTTACAATTAAAAGTACTACCTACTCATATTGAATGTTTTGATAACTCAAACTTTCAAGGTACTAATCCAGTGTCTGCAATGGTTTGCTTTAAAAATGGCGTCCCGTCTAAAAAAGATTATCGTCATTATAAAGTCAAAACGGTGGAAGGTCCTGATGATTTTGCTACTATGCATGAGGTAGTTACCCGACGTTACACCCGATTATTGAATGAGAATGCACCTCTCCCTTCTTTAATTGTGATAGATGGAGGAAAAGGGCAGTTAGGAGCTGCAACACAGGCATTAAAAGAGTTAGGGATTTATGGACAAATTCCAATAATTGGCATAGCCAAACGACTGGAGGAGATTTATTTCCCAGGTGATGAAATTCCTATTCATATTGACAAAAAATCAGAGTCATTAAAATTAATTCAACGCATACGTGATGAGGCTCACCGCTTTGGTATTACTTTTCATAGGGATTTACGTAGTAAGAATACAATGACTACTCAACTTTTCGACATTCCAGGTATAGGCCCAGAAACAGCTAATAAGCTGCTGACATTATTTAAGTCTGTCAAAAAACTTCGGGAAGCTACAATGGAGGAATTAACTGAAGCTGTAGGTAGATCGAAAGCCCAAAAAGTAAGAGATTTCTTTGAAGGAGAAGGATAAAACTTGATATATACAAATGAAAAAGGGGCTGAATAGCCCCTTCTTGTTTATATCTTGTATTGGATTAGAACTCCCACAGGTTGTGTTCATATTCCATTAATTGTTGTTTCATCCATTCAGATGCCAGCAAGCCTTTTTTACCACCATCATAGATCTCTGTCAGATCTTTGTCGTCAGGGTTAGATACTTTGATGATACGTCCTGAGAATAGACGCAATTCAAATGCATCAGCTAAGTTCTTGTGTTCCTGATTGTTCTGAGAGTTGAAATATACCGCATTTGGGCTGCTCTTGAACAATTTGTACAAGTCTTTGAATTTAAATGCAGCCATGCGTTTCTGGATACCTAGGTCCCCATTTTTTTCGGCAGGAAGCCAGAAAGTGATTGCTTGTGTATCCCAATATGCACGAGAACGTTGTTTGTCAAAGATAAAATCTTCTTTCAACTCCATTTGTGTGAAATAATAAGCAGGATATTCATTTCCACCTCCACCACTTTCAAGAGCAGCAATACGTTGCTTCTTTTCTTCTGGAGTTAAAAAATCATCCTCTTTTATACGTTGAATTTCAAATTTCTTGTCCTCTGCCGTCATTTGAGTACCAGCAGCACTGATGTTTTTTACAAACTCCTCTACAGTTAACTTGCTAGTCAGTGAATCTGTAGCATATGGAGTGAGTAATCCGGCTTTTACAGCGTTAATAACGAAGCGGGTAATCTCGTTATTAACCGCCATGAAAGGACGATTTTGCTTTTCGTTCAGATCGACGTTAGTCCAAACAGTTTTTTTGAACATAATGTCAGACTCATGAATTGGGCGCACAGAATTGGGATTATAACCTCGGGTATCCGCTTCTTGGGCAAAGCAGAAGGTTGATAAGCCCAACGCGATGGTACCCGCAAAAATCCCTTTCATTACGTTTTTCATTTGGAATTTCTTTTTTTGTGAATAATTTGTGCTGACACGGATAATTCCATCAGCCACTTATTTTGTTATTACTTAAACGTCAACTGATCGTATCTTAGTATAGAGACCAACACAATACCAATCAACACATTATTTTATTTCAGAAAGTAGTCTGATATCAATACGAATATCAGACTACTTTTGTTATATATTAGTTCAGGGAAGCACTTACAATTGTACTACCTGCGATACCGCTTTCAATCAATTGACCTTTGAAGTTCATACGTTTTACATCTTTTACCTCAATTACAAGGCGGTCACCAGCACGCATCTGGCTTACCAGACCACCTAAACTCAGGCGATCATCACCTTTAGCAGAACCAACCGGACGAGAACCACGTACCAGATATACTTCAGTTGAAGTAGCTTTGAAACGAGCATCTTTTGGAAGCAAGTTAGCAAATCCTTCATCAGGTACAAGACGGATCTCAAGAGAGTTAGGATAAGGAGCAGATAAACCACGTTTTGTATCCAATTCACGACCGTTGCTAAACACTTTCATTGCAGGCTTAGGAACAGGACGTACTTTGAAATTCTCAGTACCGATTGTTGCACCACCACTGCTTACAGTTACAGCTACTTGAGTACCAGTAGGTACGATAGTAATGTCACCAATGTTAGCACCTGTGAAGTGGCTACCACCTGATACAGAGAATGAAGGGCGGTAATCAGCACCTAAAGCAGGAACTGTAAATTTCAATTCGTTACCGCAGTTAGCATACAGAGCATTTACAGATTGAGATTGAACCTGAATAACTGGTTTTACAACTGTATATTCTTCTGTTACAGAGAATGCTGTATCTTTTCCACTTGGAGAACGGAAAGATATTGTTCCTTTCCAAGTTTGTTTAGATTTACCTTCTTTATCGTAATTGCTAGCAGAAGCTTTGAAATCAACTTTACCCATTCCATTTGATACAGGGATACCACGTCCATTAAATGTCATAGAAGGGGTGATACCTGAAGAAGATGCAGCAAGGAACATTTCTGCTTTATAAGATGTACCAGCAGCAATTGTACGAGCCTCAGGGCGAACCATTGCTACAATTTTGTCAAACTTGATAACACCAACGTTAAGATCAGCTGCCAGTTTTTTCAAAGCTTCAGCTTCATAACGCGCGATCTCGCTTTGTTTCTGACTGATTACTGCTAATGCAGCAACCATTGGAGTAGCCTGGAAATTAAGCTCAACGAAATCTTTATTCTTTTGAGCCTCATCATCTTTCAGACCATTTACATCTTTAGCATCCAATGTTAAAGAAGGAAAGTTTGTTTTAGCGACAGAGTTGATAGAAGCAACATGATCTTCGATTAACTTTCTCATTTCATAACCTTTTCCATTTTTAGCACCTTCTGCACCAATCATTAGTGATTCAACATCAGTCTCTCCATTAGGGTTTTTAAACTGATTGTTTTCAGGATTGATACCGCCTGTAGCTGCAATCAAAGATTTTTTGTACTCTTCTAATGCTGCTAAAGCTTTAGAAGTTCTCTCTTTTACTTCCTTTGCAGCAGTAAGGACTTTAGCTTTATCTCCTGTTGCTTCTTTGGCAATAGCTTCAACCATTTTATCATTATTGCTTTCCGCAGCACTAGTAGATTGCTCCAGTGACGTATTGATCAATTCAAACTTCTTAACAATTTCGGAACTTACTTGCAGAGCAAGCAGGGCAGTTAGTACCAGGTACATCATCCCCACCATCTTCTGCCTTACGGTTTCTTTACCTCCAGCCATAGTATGTTTTAGTTTTTCAGATTAAGTGAACGATTTATTTAACTAAAACGGATTAACCTTTCATTGCAGTCAACATGCTACCATAAACTTTGTTTAGTGTAGTCAGGTTGGTTGTCAATTTAGTTAATTCACCTTTGAACTGTTCAGTATCTTTGCTGGCTTGAGCCATATTCTCCATTGCACTTGATAAGCTACCATAGAATGACTGCATAGCTTTCAGGTGTTTGTTAGTATCCTGTAGTTCCATTTCATACACAGCATTCAAAGCGCCTAAGTTTTTAGTCACAGTTTGAACTTGTGCATGGTAAGATTTAGCATCCTGAGCTGCATTAGACATTTCAGCCATAGCAGTTACAGTAGTTGCATATGATTTGTTCATATCAACCAATGCGCCAGAAGCTTTCTTTACATTCTGAGCATACTCGTTAGTAGCTACAGAAGCATCTGTAAGGTTATGTAATTTAGAAGCTGTTTCAGCTAAGCTTTTCATACCACTACCTAAGCTATTGATCAATTCAGGACCAACTTTAGCGTTAGTAAGCATATCATCCAATTTAGCAGTTAAGCCATTTCCTTTTTCTTTTTGCTCAGGACGACGTTGAGGAAGTTCACCTTTGAAGTCTTCAGCTAACTCAGGATAAACGCGAGTCCAATCCGGATCAGCATGTTGAGGAGCAAAAGCACTCAGGAAGAAGATAGCAGCCTCAGTACCTAACCCTACGATAAGCATTTCAGAAGCACCTGGCCAGTGCATGATTTTAAATAACGCACCTACAATTACAACTGCTGCACCAATACCATATACAAATGGCATTACTTTAGCGAAGAAGAAATCAGAAGATCCACCTTTTTTAGCACTCATTTTGTTTTAATAGTTAAAGTTAATAATTGATTGATTGTTTTTTAATTAACTGATCATTAATGGATTAAACCACTTTTATGTAAAACATGAATGGATACAGCGAGCCAGCTAGTGCCTAAACAGAATTTTAGACACTATACTCTTTCACGCAAACTTTCAAGATTTTGGATTTCGGTGTAGTTTAGAATTCAGCTCCGGAAGAACGACCTAGATAAGTCATTGCACAACGGAAACCAACATAAGCTTTAGAAGTATCCTGATATTCGAAAGTACGTGTACCTGTTTCCAGATAGTAGGCAACGTCTTTCCAGGAACCACCACGTACAATTTTACGAGGCTCAGAATCATCTGTATATTTAGGGTTCAAATCCCAAGTAATTGTCATTGCTGCAGGATGGTAAGCATCTTCACACCATTCAGCTACGTTACCGGCCATATCATACAAGCCGTAATCGTTAGAGAAGAAAGATGCAACAGGCCCTGTATACATGAAACTATCATTGTAATAGTTACCACGACCTGGTTTGAAGTTAGCTAGCAAACAACCATAGGCGTTTGAGATATATGGGTTACCCCAAGGATATTTAGCCATGTCACGACCACCACGAGCTGCATATTCCCATTCAGCTTCAGAAGGAAGGCGGAAATTCGGCATTGGGAATTTACCTTCTTTTGCACGGTAAGCATTTAGATATTTTGTACGCCATTCACAGAAATAACGTGCAGCAAACCAATCGATACCAACTACAGGATAATCATCAAATGCAGGGTGCATGTAATAATATTCCATCATCGGGTCTCCATAGTGGTGAGCAAAGTCTTTTACCCAAACTGTTGTATCAGGATATAATTCTTTCATGATGTAATCTTCTCCCAGTACAGAAGCAGAATCTTTCAGCATACCATTCACAAACTGACGATATTCGTTATTTGTGATTTCAGTATCATCCATATAGAATCCACCAATGGTGATCTGCTTATTCATACTTATTAGAGAGTGTGGCACATCCTCATCAGCCTGGCCCATGTGGAATGTACCAGCTGGGATTGGTACCATTCCGAACGGGATCTCCTGACGCCAGCCTTCACGACCAGGAACACCTACAAGTTCCCCCCGATCGTCGTTCTTGTTACGCTTACCCAGCAATCCGCAACTCTGTAAAAATACAGTGGCAAGCGCAACCAAGCAGCAGTAAAGTCTCATTCGATTCATTTGATTCATAACACCTGTTTAATTATAATTTTCTGTTTTAATTCCTGTTAACGAGCTTGATTCAAAAGACAGTTACAAATTTAGTCGGTAAAATTAATTTTGTTTGTCAAAGATAAAGCTAATCCAAACGTTGTAATATTTACGATAAAAACACAGTATTGTACTCTAGTGATAGTTTAAACGCCTCTTGGTATTTTATTATTGTTTGCAAGAGTATTTTGTTTTTAATCATTTCGAAATCTGGGAGTTCGCTTTATTGTTTTAATAACTGGTGGCTTATAAGGTAAGGTATAAGTAAGCATGAACTCATTTGATGTTTTTTGCTTAACAGTCTGAGCTTTAATAATATAATCAAACGAATAGCCTATACGTAAGGAATTATCCTTTAAGAGGCTAACACCTGTTAAAATAGAAACTGCATCCCCCTGACGGAAGGCTAAACCTGCTGAAAACTTCTGATTATAGGTAGCCACTGTGCTTACCTCAAAAGAAGTGGTATTGAAATCAGATTTAAATAATACAGAAGGAGAGAGAACGATCTGATAAGTAAGATCATAGTAATAGCCTGCATTGATATAGATATGTCTGTTCAATGGATTCTTGAGTGAATCTGTACCAAAATTAAACTCAGCTTCTGTCAGGTGGTTTACACTCAGTCCTCCATAAAATTTTTCTGAGGTATAGTATACGCCAAGTGCAAGATCAGGCCTAACCTGTGATTCTTTTCCTGTTCTGTTTGCTAAAACAGGGTCGTTCGGCTCAATAGCCCTGTATTTATCAAAATCCAGTGTTTGCACATACATACCAGCTCTTATCCCCAAAGAAATTTTACCTTTATCTATAGGAAACTGATATGAATAAGAAGCGGCAGCTTGTGTATTTGTTTGCGGGCCTAGGCGATCATTCACAACATATAAACCAAATCCGCTTCTGATACGTAAAATAGGAGTGTTTAAACTAACTAACGCTGTATTAGGTGCACCTCCAGCATCAATGCCTTGATACCCCGTCCACTGAGTACGATATAATGTTTGAAATTTTGTCTTGTTTTCCACCCCTGCATACGCAGGATTAAAAAAAAGGTTGTTATACATATACTGTGTAATCTGAGGATCCTGCTGTGCAACAGCAAGAGCGTATCCAAAGCACACAAATAACAAGGAGAAAAGTACTCGTTTGCGCATAGCGTATATTTGATGCTGAAATAAATTAAACCCATCCTAGAGACAACAAGACAAGCTATTCATACCAAATGATCTATTAAAATAAAGAAATAGATCAAAAAAGATATGGTAACCCGCTGTAGACTTTAATTCCAAATAATTGGAGTTTCATGGCTTAAATATAGCAATTAGATTTGGACGTATATCAAAATAGTAACCGATACTTTTCTCTAATATCATCCAAAAATGATGCTTTTACATGTAAAACGCATATTTTATATAAATATTGGAGTAGAACCTTACTTCATTTCGACTCGTTTTCACAAAGAAAAACACGTCCAAATCCTCAAAACACACTGAATAACAAGCGCTTAACGAAACCGCGCTATTCTCTTTTATCCTTTTATCAAATCAGGAAATTTTATTTGCCTTTTTAATGTACATTTCCAAGGCTCCTGCCATTGAAGGGGCGTTAGGTTGAGGTGCTTCAATATCAAGAATAAGACTAGCATCATGAACAGCCTTAGCAGTCGTGGGTCCAAATGCAGCAATACGCGTCTTATTTTGCTTAAAATCAGGGAAATTAACAAATAGAGAGTTTATACCTGACGGACTAAAAAATGCAATAATGTCATAATACACATCTGTGAGATCAGACAAATCAGAAGCTACTGTCTGATATAAAACAGCTTCTGTCAATTGCAATCCATTTGTATCCATAAACTCAGGAATATCATTCTTACGAATGTCTGAACAAGGAAACAAGAACTTTTCATTTTTGTGTTTTCGTAACAAATCTAGCATATCTGCCGCAGTTTTCTGTCCGACAAATACTTTACGTTTACGAACAGTAATATACTTGTGTAGATAGTTTGCAGTTTGTTCTGAAATACAAAAATATTTCATATCTGGAGGCAATTCGAGCTTTGCTTCTTTAGCAATACGAAAAAAATTATCAACTGCATTTCTACTGGTAAAAATCACAGCAGTATGAGCCAGAATATCAATCTTTTGCTTTCTGAATTCTTTTAATGCTACCGGTTCAACCTGAATAAAGGGACGAAAGTCTATCTTTAATTTGTATTTCTTGGCCAGTTCAAAATAAGGAGACTTATCATCAGCAGGCTTAGGTTGTGAAATCAATATACTCGATACTTTGTAATATCTGTCTTCTACTTGTTGGGTTTCTACAGCGTTCATTCTTGTATCAGAAATGATTGGTAAAAAACTATTTTGCGAGAAATTTAATTCCTATAATTAAGGGAATTAGTTCAGTGGCACAAAGATACGAAAATAAATATAGATTCCGAAATGAAGTAATTTTGTTTAGTACAGAACTAATAGTCAGAATACGAATTATATTGAAAATAAACAGGCATATCACTATAATTTTTAGTGAACCTCCTAACCATTGAGGAAAAGATAACATAAAAATAAACTGCAAAGGAAGCACAATCAGAAAAAAAATGCGGGAGAAAAGCAAGTATTCATAATAATGTATGGAAGCAACATTAGTTAAACCAAATACTATACCAATTGCATATACAAAAAAATATTTCCCAATAAGAAGTATCCATATAATACCTACACAAATAGTAAAATATCCAACCAGGCTGCCAAAGGAATCGGCTAATTGTATCGGCAATACATTCACAAAAAAAGTATCAGAATATCGTTGAGCCATCATGTAAAACAAACTCAATGACATACTATGTGCCAAAACAAAAAGAATATTGATCTGACTCAAAGGTTTGGCGATTGAGGTTGCATCATCCCGCATATCGGCAGAAAACATATCATTAAAGCTAAAATTTCGCTTAAATGCTTTAGGATGGTAATTTAAAAGAAAAGTGTAAAATGCCAACAAGACCACAATACATATTGTCACAAAATCAGGAAACTCGGACAGGTCTCTTAACCTAGGTTGGTAACTATTTCTAACTCCTGCTAAAGGATCATCTTCCTCAACTTTGTCCTCAATCTTTTCTGTTCTATTTTTATAAGGGTATATTACTTGAGCTGTTGGTATCTGAAAATGCCCATTCGGAACATAGAGTGTAACCAATACAAATCTTGTTTTAGTTTGTTTTTGCAAACTATCAATATTTAAAATAGTTTTACTTTGTGCAGGAAAAGTTCGGCATAACTGGGACTGAATGAATAAATGAGTTTCTCCAGGGGCTTGTAACAGTAAACTATAATGCGAATATTTTCGTAAATCGACATATAAACTTAAGGCTGATTGTACTCCATGCTCCTTTCGAAAATAAGGAACATATCCTTTATAATTATCATTATAGATCAACCATTGATCCTCTAATCCCTGAATCAGTTTGTAATCAGGGGCAGATTGAGAAAATGTGGTATAGGACAACAACACACTCCCTACAACACTTATAAGAATACGGGCATACTGTCTGTATACCAATTGATAGAATATTTGTATAAGAACTTTCAAAGTCTCGTTAACTAAACAGATATTGTTATTTGATTACTCTGCGGCAACTTCTCCAGAAGATAAATCTGTAATGGTTTCAGGTTGTTTAATTCTCCCTATGTAAGAAAAGCCAAAGCTTATAAGTATAGAGAGTATACCTAATATTGCTAGTTGCATATGCATCCCCCATGAAGCAGTTAGTACAACCAATACAATAATAGTACTATGTAATCCAGCCAGTATACTTACTGCCTGAAGTTGTTTTAACCCTGCACGTATCAGACAATGATGAATATGATTCTTATCAGCAGCGAAAGGTGATTGTCCATTTAAGATCCGGATAATAGCCACCCGCAAAGTATCCAACACTGGCAAATAGAGAATTCCTATTGCTATCATAGGTGAATTTTCTACAGAAGGCATTTCTGCAAAATGAACAGCCATAACTGCAACAATAAAACCGCAGGTAAGAGACCCTGCATCACCCATAAAAATAATGGCTCGATGAAAATTATATCTTAAAAACCCTACGGTTCCTCCAATCAAACTCGCAGCAACATAACTATAGAGAATTTCATCATATATATAAAAATAAGATCCAAATGCGATAGTAATAATAATAATAGTGGTTCCAGCCAATCCATCCAACCCATCAATCAAATTGATGGCATTGGTAATACCTATAATCGTTATAATAGTAAAAGCGTAGCTAGTACCGATCTCTAATTCATAAAGCCCAAAGAGTCCATGAAAATTACTGATTCGGACATCTCCCATAAAAATAACGATACCCGTAGCCAACAACTGCACAAAAAATTTCTTAAAGGCAGAAACAGGAACTATATCATCTTTTAAACCTATAAAAAAAAGAAGTATTGCTCCTGCCAATACATATTGTACTCCTTGCTCCAATCTGCCAAATATTGCAAGAGCGGAAATAAAGCCTGCAAAAATAGCCATTCCTCCCAGACGTGGAGTTAATAATGCGTGTACACTACGTCCATTAGGTTCATTTAAGAGCTTCTTGGCATGTGCTACCTGTACAATAGACGGAATAGCAAATACAGAAACCACAAATGCCCATAAAAATGCCAGTAAAAGATTAACAGGTAGATCCAAAACTTAGATATTTGCTAAAGTAAAAAAAGAAACCTAAACAGAATAAACTAACTACTTCTATCATGAAGTGTTCGTTTCAAAATATATACAAACAACTATAGAAATTCAGATCGTGTCAAAACCAAAATGATGATAACATCATTTTCAATATTTTATGCAAATATAAAGTGAGAATACTATTCTTTTACAAATTAATTTCGCTTCCTACTGTATATATATCACTCACCATTAGATTATATTCATTTAAGATCTGTTTTTAAAACCGGGAGGTTAAACCAAAATGTATTTTTGAATATCCAATAGCAAAAGGTCTGGCCTGCGAATTTCCTAAGGCATACATAATAGTAAAAATCCCCGCCTTTGTGCTAAAACTCATACCTGCTCCGAATCCGGAGGGCACATCACTAACAGAAGTTTTCAAAATACGTGTTCTTACCCATGCCTGATCATAAAATGCGAACAGATAGGATGTTTGTTCCCAGAAGAAGCGATATTCTAAAGTAGAAGCAATATAATCAGACGCAAAGAAGAAATTTTGATTAAAACCTCTTATGCTTGTCAAACCACCTAAACGAAATAATTCATTCTGAAAAAGATTCTCATTGAATAGCTGAGCGGCAGATAATTGAAAAAAAATACTTCCCTTTTTCCCCGTACGACTATATTTTCGTATTATAATCTGATAAGTAAATTGTGGGCTTGAACGTTTAACAGTCTGTAAGTCAATCTGACCATTTGGAGTCACTTGCTTATTTCCTGCTGCGATACTTGCATTTAACCACCACCCTTTTCTAGGATAGAACAAATTATCAACATACTTGTATGTGTAATACACATTATACGATAACCAATTGAGATCGGCCTGCATGGCTGTTCCTCTCATCGTGCTATCAGCCAAACGTGAATTATATCGTTGTACTCCTATCCCTATCTTACTCCAGTTACCCAAATTATAATAAAAATTAAGCTGTTGGTTTAGAGTGACATATCCATTTAATACAGAACTGGAAGTATCTTCTCTCAAGAGTTGGAATGCACCATTTATTTCAATAGGAGTTTTTAAAAATGCAGGTTGAGTATAACTAATATTTAATCTGGGAGATCCTGGTTTTATCTGTTGCCAATTAAATATAAAAGATCCACCAGCATTGAGTAAATTATTTAGTTTTAGGTTGACCTCTCCGGTAAGTAATAACTTTCCGTCTTTCTGTTCATTGGGTTGGAAACCTACAACCCCATCTGCTTCACTGGACTTTCCGGCATCAGCATAAAAAGTTATGTAAGCCCGATCATTCTTAAATATGACTTCATAAGGTTGAGATAAAGATAAATAAGATTGTTGCTTAAGCAGATTATAAGCTTGATTTAATCGTTTTTGACTATAAGGTTGCCCAGGTAGTATTCTAAGCCAGTTTTCCAGAAATCTTTTTTTTAAACGTGCAGAACCGATCACTCGCATAGTATCAAACACAATATATACTCCGGGTTCATATTTTAATGAGGCAACAATCTGTTCATCTTTTATCTCGACAGAATCCAGCTGAATAGTTGCAAATGGATATCCGTGTTCTTCAGAATACATTAGTATTCTTTCCTCCAGGTTAGCCAGTTCCTGATAGTTGAATGGTTGATCTCTGTAAATCTTCTCCCTATAATCTACTTCTCTAAGCATATCATCTCTGATATTACCCTGAAAAAGCCGAGCCCATTTAAATTGGTTACCTAAATGAACAAATACCAATAATGTATCTTTCCTCCATTGTGCACTCTCAATAGATGCAGTCAAATAACCTTGCTGGTGTAATCGTATAATACTTTGCTGTATAATACTTATGCCTTTTATTGAGTCAGTAACAACATTGGGCAACTGTCTAATTAGTGTGGCATGCCTTAATGTATCTATAAAATGATAACTAATTGGCCACCTTTTTTGTGCATATGTTATATCGGTAATCAATATGCATATCAACACATACAAAAGGCATCTATAAAAAATGCAATAAAACCCACTATTTCTAATCTTAAAAATGATTTTAATACAAGATAACTGATCCATTTTGAGGTTTTTATTGCACAGATGTTTTACTCCTTCTCTCACCAGTATAAATTCAAAAGAAAGTATACATTAATACAATTTATATTGACTATCAATAATTTATATAGTATTTTGAAGGCTATATCTTATAATAAGATCATTTAGTAATAAACTGGCACTAAATTTTAGCATACTCTATCTCCTTTTGCAGCAAAAGCGAAAATTAATAGAGATAAAACGTTTACCTTATCACTAATTTAGTTATATATGTAAGAAAATAGATAATAATAGACTTATCAGTTTTTCTTAAAGTTGCTTTTCTTAAACACCCCACTTTTAATTATCAGATTAGAAATATAATTTTATAAAGAGATTTGCATTGTTTGTTGATAATTTATATGTATTTATACGGATCTCTTTATATATTTGCTAAGTTTTTGTGCAAACACAATGTGTTTTACGAGTCAAAAAAATCTATGTAATTTTTAATAAAAAAATACATTTTCTCTAAGATTTTCTATTTTGACCATTATCGTAATGGCATTTGACTGATATGCAACGTTTTGTGAGTACGACGTGTCTATGCATGTGTGATTGATAATAAAACTATTACCCTACTATTATAAGGCGAATGGCTATGTATAACCAATTTATACTGGAAGAGCTAAAAACCCTGAAAGATCTTTTACAAGCAGGAGCAATCACTCAGGGTGAATTTGATCATTTGAAACAAATTCTCATTGATGGCACTAAAGCATCTAATGAATCAACAGAAACTGGCTCTCAAACGGAAAGAAGCTTGTCTGGAGATGTGTATGAGAATCCAGATGAGGTGATCCGGTATTATTCCAATGAGACTAAAAACCTGCTTTTATATAAGCAGTTTGATAAGGCATACCCGTTTGTTCAAAAGATATTATCTCTACGTCCGGAACATAGGGAGGCAAATCGTTTTCTACAGGAAATTAAAACATATATCAGACGGGATTATCTGATTGGTGGAGCCATCGGTGTAGTACTTGCTAGTGCTATTTCTATGGTGTTAACATTGGATAAGGATATAAACTTAATTTTACTTTGTATCATCCCAGTACTAGGTGGTCTTTTGTTGCCTCGTATAGCAAGTAGTATATTGATTGGGAAAGTTAGCAGCCGAGGAATGCGCTATTTTATTTCTGCAATAACTGTTATTGTTATTGGCTGTGTATTAAATGTGGCTTTAGCTAATGTATTTGATGGATTAGAAGGAAGACTTATCAATGGTCGATCTGATGAAATCGCAGATCCCTATGAGATGATAGAAGATACTACCAACTATGCAGTTCTTCCTAATGATACATCGCAAACGCTATCAGAAGTAGGTAATACACAAGCTGATACAAACAATAAAATCACACCAGATGAGAACTGGAATCAACCATCAGAAAATCCAGATCCAATACCTCAACAACCGAAAGAACCACAAATAACAGTTGTAGAGGAGGGAAATCCTCAAACAACAGCTGTACGTAATATACTAACTTCTTATTACCAAGATTTAAGTAGCCAGAAATTTGATGCAAATAAATATTATGCAAAAAAGGTAAAACGTTTCTTTAATCTGCAGGATATTTCTCCTCAAACAATTACAGATGAGGTGCATAACAATTACTATACTGATTTTCAAGACGCAGTAAGTACTATAGCATCTAACTCACTTTCGATAGAACCTATGAAGGGAGGAATGTATCAAGCAGACTTTAAAGAAGTGATTAAATGTTTCCGCAAGTCGGCAAACAAAGGCCAAACGATTACTTCACAAGTAAAAGTGCTCTTTGATAAAAATATGAAAATCATTTACTATTCATCCCGCCCTTTATCAACAAAGGAGTTTGGTGATCGGGCAGATGAAAAATCTGCTACCAAAATGGTATACTATCGGGAAGATACAAACCAGTAGTAAATACAATACTTTTATTTCTACCAAGTCAGATGAGGTAACTACACAACCTTCATTTGACTTGGTTGTTTTTATTTTAACTAACAACCTCTCCACCAATCTTACAATCAGAGTAAGGTCTGATACGACTAGTAAGTATGAAAGTCCTAATACTGAATATCCTTTTGCTTTTTAGCATTGCATCTCTCGCTGTAACTCAGACAGATGACCTTGAAAAGGCATTAAAAGCCCTAAAAGAAAAAGATTTTAATGCGGCCAAAGTATTAATTGAACAAATTATCACTAAGAACTCATTTGATGCAGGCGGATATTATGCTCTGGCAGTTTATTATGCAGATAATGACAATAAGCCTCACGATTACTATAAATCGCTAGATTATTTAATCCTTGCAGAAAAATATTATTCTACTCTCACGACAAAAGAATTGGCTAACCTGCAAAAATTAGGAGTGACACTTCACGAAATGCAGAAGCTAAAGCAATCAATTGGACAACAAGCTGTTCAAGAGGCTATTTCATCTCAAAACCCAGCAGCAATAGATAAAGTAATTTCAAAGTTTTCCAGTTTACCTGATGTAGTAGAAAAAGCAATTGAGTATAAAAATGTGATGGCATTTGAAGATACTAAACGAGTAAATACTTATCAGGCTTATCAGAACTTTTATATCAAATATCCATCAGCCAAACAAGTTCCAGAAGCTAAAAGCAAATATGAACAATTACTATATGAAAGCCTGACATCAGATCAGACTTGGCAATCATATCAGAAATTCTATAAGAGCTATCCTAATAGCCCTTATGCAGAGAGAGCAAAAAAACAATACGAAAAATTATATTATGAACAGAATGTAGCTAGTTCTACTTCTGCAAATACGATAGAGAGGTACATCACAGAAAATCCATCTAGTGTTTATGCTCCCAAGGCCAAGACTCAACTACAAAGTATGTCCTCCTTATTTCCTATCCGGGTAGGAGATACATGGGGATTTATTAATGGCAATGGACAAATTGTTATTCCGCCTATTTATGAACGGGTAGGGAAATTTGCAGAAGGTATGGCACGGGTACGTAAGAATGGTAAATGGGGCATCATAAATACAAAAGGCAAAGAAATTATACCGCCTATATATGAGTTGATACGTGATTTTAGTGAAGGTGTAACTGCTGTTATTCAACGTAAAAAGAAAGTCCTTGAAGCATTTTATATTGATAGTACAGGAAAACAACTTTTTGCCAAAACATATGTTACAGACGGTTCTTACTGGCCTATTCATTCTTTTCAGGAAGGTTTAGCTGTAGTGGAAGATCCTGAAAGTCACAAAGTTGGTTTCATAAATAAAAAAGGCGAGTTTGTTGTCGCTCCATTATTTAACTCTTATATCCCACGTAAAGGTGCTGTGGGTACTTATCCTTTTTCTTCCTTCTCTGAAGGATATGCCTGGGTAAAAAATGAAGAGGGAACAGGACTTATCGACAAGAATGGAGTATTTTTAATAAAGGGCTCCTATAACCAATCTTTACTGGACACACTATCAGCCCCTCCTTTTTACTATAAATCATTTTCCAGTGGAATGTGTTTGCTGGAAGAATCTAATAGTTCATTTTATATAGATCGTAATGCCAAGAAAGCGATAACAATCCCTGTTGGATTTACAGCTCTGCCTTTTAGTGATGAAGTTGCATGGACATATTCAAAATATGATAAAAAGTTTTATTTGATAGACAACAAGGGGAAGACAATCCTGGATATTCCAGCATTCAAAGTTTATCCATTTCATGAAGACAGAGCTGTTATTCAAAAGGATGCACCTGCAAACAGAGTTTATTTCTATGATCAGACTCCAGATCCGACATACTCCTTTATTGATAAAACAGGTAAATTGTTATTTGATTTTAAATTTGACATTCCTAATGATCCTCTCTTTGAATATAGCAGCTTCAAAAATGGCTTAGCTTGTGTTCTTCTGAATGGAAAACAAACCTATATAAACAAAGAAGGAAAAGTGGTCTGGCAAAGTCCTGAACGTTGGAATTGATCAACTTCTCAAAACATAAATTACATTAACAATAAAACCTTGTCATTTAACTGGCAAGGTTTTATTGTTAAAACGGAATTTTTTTCGTCTATCTCTACTTATAGTGTTAGTTTTCCAAACGTACACTTATTCATTACTGTCTTGTCTGGCCTCTATATCCATATCCCTTTTTGTAAGCAAGCCTGTTATTATTGCGACTTTCACTTTTCAACCAATCAAACTAAGAAAGATGCAATGGTAAAAGCTATTATACAGGAACTGAAGCTGCAAACTTCCTACTTAGACAAACCTCATCTGGAGACGATATATTTTGGAGGGGGTACTCCTTCTTTGTTAACACTTCAACAACTTACCGAAATTTTTGATGCAATATATTCTTATTACTCTGTAAGTTCAGATGCAGAGATTACTCTGGAAGCTAATCCAGATGATCTTGATACAAAAACTTTAACCAACTTCACCCAATTACCTATAAACAGACTTAGCATTGGTATTCAATCTTTTTATGACCCTCACCTACGCTATATGCATCGGGCACATACAGCACCTGAAGGGGAAAATTGTGTAAAACATGCTCAGGACAAAGGATTTCAAAACTTAACTATCGACTTAATCTATGGCATTCCACATCAGGACCATTCTGTGTGGCTCAATGATTTGTCAAAAGCTACTGCACTGAATATCTCTCATATCTCAGCATATTGCCTTACAATTGAACCACAGACAGTTTTCGGAAAATGGGTTCAACAAAAAAAGATCAATCCAATTGACGAAGAGTTTAGTGCACTCCAGTTTGAGATGATGATGCAATACTTGGAAAATGCAGGCTTTGAACAATATGAAATCTCAAACTTTGCTAAAGAAGGTATGTATGCACGCCATAATAGTGGTTATTGGCTACAAAAGCATTATTTAGGCATTGGTCCTTCAGCACACTCTTATAATGGAACAAGTAGACAATTTAATGTTGCTAATAATGCAGCTTATATCCAAGCTATAAATCAACAAACCGTTCCATATACTATTGAAACACTAAGTATTTCAGAACAGATTAACGATTATTTGTTGACTACTTTACGTACACGATGGGGATGTAATGTTGAACTACTGCAACAAAAGTGGCAGTATGACTTATATAAACACAGTGGATTGCTACTTGAGGAGTATTTTCAGAAAGGCTTATTGCAGCGTGAAGGTTCAATTCTTAAATTGACGAAATCAGGTAAACTGCTGGCAGATGAAATTACAGCAGAACTATTTCTTATTGAGTAGGCTACCTACTATTACACCATCATTCTATTCTCTATCTATTAAAGTATCTTTTTCTTATTTCTATTATCTTATTACAGATACTGGCATTATTATTTAGTAGAATTTTTAGGCTAATATTTTTTACCACTTTCCTAAAATTTCTCTTTATGAAAAAGCTAGAGTATCTACTTACTAATGCAATTTTTGCTTCAGCGTTATTACTTGTTCCATTTTCTACCTTTGCGCAGGATGAGTTAAAAACTCAACAACCAGCACAAGCAGCACAAATTGGAGATATTGAAATACTACCTGAAGTTTCTAAATCCAAGACTACTGAAAAAGTAGTAAATCATTCTACACAAAATACAACTCAAAAAACGATTCGATTGGTTGCTCCAGAAAACGCAACACCTAAACAAGCCAGAAAAATAGCGAAGGCTAATGAGATGCTTGCCAAGCTTTCAGAACAATCAGCTTCAACAGAAGTAAAGGCACCAAGTAAACTTCAAAAGATGGCGGCTCAAATAGCAGCTAAGAAACTTACTAAAAAGCTTGATAAGCTAGGTGTAGAAGAAACAAAAGAAATTAGAGAGATTAAAAGTGCATCCGCGGCACAAGCTGTTAGTAATACAGTTTTGATTGGCATTATTCTGTTAGCATTGGGGATTATTTTCCTCGTTGTACCAGGCACAGGTCTGCTAGGGTTAATACTACTTATTGTAGGTTTGGTACTCCTCATACTAGGTTTGGCTCAATAATAAGTTTCCACTATGATAAAAAACAACAAATGCCCTATCTACGATAGGGCATTTGTTGTTTCAATAAGCACAGAGAATTATTTAACAAGCAATTCTTTTTCTTTAGTATCCTTATTATCACGGTACGCATCTACCACAAATGGTAAAGCGATATAGATAGTAGAATAGAAACCTGTAATTACACCAATTAATAGAGCGAATGACAATCCACGAATTGTTTCACCACCAAATAGTAACAGAATGATTACCACTACAACTACAGTTACTGAGGTAATTACTGTACGGGAGAAGGTCTCATTTAAAGCCTGATTTACTACTTTGGCAGGAGACTCGCCTTTATTGTGTTCAAACGTTTCACGAACCCGGTCAAAAACAACAACAGTATCGTTCACAGAGAAACCAACAATCGTTAATACAGCAGCAATAAAGTTCTGGTCAATATCCAGTGAAAAAGGAAGAATTCCTTTAAACAAAGTATATACAGTCAGAATGATCAATGTATCGTGAACCAACGCAATTGTAGCACCCATTGCATATTGCCATTTACGGAATCGAATCCAGATATAAGCAAAGATTGCTCCCATCGCAATAATAATGGAGTAGATAGAAGATTGCTTAATATCGGTGGCTACAGTAGGTCCAACCTTTGCCGTACTTAAAATAGTATACTTACCATTCAGTTTGTCTAATCCTTGCTTCACTGTTGCTTCTACTTTGTCTGCCGCATTTTCTGAAGGGTCTTCAATCAAATAAGTAGTTGTTATTTGTAGAGAGTTAGTCCCACCATAGGCTTTCACTTCTGTTTGTGCATTTGGCAATACAGATTCCAATAAGTTATCAACTTCACTACTAGTTACAGCTTTATCAAACTGTACTACATATGTCCAGCCACCTTTAAAATCAACACCATAATCAAATCCACGTACAAACATGGAAACAATACCTGCTCCAATAATAACAGCAGAAACTATGTAAGCAATTTTACGTTTGGAAACAAAATCATAGTTAACATTCTTGAACAAGTTCTTAGAGAAACCAGTAAAGAAGTTAAATGATTTTCCTTTCCGTAAACGACTATCAATTATTAGGCGTGTAACGAGAACAGATGTAAACAAGGAAGTGAAGATACCAGCCACCAGTGTAAAGGCGAAACCTTTAACAGGACCAACCCCAAACCATAACAACACAAAACCGGCCAGTAAGGTAGTAATGTTTGCATCAAGAATGGAAACAGAAGCAGCACGATAACCTTCAGTTGTAGCGGCTAATAATGGCTGTCCAGCGCGTAATTCATCTTTCACACGTTCATTGATCAATACGTTTGCATCCACCGCCATACCAATTGTCAATACAATACCGGCAATACCAGGTAAGGTCAATACCGCATCAAACTGTACTAATACACCTAAGATCATTAAGATGTTCAGGAAAACGGCAATGTTAGCTACCCAACCTGAAGAACTATAATAGCCAACCATAAACAGGATGATAACCAAAAGGCCACCAAATATAGAGAGCATCCCTTTATTAATAGCTTCCTGTCCCAGAGTTGGTCCAACCACTTCTTCTTCTACAATACGTGTAGGTACTGGCATTTTACCAGCTACCAATATGTTTGCTAAGTCTTTTGCTTCTTCTATGGTAAAGTTACCTGAGATGGAAGAACTTCCTCCAGGAATTTCCCCTTGTACTCTTGGAGCTGAATAAACCACATTATCAAGAACAATTGCAATAGCTTTTCCTACATTCTGCCCTGTAATACGAGCCCAGCTTTTTGCACCAGATGCATTCATTTGCATAGATACTTCTGGCCTTCCTGTTACAGGATCAATATTAGGACGGGCAGCAGTAATAACTTCTCCACCTAATAATGCGCCTTGATTACGACCTTTTTTAATGATGTTCAAAGCAATCAACTGTGTACCCTTAGCATCTGCTTCAGCAGGTTTGCTATCATACATAAACGAAAGGTTCTGAGGAAATATAGTACGTACTTCCGGACGAGATAACAATGCATTTACTTTTACAGTATCTTTTACATTCACAAGTAAACCACCTTGTGTAATAGTAAATAATTTGGTTAGTGTAGAACTCTCATTTGCTTTGGAAGCAGCCTGTGCAGAATCCCCCCCCTTGCCCTTGGCTAATTGGTCTGCCAGTGCGTTACCAGTAGTATCTGTTTTGCCAGGATTTGTTTTTGCATCCAGCTTTGCCAATACGCTATCAGACTTTTGAAGATCTTTCTTAGCGTTCTCCTGTTTTACCAGATAATCATTCAATTGAATAAAGTATGGATAGAAATCCTGCATATCCCATACCTGATAGAACTCTAGTTTAGCTACTCCTTGTAATAATTTACGTACACGTTTAGGATCATCAACTCCAGGAAGTTCAATCTGAATGCGATTAGTACCTTGTAAACGCTGAATGTTAGGCTGAACAGCACCATATGCATCAATCCGACGACGTAGTACTTCAAAAGACAAATCAATAGTCTTCTCCAGTTCGCCCTTTACATAGTTAACAACATCTCTATCTGAAGAATTAAATTTAATAGAGCTCTGGTTAGAACTGTTTGCAAAGAATGATGCTAACTGTGTATTAGGAGATAGCTTCTTGAAATTATCATAGAAGAAATCTACAAAATTACCTTGTTTAGTCATTTGCTCTTTCTGAGCCAATTCCAGTGCTTTTTGAAAGTTTGGATCAGGTGAGTTACCAGCTAGGATACGGACTACTTCAGCAGCAGACACTTCCATAGTTACGTGCATACCACCTTTCAAATCTAAACCTAGTTTTACCTCCTGTTCTTTCACTTCTTTGTAGGTAGACCAGAGAAAAACCTTTTCATTCCAGATAGAATCCAGATAAGCCTGCTTACGTGAAACATTTACCTTTCCATTTACAGTAGCAAAATCTACTGCTTTCTGCTCTATCTGACGCGAGACAAAGGTAAAGGACAGGTAATACAAACTCACAACCGAAAAGGCTATGGTTAAGAAAATAATGAGACCTCTATTTTGCATAAAGAAAGTATGAATTAGTAATAAATTTTTAAAGAATAAATAGATATAGGAATAACCCAAAGACACAATCGGCCTTTGAAACCATAGCATTCCAGCAATTCACAACTGGAATCAATTTGAACAAAAATGTATGGTTTGAAAACACAGATCCCCTTAAAACTCAGGGGGCATTGATAGCAATGGTATTGGAGAAGATATTGGCAAAGAAGGTTGATCGAAAGATCGGATATGTATTGGGATGACGGGGTCTCTCATTTGAGATTATATAGGAAAATCTCTCAAAAATAATGAAAGCCTGTTGGTATAATTTTACAGTAAAAACAGGGACAACAGCTTCATCTGTTTTTTTAATAACAGGACCTGAATCCTCTGCTGACTTTTTAGGTGTTGTGACCTTGTTTACTTTGACAGATTCTGTTCCTGCCCAAAGGGATACAGAGCTTGATGCTATAAATAACAGCATCAAACACAAGATAAAAGCTGTACGCCCAATTTTACAGGTAAAAGTCATCTTTTTGTTGATTATCTTCTTGTTCGAACTTTTATTTTCAATAAAAAGTTATCAGAAGGTAAGTCATTATTTTATAATAGGGTTGCAAAACTAAATATTATTTTGGGAATTGACAACACCTATTTCTTCTAGAAAGGCGTTTTTATGCTTATATTTTTCCCCGATAGGACTATTCATAGAGTTCTAACCATGCAAGAGTAAGATTTTATTGTATTTTAAAGACACAATATCCTTAAAGATTTACTTTTGCTATTATATTTGCATCTGAAATAGCTTTACAATTCCGATTACTCTTCTATACTTTCCTATCCTATTGGAATTGTACTATGTCAAAGCATCTTTTCATTTAAATTTTCAGAAAAAATTCATATCATGAATCATACCTATTTGCCTTCTGATTATTTGCCAATACTGATCCAGTTAGGAGCAGCTATTGGTTTTGTAGTGGTAACTATGATTGCCACACACCTCTTAGGTCCAAATCGCCGTAGTAAGGTTAAAGATGACACATGGGAATGTGGTATTGAATCACAGGGAGATGCCCGTGCACCTATTTCTATCAAGTATTTTCTTACAGCAATTTTATTTGTCTTGTTTGATGTTGAGATCATATTTATGTATCCATGGGCAGTAAATTTCGGGAAAGAAAAATTAGGTTGGGCAGGTTATTGGGAGATGCTCCTGTTTATGGGCTTACTTTTAATAGGCTTCTACTATGTAATAAAAAAAGGAGTCTTAAAGTGGGAACAATAAAAATAAGGTTTCTAAATTACTATTCTATATAGTTATAATTGAATAAAGTACTACTTTTCAGACAAGTATTGAGATAGTCCTTAAAAGTATGTTTCTTACTCTATAAAATAAGTGTAAACTGCATTAATCGGATATGAGCGATATAAAAATGGTTGAAGCTCCGGAGGGGCATAGTGGTGCAGGCTTCTTTGCAACCTCGTTTGACAAAGTAATTGGAATGGCACGTGCAAATTCACTTTGGCCGTTGCCTTTCGCTACTTCGTGCTGTGGTATTGAATTTATGGCGACAATGGGTTCGCATTATGATATTTCCCGTTTTGGGTCTGAACGTCCCAGCTTCTCTCCCCGTCAAGCTGATCTTTTGATGGTAATGGGAACTATCGCCAAGAAGATGGGACCTATAGTAAAACAGGTATATGAACAGATGGCAGAGCCGCGTTGGGTAATAGCAGTAGGTGCTTGTGCATCCAGTGGAGGGATTTTTGATACCTATAGTGTACTTCAAGGTATTGATCGCGTAGTTCCTGTAGATGTATACGTACCTGGTTGTCCACCTCGGCCAGAACAAATACTGGAAGGCTTAATGCAAATTCAGGAACTGGCAAGGAATGAATCCTTACGCCGCCGCAACAGTGAAGAATACCAACTCTTATTATCGTCTTACAACATCAAATAAATCCTGACTTGAGCCTAAAAACTCAGGCCAGGGTTTTGGCTTTTTAAATAATACTGTTTTCAGGCAGGGTTTCCTGCAGAACAGGAAGAAAACCAAATCGAAAATTGAAATGACCCATCAGGAAATTATAGAAGATTTAACTGGACGCTATGGCGATAGCATCTTTGATATTCACGAGCCGTATGGTTTGCTTACATTGACAACCAAACGTGAAAATATCATAGACCTGCTCCAGTATTTATATAATCATAAGACATTGCAAATTCAGTTTCTGACTGATCTTTGTGGTATTCATTATCCGGACAATATTGGGAATGAATTGGGCGTTATTTATCACGTACACAGCCTGATAAACAATATCCGCATCCGCATTAAAGTATTCTTTCCTCTCACAGATCCTGAAATTCCAACAGCAACAGGCTTGTATGCTACAGCAAACTGGATGGAACGTGAAACATATGATTTCTTCGGAATTATTTTCAAAGGCCATCCTAATCTGAAACGAATCCTGAATGTAGACGAAATGGATTACTTTCCAATGCGAAAAGAATATCCGCTGGAAGATCAAACCCGTCGTGACAAACAGGATTTCCATTTTGGAAGATAGGATTCCATGATTGATATATTGCCAAACAAGTACAATCAATCATTAAAAACTTAATTGCAGAAAAGATGTCTCAAATACAAGTTACAGGGAATCAAATACAGGCACCTGAAAATCAGCCTTTATTACAGCAAAACCCCGAAACTCCGAAGTATGTCAATGAATTGACGACACTAAACCTGGGGCCAACCCATCCAGCTACACACGGAATCTTCCAGAATGTACTGACAATGGATGGAGAAAAAATTGTGTCAGGTGTACCTACTATCGGCTATATACACAGAGCTTTTGAAAAAATTGCAGAACACCGCCCTTTTTATCAACTGACAACTCTAACTGACAGGATGAACTACTGCTCCTCTCCTATTAATAATATGGGATGGCATATGACAGTAGAGAAACTTCTGGGAATTACGGTGCCTAAACGAGCACAATATATTCGCGTAATAGCCATGGAACTAGCTCGGATTGCAGATCACCTGATTTGTAATTCTATTCTAGGTGTGGACTCAGGAGCCTATACAGGATTTCTTTATTTCTTCCAGGAACGTGAAAAAATTTATGAAATCTATGAAGAAATTTGTGGAGCTCGTCTGACAACTAATATGGGACGTATTGGAGGAATGGAACGTGATCTAAGCGACACAGCTCTTGCAAAGTTGAAGAAATGGGTAGAGGAGTTCCCTCCAGTTATGAAGGAATTTGAAAAAATGTTCAATAAGAACAGAATCTTCAGAGATCGTACCGAAGGGGTAGGTCCACTAACACCTGAAAGAGCCTTAAATTATGGTTTTACAGGTCCGAACTTACGTGCAGCAGGGGTTGATTATGATGTACGGGTTATGAACCCATACTCATCTTATGAAGATTTTGAATTTGATATACCTGTAGGTACTACTGGTGATACATATGACCGGTTTATGGTACGCAATGAGGAGATCTGGCAAAGTCTGCGTATTATCCAGCAGGCAATAGATAAGCTGCCGGAAGGCCGATATTTTGCAGATGCCCCGGAATATTATCTTCCTGCAAAGAAAGAAGTATACCGGAGCATGGAAGCCCTTATCTATCATTTCAAGATTATCATGGGTGAGATAGAAGCACCTGTTGGAGAGGTATATCATTCTGTAGAGGGTGGAAATGGAGAACTTGGTTTTTATCTGGTCAGTGATGGCGGGCGTGCACCATATCGTTTACATTTTCGCAGACCTTCTTTCATCTACTATCAGGCGTATCCGGAAATGTGTGTAGGTACAACCTTATCTGACGCTATTGTGATTATGAGTAGCCTGAATGTAATTGCAGGAGAACTCGATGCATAAAATATAGTATAAAAATTCAGTTAAAAACAGAGATATGACAGAGGTAAACACACCGGAAAAAGTAGAATTCTCACCGGAAACCCTGAAAAAAGCCCAAGAAATCATTGCCCGTTACCCGGAAGGTCGCCAAAAATCGGCATTGCTGCCTGTTTTGCACCTTGCACAAAACGAGTGGAATTGGTTAAGTGCTCCTGTAATGGATTATGTAGCGGGTTTGCTTAGTATTCAACCCATTGAGGTATATGAAGTAGCTACTTTCTATACTATGTTTCAGATTGAACCTGTTGGGAAATATGTTCTGGAGGTATGCCGCACAGGTCCTTGCTGTTTACGAGGTGCAGAAAACATCATTGACTATCTGGAAAATAAGCTGGGTACAAAAGTAGGTGGCACCACTACAGATGGATTGTTTACGCTAAAAACAGTTGAATGTCTGGCAGCATGTGGATTTGCTCCTGTATTACAGGTACGTTTGAAAAAAGAAGACGGAAACTATATCTACTACGAAAATCTGACTCCGGAAAAAATAGATAATCTGATTGCGACAGAATGGGTATAATTACCTTACAGGCTTTCATTTTTTCTATTGAAATAAATATAAACGACCATGGGTATTAAAATTCTAACCGAACATATTGGCAAAGAAGATCTAAAGCCAATTGACGCATATATGAAATATGGTGGATATACGGCAGTAAAAAAAGCATTGACCAGTATGTCACCTGATGCAATAGTAGAAGAAGTGAAGAAGTCTGGCCTTCGTGGACGTGGAGGAGCTGGTTTCCCTACAGGTATGAAATGGTCATTCCTGGCCAAACCTGAAGGCAAACCTCGTTATCTGGTATGTAATGCAGATGAATCAGAGCCCGGTACGTTCAAGGACCGTTATTTAATGATGCATAGCCCACATACACTTATTGAAGGAATGATTGTATCCAGCTTTGCACTGGGTGCCAATACTTCCTATATATATGTGCGGGGAGAGATGATGTTTGTCATTCGTATTCTGGAAAAAGCTATCGCAGAAGCCTATGCTAAAGGATTACTGGGAAAAAACATTCTGGGCTCCGGATATAACCTCGATCTGTATGTACATCCGGGAGGAGGTGCCTATATCTGTGGAGAAGAAACAGCCTTACTGGAAAGTCTGGAAGGCAAGCGTGGAAACCCTCGTAACAAACCGCCTTTTCCTGCTGTTTCTGGGCTATATGCCTGTCCAACAGTGGTAAATAACGTTGAATCTATTGCAGCAACAAGCTGGATTATTAACAATGGAGGGGATGAATATGCTAAGATTGGTATAGGCAAGAGTACTGGGACAAAACTTATTTCAGCATGTGGTAATATCAATAACCCGGGAGTTTATGAGATTGAACTAGGCTTATCTGTCGAAGAATTCTTGTACTCTGACCAATATTGTGGTGGTATTGCAAATGGTAAGAAACTGAAGGCATTGGTAGCTGGAGGTTCGTCAGTACCTATTCTGCCAGCCAACCTCATTACCAAAACTGCGAATGGAGAATCTCGTCTGATGAGTTATGAATCGTTATCAGATGGTGGTTTTGCAACTGGTACTATGCTTGGTTCTGGAGGATTCATTGTATTCGATGAAGATCAGTGTATTGTGCGTAATACCTGGAACTTTACACGATTCTATCACCATGAATCGTGTGGACAATGTAGCCCTTGTCGTGAAGGTACAGGCTGGATGGAAAAAGTACTACACAGAATTGAGCATGGTCATGGACATATGCATGATATTGATTTGCTGGTGGATGTAGCGAAAAAGATTGAAGGAAACACAATTTGTCCTTTGGGAGATGCAGCAGCTTGGCCAGTAGGATCTGCTATTCGTCACTTCAGAGATGAATTTGAATGGCATATCAAAAATCCATCAGAAGCGACCCGTAAAGGTGCAGTATACCGTAAAGAAGCTGTGTTTGCCTAATAGATTAGTAAGAAAGTACCTATAATATAGTATTCAGACATACTATCCTTGGTTAGGATGTCTGTATTATCAAGTTTTTGATTTAGAAGAAACTATTTCTGAAGAGGAATTAAACAATGGAAAATACCGCCCCTCAGTTATTCAAAGTAACCATCGACAATATTGAGGTCGAGGTAGCACCAGGAACTACGATCTTACAAGCTGCCCGTCAGATTGGAAGTCATGTAGCTCCTCCTGCAATGTGCTATTATACATCATTGAAAGGAACAGGAGGAAAGTGTCGGGCATGTCTGGTGAAAGTAACCGCAGGTTCGGCAAAAGATCCTCGCCCTATGCCTAAACTGGTACCTTCTTGCATTACAACAGTCCAGGATGGTATGATTGTAGAAAATACGGTAAATGAACAAGTACTGGAAACTCGTAAAGGTGTAGTTGAGTTTTTGCTAATTAATCACCCTCTTGATTGTCCAATATGTGATCAGGCAGGAGAGTGTCATCTCCAGGACTTTGCCTTTGAACATGGTCGTGGAACTCAACGCTATGAGGAAGAGCGCCGTACATTTGAACGGGAAGACATAGGACCTTATATTCAACTACATATGAACCGCTGTATCTTATGCTATCGTTGCGTATTTACAGCTGAGCAGCTTACCAACAAACGTGTACATGGCGTATTGAATCGTGGGGATCATGCAGAGATCAGTACATACATTAGTAAAGCTATTGATAATGATTTCTCCGGAAACATGATTGATGTATGTCCGGTTGGAGCACTGACAGATAAAACATTCCGATTTAAGCAACGTGTTTGGTTTACTAAACCTGTAACAGCTCATCGGGATTGTGAACATGAGAAATGCAGTGGCAAAGTAACGTTATGGTATAAAGGAGAAGACGTGTTGCGGGTGACAGGCCGTAAAAACGAGTGGGGTGAGGTTACAGAATTTATATGCAATACCTGCCGCTTTGACAAAAAGAAAACCAGTGACTGGGTTATTGAAGGTCCGGCAAAAGTAAGTCATCACTCTGTGATTTCAGCAAATCACTATGAGAAAAAAGCTATTCCTGAGTTTGGTTTCAAACAAGCAGCTCAGCAATACAAACAAATTGATGATCTACCTGTGCAATTGCCAGAAGGAGAAAAGAAGCCTGTAGGAATTGTAGTAAGACCTGATAGCAAATAATATCTTGAGGATTCTGAATGGAATTCCTCAGTTTTCATTTTAATCTCACTTCTGAATTATATAGAAATGGATCCTCTTATAGTTAATGCGCTTATTATATTGTCCATTTTTGGAATTACGTTGCTTATTGCAACCTATTCTACCTGGGCAGAACGTAAGGTAGCTGGATTTATACAAGACAGATTGGGCCCTAACCGGGCTGGTTGGGGTGGTTTGATGCAACCCCTAGCTGATGCAGGTAAAATGTTTTTTAAAGAAGACTTTATTCCTGCACATGCGAATAAATGGTTATTCATCTTTGGTCCATCACTGGCAATGCTAACAGCCTGTATGGCTAGTGCCGTGATACCATTTGGTGATAGCTTCATTGTAGGAGAGAATATGGTACTTGTACAGGCTATCGAAGTCAACATTGGTATTCTGTATGTATTCGGTGTTGTATCACTGGGTGTATATGGATTGATGATTGGCGGATGGGCATCTAACAACAAGTTTTCGCTGTTAGGTGCGGTTCGTGCAGCGTCTCAAAACATTAGCTACGAATTAGCAATGGGTCTTTCCATTATTGCTATCATATTAATGAGTGGATCTCTGTCCTTACGTACTATTGTAGAAGGACAACATGGTGGTAACTGGAATATATTGTATCAACCTCTGGGATTTATCATTTTCCTTACTTGTGCTTTTGCAGAATGCAACCGTACGCCATTTGACTTACCTGAATGCGAAACAGAATTGATTGGTGGATACCATACAGAGTATAGTAGTATGAAATTAGGTTTCTACCTGTTTGCAGAATATATAAACATGTTTGCTTCTTCAGCAGTTACAGCCTGTCTGTTCTTTGGAGGATTTAATTACCCAGGAATGGATGCAGTACAAAATGAATTAATCAAGTCATTGGGTGAAGCTACAGGACACAATATTGCTACAGGTATTGGCATTGCTGTAATGTTCGCAAAAATCCTCTTCGGAATATTCTTCTTTATGTGGGTACGCTGGACATTACCTCGTTTCCGTTATGATCAGTTGATGAACCTGGGTTGGAAAGGCTTAATTCCTGCAGCTATTCTGAATGTAATCCTTACAGGCGCTGGAATTTTGCTGGAAATGAGATGGCTATCATGGGTGGCAGTACTAATAGTAATAGGCATTGCAGTACTACAGGCATCTGTATCTCAGAAAAAAGAATTACGGGCTCAAAGAGCTTAAATACAAGATATAACCTGGCATATACCAGATAATAGAATGTTATAAATTCTTTCAGTTACAGAAATAGCTTATCTGTAATTGTTAAACTAGCATATGATATGAAGTTAACCAATAGAGCAAAACAAATTGATAATAGCCCAATGACAGTAGCAGAGCGATTGTATATTCCTGCTATTGCTACAGGTCTGGGTATTACGATAAAGCACTTTTTTAAGAAGAAGGCTACCATCAATTATCCGGAAGAACAGCGTCCATTCAGTTCTATTTTCCGGGGTTTACACGTACTGAAAAGAGACGAACAAGGCCGTGAACGTTGTACAGCTTGTGGATTATGTGCAGTTGCATGTCCAGCGGAAGCTATATCCATGACAGCAGCAGAGCGGAAACCCGGAGAGGAAAAACTATACAGAGAAGAGAAATATGCAGCTGTATATGAGATCAATATGCTTCGTTGTATATTCTGTGGTTTGTGTGAAGAAGCTTGTCCCAAAGCTGCTATCTTTCTGCAACCTGATAAAATAGCCCCTGCCTTTGTTGACCGTGAGCAAGTAATTTTTGGAAAAGACCGACTGGTAGAGAAGATGGATGATCGGGCAACAACCGGTATTCAGAAATATACTGGCGTAAAAAGTTGAAAACTTACGTAAAACTTTCTTATACCGCACTGGTTTTCTTAACAGTGCGGTTTCTATTTGAAAAAACCTATTATTTTTGCGCGGGTTGTAAACAGCAGCCTACTTTCATTTACGAAGTTGAGCAACTTCTCTACAGCAGTTTATTTGCCTGTAACAGGTTCTGACAACAGTCTTCTGAATTCTGACTTCTTATTCTATGATACAAAACGTATTCTGGTTCTTAACTTTTCTTGCAATTATCAGTGCCTGTATGGTTGTATTTTCCCGCAATCCTATACATAGTGTTCTCTATCTGATTATTACATTCTTTGCATTATCAGGACATTACCTGTTGCTAAATGCGCAGTTCCTGGCAGTAGTGAACATCATTGTCTATGCAGGTGCTATTATGGTATTATTTCTCTTCGTGATTATGTTTCTTAATCTGCGAAGGGAAACCGAAGTTCAGAAACCTATTGCCGTTAAGTTTGCTGCAGTAATATCGGGACTGATATTACTTGCTGTACTATTAGGTGCTTTATTAAAAGCAGATATCCAACCTGGTTCTGAAGTTGATTCTCAGATTGGTCTGGTAGAAAACCTGGGTAAAGTATTATTCAGCGATTTCCTATTACCTTTTGAGTTGGCTTCTGTTCTATTTCTAGTTGCTATGGTTGGTGCCATTATGTTAGGTAAACGTGATCCGGGTGAGCCTACAATCTAATAGTATACATACTTTCCAAAATTAGATCTTTCTTTCTGTCATTAATTACTTTAGATAAATGGAAGTACCTGATGTTATTAAAACCGTTCCGCTAAACTGGTATATCTTCTTTGCTACTTTTCTCTTTTGTATTGGAGTGGTGGGTGTACTGATACGCCGGAATGCCCTGATTGTATTGATGTGCGTTGAACTTATGCTCAATGCAGTAAACCTGTTGTTCACTTCATTTTCAGCATATCGTTCAGATCCACAAGGACAGATATTCGTATTTTTCATTATGGTAGTAGCTGCGGCAGAGGTTTCTGTTGGCCTGGCTATTATTGTAATGCTTTATAGAAATCTGAAAAGCGTGGACGTTGGTATCCTAAACAAATTAAAGTGGTAATGTTCTTTCTATATTCTGAAAAAGAGCAACCATTCTTTGACATCTCATTCGAATTTATTCAAGCATATTGATCTGTACTGTGCCTTATCAGCACATTAACTTATGAATATATCTACTATTGTACTCCTTATCCCATTGTTGCCTTTACTAGGTTTTATCATCAATGGATTAGGTTTTCGAAGAATCAGCAAAGGACTTGCCAGTATTGTTGGAACAGCAACGGTACTAGGATCGTTCCTTTTATCTATTTATACGTTCAATTATTTCTTAAGCAACAATAGTCAACCTATCACGGTGACAGCTTTTAACTGGCTGGCTGTAGGTGACTTTCATATTTCTTTTTCCTTCCTGATTGATCAGTTATCACTATTGATGTTATTGGTTGTAACAGGAGTAGGAACATTGATTCATCTATATTCCAGTGGATATATGCATCATGATGAAGGATTCGGAAAGTTTTTTGCCTTCCTGAATCTGTTTATCTTTTCGATGCTTTTGCTAGTGATGGGTTCCAACTACGTGATTATGTTCTTTGGCTGGGAGGGTGTAGGATTGTGTTCCTATTTGCTGATCGGATTCTGGAACAAAAACAAAAGTTATGGAAATGCAGCCCGCAAGGCATTTGTCATGAACCGGATTGGTGATCTTGGGTTCTTGTTAGGTATCTTTCTTATTATTGCCCATTTTGGAAGTGTTGAATACAGTGAAATCTTTGGTCAGGCAGCTTCTGTAGATACGGTAACTCTGACAATGATTACAGCATTTCTATTTGTGGGTGCCATGGGTAAATCAGCTCAGATTCCATTGTACACCTGGTTGCCGGATGCCATGGCAGGTCCTACTCCTGTTTCAGCACTGATCCACGCAGCAACCATGGTTACAGCAGGTATTTATATGGTTATTCGTTCCAATGTCCTCTATACATTAGCTCCAGCAACACTGGAATGGGTTGGAATCATTGGATTAGCTACAGCTTTATTAGCAGCATCAATTGGTATCTTTCAGAATGATATTAAGAAAGTACTGGCTTACTCTACAGTTAGTCAGTTAGGTTATATGTTTATGGGCTTGGGTGTAATGGCTTATAGTGCATCTATGTTCCATGTTATTACACACGCCTTCTTCAAAGCTTTGCTATTCCTGGGTGCAGGTAGTGTAATTCATGCTATGAGTGACGAACAGGATATCCGTCATATGGGTGGATTGAGCAAAAGCCTGAGGATTACATGGATTACCTTCCTGTTAGGTACTATTGCTATTACAGCAGTATTGCCACTATCTGGGTTCTTCTCTAAAGATGAGATCCTGATGAATGTATATATGCACAGCCCGCTTATGTGGGGATTAGGCGTATTAGGTGCAGCAATGACTTCTTTCTATATGTTCCGGATGTTCTTCCTGACATTCCATGGTACGTTCCGGGGAACAGATTATCAAAGAGAACACCTGCATGAGTCTCCAATCTCTATGACTCTTCCATTAATGATTCTGGCAGTGTTATCTGTTATTGGTGGATTTATCAATTTCCCTGAAATTTTTGGTGGACAGGCTTGGCTGGCGAATTTCATGGAACCCCTGTTTGCTAATGCAAAACAAGCTAGTCCGGAAGCTTTCCATCATGCACACTTATCTCACTCTGAAGAATTTATGCTAATGGGTGTTTCTGTAGGTGTTGCAATACTTTCATTGATTATTGCCTACGTGATGTATGTTGCTAAAAATACAGTTCCAGTAGAAGAAGGAAACCCTATTCCTGCAGTACAAAAAATCGTTTACAATAAGTACTATGTGGATGAGATTTATGATATGCTGTTTGTAAAACCTATATCAGCCTTATCCTACTTCTTCTACCAGGTATTTGAGTTTTATGTAATTGATTTGTTAGTAGATGGAATTGGCAGATTAGTTAAGCAATTAAGTACACTGACACGCCGTTTCCAGACAGGAACAACAGGATTTTATGTATTCGCTATGGTTATAGGTATTGTAGTGATTCTATTAGTTAATTTCTGGGGTTTTCTATTCAGATAACACTGAATCCATAAATGCTTACTTAAACTAAAAATATTCGATTTTTTAACGGTTTACGTTAAAAGTGTAAACACAAAACGATTATTGATGCTTACTCTTTCATTAATTTTAATTCCGGCAATTGCATCTTTGTTACTACCATTTATCAAAGGGGAGATAACAAAAACGATAGCCTTTGTAGTAGCACTCGCGGAACTTGCAGTGGCTCTATTTGCCATTACCCAGTTCTCTCCAGATATAGTTACGCCTCAGTTTGCCTATGACTATCCATGGATAGCCTCTATGGGCGTTCATTTTAGCGGAGGCATGGATGGTATTAGCATGTTACTGGTATTGCTGACCACTATTCTTACCCCATTGATTGTTCTCTCAACATTTGGCTACTCCTACAATCACTCATCTGCTTTTTATGCACTTATATTGCTTATGGAAGCAGCTCTGATAGGTGTATTTACCAGTCAGGATGCTTTTGTATTCTATCTGTTCTGGGAAGCGGCTCTTATTCCGGTATATTTCCTGGCAGCAATCTGGGGTGGAGAAAAAAGAATTGCTATCACATTCAAGTTCTTTATCTATACCATTTTTGGTAGCCTTTTTATGCTGGTAGCATTGGTATACCTATATATGCAGACACCAGGTAGCCATTCATCAGCTATTGCAGACATTTACAAAGTAGCATTAGATTCTCATACTCAAAGCTGGGTATTCTGGGCTTTATTTATTGCATTTGCTATCAAAATGCCAATTTTCCCATTCCATACCTGGCAACCAGATACCTATACAGAATCTCCTACACCGGCTACTATGTTGTTGTCAGGGATTATGTTAAAAATGGGTATTTATGGTGTTATTCGGTGGTTACTGCCTATCGTACCAGCAGGTGTAGCTCAATGGAGTACTACAGTCATTATTCTTTCTATTATTGGAATTATCTACGGTTCAATTATTGCCATTCAGCAAAAAGACCTGAAAAAGCTATTAGCCTACTCTTCTTTTGCGCACGTTGGCTTAATGGCAGCAGGGGTGTTTTCGCTCACATTAAAAGGTATGCAGGGTGCAGTTATTCAAATGCTGGCACATGGTATCAACGTAGTGGGATTATTCTTCGTAGCAGAGATTATTCAACGCCGTCTTCGTACACGTGATATTGACAGAATGGGAGGTATTACACAAAATACGCCTGTCCTGACAGTTTTCTTTATGATATTGATGCTGGGCAGTGTGGCATTGCCTCTTACTAACGGATTCGTAGGTGAGTTTCTTCTTCTATCAGGCGTATATGAGTTCAATCACTGGTATGGAGCTATAGCAGGTCTGACTATTATCTTTGGAGCTGTGTATATGCTTAAAATGTTTCAGGGAGTTATGTTTGGTGAGCAAAATCATTGGACTGAGAAAGTAACAGATATTACACTTACCGAATCAGCTGTACTGCTTCCTCTGGTAGTACTGGTATTCTGGATGGGGGTTGCTCCTGGAAGCTTCTTAAAACTGACTGAGCCGGCTGTTATACAAATACTACAACTTGCCACAGGTAAATAGTTTTAACTATCACTTTGAATCAAAACGAATTCCAATAACCGTGTGATTGAATCCTATTACGGCTCAACCACAACATAGCACAATCATTGATAATGCTTCCAATTATTGTTTTATCTATTTCTGGCATAGTCACACTCTTTCTGGGATTTCTGAAATCCCGCTGGATCTTAATGCCATTAACTCTTCTGTTTATACTGGCAGCGATTGTAGGTGTATTGCTGGATAAAAATGGAATAAGCCCTTATGCAGGTGCATTTCCTACCATGTTGTCAACAGACAATGTTTCGATTGCTTTTTCGGGAATTATATTGCTTGCAGCCTTATTTATTGTGCCTTTATCCCGCTACTATGCTAATCAGGAGAATGCTCAGCCAGCTGAATACTATGCTATCCTTTTGTTTTCACTGGTAGGAGCTCTGATGATGACTTCCTATGAGAACCTGATTATGCTGTTTGTAGGACTGGAAATCCTTTCTATCTCTATGTATATCCTTACAGGTAGCGACAAAGATAATCTGCGTTCGGGTGAAGCCGCACTAAAGTATTTTCTAATGGGATCTTTTGCAACAGGCATTTTATTGTTTGGGGTAGCTCTTGTATATGGTGCTACAGGTGGTTTTGACCTGCATATGATTGCGAACTATGTTCGTCATAGTGGCAATATTTCACCTATGCTTTATCTGGGTCTGTCTATTATGTTGATAGGTATCTTATTTAAACTGTCTATTGCACCTTTCCACTTCTGGACTCCAGATGTATACGATGGTGCACCCAGTGTTTTTACAGCATTTATGTCTACTATTGTAAAAACAGCTGGCTTTGCAGCCTTGTATAAGATTCTTTCTGTATCATTCTCTGATCTGTATGGATTCTGGTGGGTATGTCTGGCAATTACTACTATTGCAACATTAATCATTGGTAATATCACTGCTGTATACCAGACAAGCTTCAAACGAATGCTGGCCTATTCCAGTATATCACATGCTGGTTACCTGTTAATGGCAGTCACTACGTTCAATGCCTATTCTCAGAAAGCAATCATTTTCTATTCACTGGCTTATGCTTTGTCTACTATCACCGCGTTTGGTGTACTGATTATTGTAGAGCAAACTGCTAATGATAAATACGAAGCATTCAATGGTTTGGGTAAAAAAGCCCCTTTACTGGCCTTTGTAAATACAGTAGCCATGTGCTCTCTGGCAGGTATGCCTCTAACAGCTGGATTTATTGGTAAGTTCTTTGTGTTTACCAGTGCAGCTGATAATGATATGGTATGGATTATGGTTGTTGCAATCCTGATGTCCGCTGTAGGTTTCTATTACTACTTCCGTGTTATCATTGCCATGTATATGCGTCCTGCGGTAGAAACAGATGCAGATACTCAGGTTGTGATACCTGGCATTTACCGTACAGTATTGATGCTGGCAACATTGTTAACTATTCTTTTTGGATTGGCTCCTGATTTGTTAACTTCTTTGTTCTAGGAGCTATTCTTATAACTTATATCAAAAAAGAAGGGTGTCTTTAGAAAGACACCCTTCTTTTTTGATCCATTGTCTACTTCTGCATACCAATTTTCTTTTTACAGGCTTCACACAGATCAAGTTTAGTATTGTCAATGGTCTTAATAGACTCCACAGCGTCCGTCATAAAACACTTTTTATTGTCACAATGTGGTAAGCCCAGCATATGTCCTAGTTCGTGGAGAGTGACTTTGGTGACACGTTCGTTTAGTAGCTTTTCATTGCTTCTTACCCGAAAGGTAGACACCACACAGGAACGACCAGACAAATAAGCCAATCCCATTACTCCCCAGTCTTTGTAACGCTCTATAGGCTCTTTAATTCGTCCAAAATCGTCTATTTTAGTGACAGAGACATCTACATCCGTAAATCCTAGTACATAATCTGCAGAAGCAGGTCTTGTTTCTTTTAGATAATGGATAATAGAATCAGCTCTGTACCGAGGAGATTTGACATTGACAAAGTGACTTTTGGGAATAGGCTTCGACTTTAGCACTGTAACCTTAACTCCATAATATTTTTTAATAGCCTTTTCAATAATTGAAGTTAGCTCTGTATCGTATTGACCAAGTGGTTGAATAGCTACTACCGTCTGTGGATTGAGATCAGACGTACAAGCCAATAAAATGACAACCAAAAGGCAATAAATAAATCTCATAAAGAAATAGAATGGGCTACAGGCAAAACAGATTATTTAATAAAGTATCCTACAGGACGCCATTGTTTATCTGCATCCTTCATCATAAAAACGGTTTCAGTTGCGGAACTCTTATTTTCAAAGGCTGACTGGTATTGCAATACAACATATTCTCCTGCCGGAGCATTAGGTAATGAAGTAGTGTATTGAGCAGAGCCTAAAGTACGCTTAACAACTTTCCCAAACGGGGTACGTGCACTTACCAATGCTTCTTTCCATTTATCAGATGTAAGTTGCTGTTTAAATGCAGCAGAGGCTTGCTGCCAGGTTTCAGCATACTGCCCTTTGTCGACTAAGGCTAGCCACGGATCAGCCACCTTCTGAGCAAGTGCTTCAGATTTGTCCTGAGCTAATACTACACTTGTGATACATAAAAACAGGCAAGTAAGTAAGTGTGTAACTTTCATGGTTTAAAAAGCTAAGATGAATAAAAGTAAAGAATTGTCTTACCGACAACATCTTTGGTTTATGGAAAAAACAAGAAATGGTAACCTTGGTGAAACACATTATTGGGATGTTGGCTTGGCAAATACCAGCCAATTAGATTGTCTGGCAGTTTGTGATCGTCTATTACCAATCTTAACTACTTTGCCATTTGTTTTGTACCAACCTTCGTCCCAATCACCCATATCCAGATAAATAGCCTTCCAGGCCCCCATTTCGATCAGATCATCTCCAAACTGCTTCATTGTTACATAGTCTGAGATACTCTCTATGACAGCGAAACGATGATCTTTTAATTCAACCAAAGCCCTTCGTTGAAATATACTCCCTCCTCCTCCTTTTAGGTTTTTACCATCATAGACTAACAACTCCTGCAACAAAAGAGTACCCTTTCTCTCTCTTACGTCTTCAATTTGTGCAGCAGTAGGAGATTGTCCTTTTGCAATATGCGAAATAGAAATTGTGTTGTTTATAAAGGTTAGTACTCCATCCAGAAAACCCACTCTGGCATTAGTCTGAAGAACTTTTCCATTATGAACCAATAAATCCAACGGTTGAGTGGTTTGCAAATCCGTATAGGCAGCAGCTACACTAAAGACATACTTTTTATTCTGTGGATCAGGTCGTTGAGTAGCTAATACTATAGAACAATTTTGTGGATAGAAAAATGTATAGACATTACCGTTCTTAATCTTCCGTTTTTCAATGCGTACCTGCGCCTCTGAGCTGTCAGTGCAATTGATAAGGCTAAGTAATACCAGAATTAGTGAAATGCTTGATCTTAACTTCATTCTACTCATATTAATAAAGTCACTCTTCCAAGATCGAGAAAATACAATAAAAACAAAAGCCGGCAGTGGTACCGGCTTCTGTCTATTTAAATAACCGAAGAAACAATTCGTCAAGGCGAGAGACGGCATGTACATGAATATCGAAGTTTTCAAGATTCAAACCTTTCAGGTTATACTTGGAAATATAGATTTCCTGAAAGCCTAGCTTGGCAGCTTCTGCAATACGATTTTCGATACGGTTAACAGCCCGCACCTCCCCCCCTAACCCAACTTCTGCTGCAAAACAAATTTTGGGAGAGAGGGTAAGATCTTCATAAGAGGAAACAATAGAAGCACATATAGCAAGATCGATAGCAGGATCTTCTACTTTTAAGCCTCCAGCAATATTCAGAAATATGTCTTGCGTGCCTAACTTAAATCCTCCCCTCTTTTCTAATACGGCTAGTAGCATCTGCAAACGCTTGGTATCAAACCCTGTACTACTGCGTTGAGGCGTTCCATAGGTAGCAGGGCTCACCAGTGACTGAATCTCAATCAACAGGGGTCTGTTGCCTTCCAGCATAGCGCCAATAGTAATACCACTTAACTCTTCATCACGTTGAGAAATCAGGATTTCGGAAGGGTTGGATACTTCACGCAATCCATTACCTATCATCTCATAGATACCCAGTTCGGAAGTACTGCCAAAACGGTTTTTGGTAGTACGTAAGATGCGGTAAGCCAGATGGCGGTCTCCTTCAAACTGTAACACAGTATCTACCATATGCTCCAATACCTTTGGCCCCGCTAAGGTTCCCTCTTTAGTGATATGGCCAATCATAAATACAGGTGTTCCGCTTTCTTTAGCATATTTAAGCAACTCTGCCGCACATTCACGAACCTGACTTACACTTCCGGCTGCTGACTCAATATAGGTAGACTGTAACGTTTGAATAGAGTCAATAATCAATACCTCAGGGTCCAGTTCTTCTATCTGCTTGAATATATTCTGAGTATTGGTCTCTGTCAGAATAAAGCAGTTTTGATCTACTTTCCCTAGCCGTTCTGCCCGCATCTTGATTTGTTGTTCACTTTCCTCACCAGATACATAGAGTACACGCATAGGTAAGCTTACAGCAATCTGAAGCATAAGGGTGGATTTCCCGATACCAGGCTCACCACCAATCAAAACCAGAGATCCGGGAACAATACCTCCTCCCAGTACTCGATTGAGTTCTTTATCTTTGGTGAGTGTCCGATGCTCTTCTGTATACGTAATTTCTGTGAGTGCACGTGGACGAGGTGCTAACTTGGTATTTCCAGGAGGACGCCAGGAGCCCTTTTCATTCTTGTCTTCTTTCTGAACGACTTCTTCAACAAATGTATTCCATTCCCCACAGGATGGACATCTTCCTAACCATTTGGGCGACTGCGTGCCACAATTCTGGCAGAAATAAACGGTACGTGCTTTTGCCAATGTGATCTGTTATAAAATACGCTAACTTTAAATTTACAGCGAGAATCAAGAAGTCATGCTATGCTTCTACCTGACCTGATAAGATTAACTCATTTGATTGATTAGTAAAGGTACAATAGCTGTATGGATTTTACCATAGCTATTTCACACAAAAGCCAGAAAGCCTCCTTCACTACAGAGTAAAGGAGGCTTTCTGATTTCAGGCAAAATGTAAAAGCAGACGGCGGTGTACAATTATTGGTTTTCGGCAGGTTTCTTTTTACCTTCTGGTCTTTGTCCTTGTCCTTCTGGCTTCTGACCAGCATGACCTTTGTGCATATCTTTCTTCTTAGCCTGATAGTCATTCCACTGTTGCTCAGTTAAGATACCTTTTAGTTTGGTTTCTTTTTCAGCCTGGAATTTTTCCATTTTTTTCTGATCTTCAGCAGAAGGCTTTCCGCCTTGTTTTTCACCAAGCTTCTCTCCTGATTTCTTTCCCTCTCCTTCAGGACGCATTTTGGTTTCGTACTCCTTGTTTAACTGGCTTACTTTCGCATATTGATCATCCGTAAGCTTCAGGTTTTGTTTCATCCAGGCACTTTCTCTGTCTTCTTTTTCACCACCACGGGCAGGTCCTTGCCCTTTTTTAGGTTCTTTTTTGTCTGAATTGGTTGAACTTTGTGCAAAGCTGATTGTAGTAAGTAACATCAGAGCTACTACTAATACATGTTGTTTTTTCAGAGAGAATTTCATTAGTATATAGTTTTAAGGAGTTATTAGTTGCCATCTGCTCTTCGCAACTATTGCTTACTGGCTGTATAAATAGTTAAAAGAACTATATAGCAAAATGAGTATAGACTTGTTTCTCAAAAATGGAGATAAACTACCTGAAAACAGAGACAAGGTATATGAGAAAAGGAGGGCTTTTCACCAAAATAGAAAAAGAAGGAAGGCAAAGTCCAATGATAAGACATATAAAAACCGAAGAAAAATGTATGTAACATTTCCTCCGGTTTTACATAAAATCAAAATAAAGAAATATAATCCACTAGTAATCAATATTTTAATTTTTCAACATCTGGAATAGATGAATCACCCCACTTCCCTGTTACAGTTCCATTTTTTAATAGTAAGATTCCGGGATCTGTACGAACCATAGTTTTGAGTACAGTATTGTCTGTAAAAAAGAAAGGAGCCGCCAGTTGGTACTCGTGGCGATATTCCTCCATCACAGTCCCATCAGTTGCAGTTAATATCATTGGCTCTACAGGTTTGCCTTTGACTCCCTGAATCAGAGTACTAATCTTTTTGAGTTCGCTTTCACTTGCACTTCGGATATCGCGAATTACAATTACCAGTTTATTTCCTTTGAATATCTGAGCAGTAATATCTTCACCTTCAGGAGTAGTGACAGAAAAATCCGTGATTTTAGGACGGACTCCTTTTACAACCAAACGAGGTTCGGATGTTTTGGCAATCTGCCAGGTTGTATCTTTCCATATTTCTGTAGAGATATACTCTTTATCTGTCATCTCTTTGCTCTCTCCGGATTTACTGTTTTTCAGTGTATAGGTGATTTCAAATACATCACTTTGTGCACCCGGAGGTAACTTCATATTTTCTTCAATATTATCTCCAACTTTATACGGTAGAAAATCGATAGGAGGCAGATAGAAGATGGCATAGATACCAATAAGTGTACAGAATATAGTAGCGATGACTACATACATACGGGTCTGCCGGGAGGCATCACTCTCAAGTTTATTACGCTGGAAGAACAGCACCAGAATCAATACCAGCAACAAAATATCCTTTCCAAATGATTGCCAGGGTGATAGTTTGATAGCATCGCCAAAACAACCACAATCGGTTACCTTGTTAAAATAGGCAGAGTAGAATGTCAGAAAAGTAAAGAATACGATAATACCTAACAGCACCCATACTGTACTTTTGAGACGATACCGAAGTAATAGTGCTATGCCTAACACAACCTCCAGCACACACAGAACCACAGCCAATACTAATGCCATCGGAATAAGAAAATGAAAAAGGCCTGCTGCCCATGAAAGATCCTCAGCAAAGACTTCAAAATACTCTTCCAGCTTAATTTTGGTTCCAACAGGATCATTGAGTTTGATCAGTCCTGAGAAAATAAACAGTACGCCAACAAAAATGCGGATAAGGTTATTAATAAGTTTCATGTATATAATTTGTCAATAGTACAACAGGTAAATAACAGACACAGATAGTTTTACTCTCAAAATCATGATTTCTACCCGTTGTTGGTGTTATCACCAACAAGTTGTTTCCCATATTCATGTTGGTGATAACACCAACATGGGGCGAACGACCAATCGTTGGATGAACAAGGAATATTAGTAGAAAGCTTTATGCTTACAACCAAAGTTTAATCAGACAGAAAACAGAATAGTTAATCATATCCCTATAGTTGGCATCTACTCCTTCTGAGATAAGTGTTACACCCTGATTATCTTCAATTTGCTTGGTTCTGTATAGCTTCATCAGAATAATATCTGTCATGCTGCTTACCCGCATATCGCGCCATGCCTCTCCATAATCATGGTTTTTGTTAATTTGCAGGTCCAGTGTCTTTGTTACCTCCTGATCGTAGTATTTTTCCAGTTCTTCATACGGAATTTCCATAGGTGCATCTGCAGGTAATTCCATCTGAATAAGTGCCATAAGGCAATAGTTGATAATGCCAACAAACTCTCCGGTTATATCATCAGCCACTTTCTGGGTGCCTTTTTCCTGAATAGAACGAATGCGTTGTGCCTTAATAAAAATCTGGTCGGTAATAGAAGGAAGACGGAGTATACGCCAGGCAGTGCCATAATCACGGGTTTTCTTGGCAAAGACATCCTTGCAGCGTTGCATTACCTGCTGGTATTCATTAATGGTTTTGTCAGACATGAATCGAATAATAAGCGAAATGATCAGTATCTATTTTTTCCAGGTAAACAGGATTATCCATCGTCCTGAAAAAATATTTATTTATAAAAATTTGATGGACAAGTGTTTATTTTATTTCTCTAAAGTTTATTAACAATAAACCGCTGTTTCAAAAACTAATTTGAAACCAGGAAAGTTACCTTATTGTATAACGACATCCAGAGTACTACTGGCACAAAAATAATATCTTTTGGAAGCAAAAAACCTTTTATTTCGCACAAAGAAAACTTTTAACCTACGCGGAAGGCTCTGGACACTGGAACAGCCCGTAGTAATGGGAATTATCAATAGTACTCCGGATTCATTTTATGCCAATAGCAGGATGTCGTCTACAGATGCAGCCTTGCATCGGGCTGAACGGATGTTATCCGACGGGGCATCCATTCTGGATATTGGCGGGTATTCAACCCGACCAGGTGCGGCAGAGGTTGAGGAACAGGAAGAAGCAGATCGGGTAGCACCTGTAATTGAGGCCATTGTGAAACATTTTCCCGAAGCTATCGTATCGGTAGATACATTTCGGGCAAGTGTAGCTGAGACCGCCGTACGAGCCGGAGCTGTCATGGTTAATGATGTTTCAGGAGGAGCTGACGAACGCATGTTTGAAACAGTGTCCCGATTGGATGTTCCTTATATCCTTATGCATAGTAAAGGCACACCGCAAACCATGACGCAGCTGACACAATATACAGATATGCTTAGCGAAATGCTGACATTTTTTATCACCCGATTGCACATGATACGCAAATCTGGTATAAAGGATGTGATACTGGACGTTGGTTTTGGATTTGCCAAGACCATTGAACAAAATTATTTTTTGTTAAAAAATCTGGAACATTTTCACATACTGGAGTTGCCTATGCTGGTGGGGATATCCAGAAAATCAATGATTTATAAAAGATTAAATATAACACCAGAAGAATCTTTAAATGGTACTACCGTACTAAATACACTCGCATTGAGCAAAGGAGCACAATTATTGCGGGTACATGATGTAAAGGAAGCGGTAGATTCCGTAAAATTGTATAACTTAATGGCGAGTAGCTAAAGCTAAGCTGGTATTCCTAATCAGGCTTACTTTTTGCAAATGCACAAAAATCTGATTTACACTAAATCAGTAACAAAAGGATATGCTTGGATTTGCAATAGGATTCTTGGAAATTACCTGGGTGGATGCATTGGACATCGCACTGGTAGCCTTCCTGTTGTACCAACTATATCGATTACTGAAAGGAAGTGTAGCTATTACTATCTTTCTGGGATTTCTGTCTGTGTACTTCTTTTATCTGCTGGTGAAAGCCATGGAAATGAAGCTTCTGACAGAGATTCTGGGACAGTTTATGGGTGTAGGTGTCATCGCCGTATTAATTTTGTTTCAGCAGGAGATACGGAAATTTCTGTTGTTGATAGGTCAAACTACTGTATTTAATAACGAGAACATTATACTGAATCGCCTGCGTCAGAATCTGACTATCCACAGAAGAATGGACATTGTACCTATTGTGGATGCCGTAAAAACACTTTCTTCTTCACAGACAGGGGCATTACTTGTATTCGAGCAACGCGCAGATCTGAAACTATATGCAGATTCAGGCGACTTACTGGATGCGGCTATCTCCAAACGATTGCTGGTCTCTATTTTCAGCAAAGTGAGTCCTCTACATGATGGAGCTGTATTAATTGCCAATAACCGTATTTGTGCGGCCCGCTGTATTCTGCCTGTATCCGAACGGCAGGATATTCCAGCTCGATTTGGCCTGCGCCATCGGGCTGCTATTGGACTTACCGAAACGACGGATGCACTGGTAGTAGTTGTTTCAGAAGAAACCGGGCAGATCTCAATGGTAAAAAGTGGCAATCTGATGCATAACCTCTCTATACAGGAACTACGTACTCAGCTAAATTCACGTTTATTCCACAATAGTGAAGAAGCTGTAGAAGCACGTGTTGAGGGAATTGGACAAGGAGCAGCCTGATTCGGTATAGCCTTTATATATTTTCTTTACTTTTCGAGGATTAACTCTATAATCTACTTCAGGCACAGAGTTTTAGGTCTATTTAGTAGTCCTAAACAATTGATCCTATGAAACGAGAAGCTATCATCGACTTCAATGTAGAGAATCCTAATCTCTATCGTATTGTCTGGAAATCTAAAACAAGTGATATATCTGCTGTAGGTTCGTATACCTGTACCAAAGATGAAGCAGACAATTCAGTCAGAGAACTCAATAATACCTATCCAGACTATCATCATTGGGCAGAACCGAATCCACGGCTTAACTAACAAAAATCTGTGCTTATTTACTTAGCAGCATCTGCCATCAATAAGCCAGCTAAAAGAGCGAATAGGAAAAACCATACAAGGCCGAAGGAGATAACAGAAAGCATAATTCGTGGGATAAGGGTTAGTAGTTTTATATTTCTGTTATCGCTTTTGTTGACTGCATAAGCCAATAAGTAGGTAAGAGGAATATGAGTAATTGCTAGCAATGTCAAGCCATATTCTTAAAATCCTGGAAGTGAGAGTATTTTAGCAGATATAAGCCATAAACCATACAATAAGGCAAAGTATAACAGAATAAAGCCTGCCACCTTATCATAGGTAGAAACAAAAGTTACTTTTACATATCTCATATACAGAAATCTGGCAAAACAAGCTAATCGTATACCTATACTTAAATCTTCTTTTCAGTTAAATACTTCCAATAGCGTATAGGTAAGTGCTTGCGATGTAGTTTCATATTTTTACGTTCTCCTATATTAACGCTTTGAAAATACACTTGCCAGAGTTGCTGCATTAAAGCCTCGTCTTCTTCTACCTGATCCGAAGGCAGATCCAATACCGAACTATCAGGAACAGCCTCAAAATACACCTCTTGTACCTGCTGTAGATCATAATATAAGCCATACTGTCTCCGCGTATCATAAATGATCCATCGCTGATCAGCATAACGTTCCGCAAAATGAGGTCCGATTAAAGGTAGTATATTAAAATCCGGTTCGATAGAGGCAAAATAAATATTTCCTTTAAGATGAATGAAACGAACAAATGCTTCAAAGCGATGCTTTTCCCGGTGTATCTGTCGGCTAATCTGAGAGATCTGCACAATGAGTGGAGAACTAAAGTCGTCTTCAATCGAAACACTTTCCGCAAATACGCGACGAAAGAAGGCTAGTAAAAGAGTTTCACGATCAGTCCTTTCAGATAAATACACAGAATATACATTCAGCAAACCCTGTGGAGATAATTTTCGGAAAAGACCTTTCCAAACACGATTGGCTTTTACTGAGTCAGTAAGTACGTCTCTTCGTTCGGCAAAAACATCAGGCTGATAGGTTTTTATGGAAAATAGTTGTGCTCTCTCTGCTTTGCCTTCATAAACGTCAAATACAGCAGTAAGCAGTCCCTCGAACGAACCATCATAAACAAAATGTACCATATAATGCTTGCAGCCAGTTAAAATAAGGATAACTGAGTAGATTGTGCGTTGCCTGCTATGATCTGCCGTTTGATTTCAGCAGCATTCCAATCGCGTCGATATCCATTCCAGCCGATACAAATCAGAAAATAGCGGGCACGGTTTAAGGCAACACCAAACTGACGCAAATGATCTAAAGTCAGGTGATGAAACTTCCGACCTGCCACAATCTTCTTAGCTGATTTAACGCCAAGTCCTGGAATACGCAGAATCATCTCATAGTCAGCCCGGTTAATATCAACTGGAAACAGATGCAGGTTACGCAAAGCCCATGCGAGTTTTGGATCAACGTCTGTTTCCAGATTAGGAGCAGATGGGTTGAAAATCTCATTGACAGAGAATCCATAAAATCGCAATAGCCAATCTGTCTGATACAGACGATTTTCCCGCTGCACGGGTGGTAGGGAATGCAAGTCAGGTAATCGCTGATCCTGCTGTACGGGTACATACGCTGAATAATATACCCGTTTGAGATGAAAGTTCTTATAGAGCGAATCTGCCTGTTGCATAATCTGCCAATCTGATTCCGGACTAGCCCCTATAATCATCTGGGTACTTTGCCCGGCTGGGACAAATGCTGGCGCATGTTTGTAGAGTTGTATCTCCTGACGATTTTCTTCTATGGTATGCCGGATAAACGACATAGGTTTTACGATATCAGCCGTATTTTTCTCAGGTGCCAGCTTGACCAAACTCTGTTCGGTAGGTAACTCAACATTTACACTAAGGCGATCTGCATACAAACCAGCTTCACGTACCAGTTCGTCGCTGGCACCCGGAATGGTTTTTAGATGAATATAACCATTGAATTTGTGTTCGGTACGTAGTGTTTTGGCAATTCGTACCAACCGTTCCATGGTATAATCCGAATTCTTAAAAATACCGGAACTCAGAAAAAGGCCCTCAATATAATTACGACGATAGAAGTGCATTGTCAGGGAAACAACTTCTTCGACCGTAAAAGCAACTCGCTGTACATCATTGCTGCGTCGTGAAACACAGTAGGCACAATCATAGATACAATGGTTGGTGAGTAGTATTTTTAATAGGGAGACACAACGTCCATCTTCTGTAAAAGAATGGCATATGCCCATTCCATTGGTATTGCCAAGCCATCTCTGGGTATTCTTACGCTTGCTGCCGCTCGACGAACAGGAGACATCATACTTGGCAGAATCTGCCAGTATCTGTAGTTTCTTCAGTATTTTTTCAGACATTCCTATAGGGAATTTATGCTTTTGTATTAACACCAAAAGCTTGTTCATAGTTTACTGAAAGATAATAAAATATCACAAAAGCTGAGACAGAAGATGCAAGTATTTCCTATGTTTTTATTTATAGCATCTCATCCCTTATAGGTATATATACAACCATAAAAAAGCCCTTATCATTTCTGATAAGGGCAGTGAAGTAAATAAACATGCTTATTATTAGCGTCCGCCTTCCTGATAAGGGGTCTGTACTTTTTTAGAAGCGTCTTTATTCCGCTCTTCCCTATTGTCAGAATCTCTTTCAGTACCTTCCTCCTCATCTGTACCATTTTGTTTTTTATCGTTATTTAAGGCAGTAGGACCACTCTGGTCTTTACCACTCAGGCGTTCTTTTTCTTCGTCTGTTGGTGTAATACCATAATCACCTTTATCTCTCTGATTTTGCATATAACTAATAGTTAGGTGAGACATTTTTCAATAAAGAAGGTACTAAATCTATGCCAGCACAAGAGAATACATCAAAGGATTATAACATGACACAGATAGGAGTTTTTCTGATCAGGTATAAAAGTTTCCTTTATTTTTAAGATTCATCTTTTACTTTACTCTTCATTTATATGAAATTATCTCAAAATACCGTATTGATCACAGGAGGAGCCTCAGGCATTGGCTTTGCGTTTGCGGAACGATTTTTAAAAGCGGGTAGTCAGGTTATTATTTGTGGTCGTCGGGAAGACAAGTTACAGGAAGTACAGCAACACTATCCACAACTGATAACCAAAGTTACAGATGTAGCCAGTGAAAGTGATCGCCTGGCCCTACTGGAATGGGTAAAACAAGAGCATCCGGAAGTAAACGTGTTGGTAAACAATGCGGGTATACAACGCCGCCTTTCACTAACGAACTTACAGGAAGACTGGTCAACTACTCATAACGAACTGGCTATTAATTTGGATGCGCCTATTCATTTATCGACTTTATTTATACCTCACTTACGAACCAAAGCCAATGCTGTGATTATCAATGTCACTTCCGGGCTGGCATTTGCTGCACTGGCGAATGTACCGATCTACTGTGCGACAAAAGCAGCCTTGCATTCATTTACTCAATCACTACGTTATCAACTGGCCAAAGACACCGCAATCAATGTGATCGAAGTAGTACCACCTGCCGTAAACACAGATTTGGGAGGTATAGGCTTACATACCTTTGGTGTAAATCTTGATGAATTTGCAGACTCGATCTTTCAGCGACTAGCCACTGACGAACAAGAAATTGGCTTCGGCACATCAGAACAAATACGAAATGCGTCCCGATCTGAAATTGATGGCCGATTTAAAACAATGAATCCTTAAATACATTACTCAACAGCTTCCTGACAGAGTATTCTCATGAGTCAAGCAGATAATAGAATACTATGTGCAAATCTCATTCTTGGTAAAATATCTATATAGTTCGTCTCGATAATACAATCCTTGAGAGTGCTGACGACTAAAAACATGTATTTATTTTTTGTCCTTCTGAAAGAAATTTCCCACCATGCCTGTCACGACTTGGTGTGGTGGGAAGATCCTTTTAGGAGCACAGTGAGGGTAAAAGAGAGAGCTTTTTTCTAAAATCAAAGTTCTAGGACAAGATAAGGATATAAACCGTGCTCTCATCTAGAATGCATAATGCTGAAATACATCAATGTATAATTTTGCAATAAGGAAGCCAGGATTGTAATTCAATGAGAACAATATCTGTGACAGGATTCTGCGACAGATCAATAAACTCCAGTTGGGTTAATGTTTTTATCTCTGTTGGTAAAACATAAATATGATTGTTAGCTAAATGTAGTTTCTTTATGTGTGTGAGATACTCTATTTGTTTTGGGATAAAAGTCAGACCACAATTGGTAAGATCCAGTTCATCTATTGCAAAAACACGTTCCAGTTGTTCATAAAAATAAACTCTGAAAATACGTTCTTCAGGAAACATCCATTCAAAAAGTAAAACGATATCATCCAGAAAGAATTGTAATTCAAGGTTATGAGTCTGCGCAATAGATATACCTAGTCGCACTTCTTCTAGTTTACCGGAATGGAACAAATCATTGAGTTTGTATACATCTGGAGCTGGTCGTGGCACATGGTATAGGATTGGTTTTGTTCTTACAGTACCTTCTGCAAACCATGACTCGATCTCTGCAAAAGTTTCGTCTGATATTGGGTTTCCATACAATGGTAAACGAGAAAGCTTGGGGAATGTACGTATCGTATCAGGCAAATTAGGTAACTGATTTTCTGACAAATCCAGTTCCTGAATATTTTTCAGTATGCCAATAGCAGGAGAAATATATTGCAATTGATTCTTTTTTAGTCTCAAAGCTTCCAAAGATAACAACTCTTTAATCCAATCGTCCAGATATGTAAGCTGATTTTCAGATAAATCCAAAATCTGCAAATCCTTTAAATTCCTAATCTCCTCAGGAATATCCTTAATTGCATTATTTGGGAGACCTAATTTTTTTAATTGAGTTAATTCTGTGATCACAGATGGAAAAGAAACAAATTGATTTATCCCCAACCACAGAATCTGTAAAGCATGGAGATTGCTCATCGTAGCAGGAAGAGAATTCAGATCATTTTCTGCTATATTCAAGGAAGTAAGGTAAGTCAGATGTCTTATCTCCTCAGGTATACTTCCTATGTAATTATCTTCAACATCTAAAGTCTCTAATTTTAGTAAACTCCCAATCTCAACAGGTAAGCATAACAATCTATTTACTCCAACATTCAACTTAGTAAGTTTTGACATCTTACCGATCCATGAGGGGAAGCGCATTATCTTATTTCTAGACAGATCTAGTTCCTTCAATTGCACCAGCTTCTGAAGTTCATTTGGAAAATATTGAAATTTATTTCCATTTAAATTCAATACTTCTAATTGAGTAAGACAACCAATTTCTCTAGGTAAAGTACTAAGTTTATTGGATGGCAGATTAAGTATTTTGAGTGAACTTAGTTTTCCAATAGCAGGAGGAAGCACCAGTAAACCACATTCTTCTATTGTTAATTGCTCTAAGGATTGTAAATATGCAATCTGCAATGGAACAACAATATCTTGTTGCTTTTCTATATATAATTCTTCAAGTGTATTAATTCCATATATCTTTTCTGGTAATGTTTTTTCCGACGATTCACCAAAATAAGCCCATGGAGAGAGCCATTTGTCCAATATTTCGACATCTTCTTTAAATCTTTGTAGATCAACACATAATGCCTCTGCTATTTCTAATCCCAAATTGATGCTTTCTATCTGAGTAGACCTTACTAACCTATGTATATTTTCCTCTTCACTTTGCATATGTAAATGACTATCTAATCATTTAATGGGTGTGTTTTCGCTGTTCAGGATAATCTGCATAATTTCATCCAGTTCTCAGATTATTTTCCTTGGTAGTTTGTCCTGTATTTTTGTGTATAAACTCCTTGTAATAGCCCCCCTCGCATTCAATTGTTTGATAATAATATGGTAGAATATCCATCAGATTATTTTTAGAAAAAAACGTCGACTCTGGAAATCCTGATGGTAACCTATCTCTCAAAAGAGTATAAGCACACAAGTAGTTAGCTAAAGGAAAAGCGGCCATTCCCATTGCATTAGAATCAAACTGGTAGTGTAATCTAACTCCCGTTTCTGTTAGCCACTTCAGAGTAAAATGAAATCCTCCGGTCGATATCTTCCTGGTAAACACATAAGGCTGACAAAACATAAATTTATCTGTCCTAATCAGAGAATCATCAGGAATAGGCGCATGCAGATGATAGGAGCTATCTTTCATTTTTTGTTTTATTTCATCAACAGTGACATTCAGTGCAGATAGAGGAAAGTTCTTTTAGGAACTTTCAAGCCACTGAGTCACTATACCAATATATGATTTCTCTATATGATAGACCGTCTTCAATTGTACTTTTTTATTATTCTTCCTATAGCAATGAGCTACATAATCACCAGTCTTTTGTTGCACATATTCTATTGAATAGATAGGTGGTTCAGGAATAGCAGGGGGGGCATTTGCTCTTTGAAACTGAAGAATAATAGCAGGAACTTGTTGTGCATAAACAACACTACACAAGAGCATTCCGAAAATGACAAACAAGTACTGCATATAGAAGATTGATACTCTAATCTGTTAAGTTGAAAAAATAGTAGTAATAGGATGACTCCAATAAATTTATAAGAATCTTAGCTATTGGCAGAGAACCGAAAGAGAGTTGTTTTTTTATCTTTTTGTAATGCTTCAACATTCTCATAGTAATGCAAGCCAGCTAGCCCGGTTCCACTAGGAGCTACACTTTTTTCAGTAATAAGATAGCCGTTATCTAATTCGAAACAGCCACTATCTCCCCCCTTATACCATAAATAGTCAATAATCGTCCTATTCTGAATATATTTCAGTTTGTTCTCCAGAACTTCTACTTTATTGGGTTCATATTGTTTCTTATGGCCTTTATACCTAAAAAATTTTTCTCGTATTCTATTAAAAACGTTCTGTTTTTGCTGCGGATAGGAAGGAGTCGATTTTTGTTCTTTATTTAAATGATAAACTGGAATATCCGATAAATCCTTAAATATGCTTTGTGCCTTTGGGTCTAACTCTTTTATCCATGTGTTTCCTGTAGTGCCAGGAGGAATTTCAATTATAATTTCTTTCTCAATTTCAAGAAAACATTCCGCAGTATCCAACCACTCATCTACCAGTCCAAAAAGAATGTAAATATTGGTTATCTTTTTTCCAATCAGATTATGAATAGCAATAAAATCTTCGTCCTCTTCGCTTTGCATAAGTAATAGAATGTAGCTATTCTGTAAAATTAAGAAGACATTTACAAAAAATGTATGTTATGTATTATTTCCATTTCTTTTGTTATACTATACTCAGTATTAGATGTATATACCTCATCCTCGTTAGAATAAGGCATATACATATACATCAAGACTCTTACAGATTTATTCCACCAGCAACTTCTATCCGCTGACCGTTTATCCATTTTGCATCTTCTGTGCACAGAAAGGCAACTACACTACCAATGTCATCAGCATTACCTACTCTTCCTAGAGCAGTCTGTGATGCGAGGAAGTTTTTTGTCTGTGGGTTGTTTCGGATAGTAGCATTATTGAAGTCTGTTTCGATAGGTCCGGGAGCTACTACATTAGCCCGAATACCGCGCTGGCCGTATTCTTTGGCAATATATCGGGTAAATACTTCGATGGCTCCTTTACTAGCTGCATATACAGCATAACCGGGAACATAGAAACGAGCAGCACCAGAGGAAATAAATACCACACCTCCCTTGTTGTTCATCATGCGTAAAGCCTTTTGTGTCAGAAAAAATACGCCTTTGAAATGGATATTTACAAACTCATCAAAGGTATCCTCTGTTAACTGATCAATCGGAATAGAGGCTCCAATACCTGCATTGTTGATTAGAAAGTCAAACGTATCAGTTGACCAGATTGTGTTTAATGTTTCCTTTACCTGTTGTAGAAATCCATCAAAGGCAGATATTTGGGCAACATCGAACTGTAGCGCTACAGCCTTACCGCCTGATTGCGTTATCTCAGCCACTACCTTATCTGCTTCTGCTTTATTGGAATGGTAGGTAAGTACTACAGCTATTCCTTTGCCGGCTAGAGCCAATGCCATGTCTTTTCCAAGGCCACGGCTACCACCTGTGACCAATGCTATTTTTCGCGTTGTCATTATTTAGTTGTTTTATGTATGACAAAGGTAGTTCTTCAGACAGGGGAGCACCTAATACAATTCAAAGCAAAGCTTACGAAATTCAATCAATCCGAAATTGAGTTGGGCTTATCTGAAGATGCTTTTTAAAGAAGTTATTAAAATGCGTAGCCTCATTGAATCCCAGTGTATAGGCTATTTCTGAAACGTTCCAATGAGTACCTTTCAGAAGTATCTTGGCTTCCTGCAAAATGCGTTCGGCAATGATATCAGAGGTAGTTTTTTCGGTCGTCTCCCGCAAGGCCTTATTCAGATGATTCACATGGACAGACATCTGCCCAGCAAAATCAGCAGGGGTATGTAAGGCTACTCTTTGATTTGGGTTATCAATAGGAAACTGGCGTTCTAACAGTTCCAGAAATAGAAGAGCTATTCTCTGGGCAGCGTTGGGTTCTGTCTTTTTTATTTTTGGAGCAGGATGCATCTTCATAGCGCCAAGCAGAAGCTCAAATACCAGAATTCGTAAAGCATCGTATTTTTCCAGATAGTCTGCTACCAGTTCATCCTGCATTTTTTCATAAATAGCACATGTCTTCGCACATTCTTCGTCTGACAATTCAAAGATATGGTTGCCATCCGGTTGAAATACTTTGTAGCCTTGTGGATTGCCAAAGTGATGAAAGAATGCAGAAGTAAATACGGAAATATATCCCGTCTGCTGATCATCCAGCATTTCCATACTATAAGGGATCTGTGGACTGGAAAACAACAATGCCTGCTTTTTTATTTCTATGCTCTGATCTGCATAGTGAATCTTACGTCTACCAATGATCAGGCTCACTTTAAAGTAATCTCTGCGACTAAAAGGCAACAGGGAAACTTTTTTGCTTATGACATCTTCTATACGGAATACATTAAAATGTCCGATATCCTTTCTGAGTGTATCGGGCACCCAGTTAAATTTCTCCTGATAAAAGTCTTCCAGCGTTTGTGTCATTCTGCAATATTACGAAAATCAAAGCATGATTCTCTGCAGAATGTTTTCAAAAAACACTATTGCCAAGATACGATTTTATAAAGTAGCTTGGCAATAGGTATATTTTCAATATTTCTCTTTTAGTCATTGCCATTAATACACACAAATAGTTGTATTTTCCATCAACCAATTATCCATCTACAAGCCTCTATGCCTGTCTGTAAGAACTGTACCCATACATTTAATGGATTGTTTTGTGACCAATGTGGTCAGCAGGAAAACAATGGTCGTTTTACAGGGAAGGAACTAGCAGGAGACTTTATTGCACAGGTATTTACATTTGAACTACCTTTACTTCACACCATACAGCAGTTGCTAACCCGGCCTGGACGGTTTTGTGCAGAATATATACGAGGAAAACGCAAACCCTACACCTCTCCTATCCAGTACTTTCTGATTATGGCTGGCTTGCATTTGCTGGTTCGGGTACTCACTAAATTTGATCCTATTGCCAACCAGTACAAGGCTATGGGCACCAAACCACCTACAGACAAAGCCATTCAAAGAGGAGAATCTGTTGGACACTTTATTTCAGAAAATCTGAACAACTTCTTCTTTATCCTGGTATTTATCCTGGCATTCTTTTCCTGGCTCTTCTTTCGAAAGTCTAAGTTTACCTACACCGAAAACGTTGTCTTTGCCTTCTATGCAGCAGGTACCTATACAATTTTTCCTACTATAGCCATATTTCTAAGTTATATTCACCCTTCCCTTTATTACTGTCTGTATCTATTTACAATTGTCTATCTATCCTGGTCACTTATCGATTTTCATCAGCCAGCAAACCGTTTATTGGGTACTCTGAAAGGAGTTATTGCCTCTGTGTTGAGTTATATTGCCTATATCCTTTTTGCCAGTACCGTTGGTATGATGTATTTCCACTGGATTCGTTAAAGAGATGGGGCTGATGCATTTTGCGACCACTTTGTATCCAGAACATCCAGTAACTCTATCTCGATGGAACTCCCATTTAGAAGGATACCTTCCAAGTAGACAAAGCCATAGCGATTGTTATAGAGTGAATAGAGTTGTGTTTTGCCATACTTACAGACTCCTGTAGCTTTCACAACGGAACAGTCTATCAGACCAAATTTTGACGAAAAAGCTTTTGTCCCCTCTATCTCATAGGTCTGATCAAAATGTAAATCTTCCTTCCATACTAATGAATTAGAATCCGAATAATGCTCTCCTGCATCCAATTGATAGTCCCACTGTTTACCTGTCTGTATTGGGAGCTTTATAGATGGAAAAGGAATAAGTTCTGTCAGCTTATAGCGACCCTCTCTGGGAGGATGCATCCAAACCATTGTATCATTTTGGATCATTCCCGTTACGACAGACACTCGATCAGAATATGCCCAGGTAATTTTATCTTGAGAAGGGGCATTACTAAGCTTTTCAGCAAAAACCTGCAATGTTATAGTGTCTTTCCATAATAATCTTCCATCCTTTATTCGCCTGGTTTCAAATACAAACTTCTTATCTGGTAAATAAGTATAAGCAGGATTTTCATAACCAACTGATGATACAGGTAGAGCAGAACCCGTAGTTTTATTGCGACATGCACTATAGAAAAGAAGAAAGGGAGAGAAAAGGAAGAAGATTTTTTTAGTCAATAGTGGTATAGAGAGCTCTCTAACTATTAATGTGATTATATGTTTATCCATTAAGTTTTCATGTTACAATTATAAATATCACTACACCATCTCATGAAGACACTGTAATTTATAAAAATAGCTCTATTATTTTTCAGAATGAGTATCCTTGAAATAAGGTTACGCAAGTTACGGACGGCTACACTTGTGGTTACATCATAATAAACTGATAATGAAACGAGTAACACCAGATACACATTTTTGCCATTTTTCGCAAAAGTTCCCAGGAACTATAAAGCAATAGCTATACTCCCTTTTATATATAGTATTATATTATACTATATACACGTATATGAGAGATAAGGGTAACCCGTGTAACTACCCTTGTTTACAGAGACTTATCTGTGTAACCACAAATGTAACCAAGTGTTACCAGGTGTAACAGAGTTAAAGTTCGGGTAAGATGCGGGTAAAATTTTGGATAGACTTAACTAATTGAAAATGTAGTTAGGTAAGAAGGGTAAGAGCTCTTATATATATTTAGATAATTTGTTATAAAAAAAGTATATATAGTATACGTTTCCCATCATTTCCACCTGCAGGGGAGAGTTTTTGTCGAAAGATCCTGTCCATCTTACCTTAGCTGGTTATCAGTAAGTTAATCCCCCTGAATGTCACCCAAACCTCCCAAGCTAACCCAAAATCTTTCGTTGCAAATTCAGAAGGCGTTTTCTCATCTACAATTTTCATTTATATGCCTTTGTAACATAGTTACTCTTTTTCATTATATTGCTTATAAACCAGTATCTCACAATCTTATTACATATCTACAACTACAACTTGATTCACTTAATAACTAATTAAATGAAACAAAGACACTTATTTCTACTATCAGCTTTCCTATTTCCTTTGCTTACAACTGCTCAGATCACACTGACTAAAAAAGATAAAATACAGAAGGTAGATGCCGCTCATATCCTGGAAGTCAAAACCACTCATACATTGCTTTTGTCATGGTATGACTATAATTCTCACATACGCAAAAAAAAGTATGCAGCCTACAGTAAATATCTTGTTTCATCTGTTAACAGCTTTGAGCTAAAAAATGATAGCCTCTATATGAATGTACGATTACTTGACTCATATCAGGATACACTTACAGGTCAAAAATATACCTTGTCTGAGGCAAGAAAATATAAAGCGTACTCAATACAATCTATAAAAGCTATTCGCAGAGACACTTCCTTCCATTTTGCACTAGCGGATATTACAGAAATGCAGGTTCAAACCAAACAACCTGTAGGAGGAGGATTTGGTATTGCCGGATTGTATCTATTTTCAGCCATTTCTGCCGGAGGAGCTATTATTTCTGCCATTAATGGAAGTGAAGTAACGTATGTAATGCTGGGCATGGCAGTGGTGTGTTATGGAGCAGCAAGATATGTACAACACAGAGTACAGTGGTGGGATGATTTTAAGATACATAAGAAGAAATGGAGAATCACTGCTTCCTAATCCTATCTGCAAACTCAATTCTATCACCCAATGAAAATACTGTTCGAAACGGAAAGACTGCAACTAAGAGAGATGTGTGAAGAAGACTGGACAAATGTATTTCAGATGAATACAAGTCCCGAAGTAATGCGGCTGATAGGTGACGGAAACATAAAAACAGAGACAGAAGAAAGAACAGGCTTTACCAAAATCCTGCAAAACTACCATACGGGAACAGGCTTGGGTATCTGGGCTGTTGTAGAACGTAACAACAATCTTTTTATAGGCGCTGCTGGCATTACACCTTTGGCAGAAACAAATGAATTCCACATAGGCTATCGGCTACAAGAACACTACTGGGGACAAGGACATGCTACTGAAATAGCAAAAGGGCTGGTAGAGTACAGCTTCGTACAATTGCATCTAGACCGGATTACAGCGACAGCCAATCGGAATAACTATGCATCTATACGTGTACTGGAAAAGGCAGGCTTTCGTCTGGAAAAAACAATTATGTCAGCAAACTGGCCGATGAATTACTTTGTTCTTACTAAGCATTGAGAGTATGTTTACCCATTATCCGTATTACTCCTCTTGACTTATATCCAGATCATTAACGATTACGCTCACTATACATAGTTTCTGTATTTACCTTGCTCTCCTGACATCCCTTAACAGATGGTCTTATACATTCCTGTTATATTTCCAGAATTCTGCTTCTACATATCCTTATGGCTAACATAAAACGTATAACAGGGAGATAAGCTAAAGCAAACTCTGTTTACAGTTCATAGTTGAAATATGAAAAGCAAACTTCTCTCAGGTTGCCATACACTTCACATAACTTACTTTCCGGAACACTATTGACAGGCAAATCTATCAATGCGTTTGTCTGTATTGCAGGCAAGGTAGCAGCCTGTGTAAGTTCGTCTGTAATCACGACATAACTATGGCTTTCTATATGGTTTTTAAGCAGTCGATGGGCAACAACAACAGACTCGCCATACAGCTTAACAAACCCTCCGATTTTAAATTCACTGATCGTGCCATAATGGGCTATCATCTTTAAGGACAGGGCTGTATGTTCTATCTCCAGATGAGACAACACCTCATTAAATGCATTGCGCATTTGTTCAAACTGCTTCAGAATCATAGAGACAGAAGGAGGCGGTCCATACCTATAGAAAAGGACAGCATCCCCTTCTACTTCTGCTATTTTCATATCCAGTTCATTAGCCTGAATAATAGCAGAAAGCAAACGGTATACAATCGACTGTCCTAATCGGATATCTGTTTGGGACACAAATTCCGAATAGCCACTTATATCAGGGATTAGGATAAGCCCATCTCGTACAACCGACAATTCCGGACTATCTGAATAAAATGTACTTTGTGTAAGGGGTAAAGTTTGTATTGTCATTGAAAGAGCTTTGATTACTATATAACACACATTGTATATATCCACGTTCCATGCTGGTTGGATGGATATGACAAAGGTGAGAGAAAGAATCCAGTAAAAAGTAGCCGAACCCCGTTTGGTTGTATCCAAAAATACGAAAAATTGCCAATCACATGGCTTCTAATCAATGAGATACATATTTCAGTCCTATCACAGAGCCAATCAGCGTACAAATAAAAAATAACCGCCAGAAGTTTGCAGGATCTTTAAAGGCAATAATTCCAACCAGCACAGTACCCACTGCTCCAATCCCTGTCCATACAGCATACGCAGTACCAATGGGCAAGGTTTGTATTGCTTTCATCAGTAAGCCCAGACTAATCACCATGGATACCAGAAAGCCTCCAAACCAGTAATACATCTCAGCTCCCTCTGTCTCCTTCACTTTCCCCAAACAGGAAGCAAATACCACTTCAAACATACCTGCAACAATCAATATAATCCAATTCATAGTTTTGCTGTTTTTTCTGCAAAGGTCACAAATCGGATTGAGCAATAATTTTACAAATGATAAAAAATGCAGTGTGTTGCTTTTTGGAAGAAAAGAAAGCTACTGATTTGAACATCAGTGTAGAGTGGTAAATGTAAGAAAAATAAACTCTGTACCTTCTGTTCTCTCCTGAAAGGGTTTCTCCATCCTTACATCTCTCTCCTTTTTTGTCCTTCTGAAAGAACCTTGTGACAAATAGAGCCATGTTTCGTTTCTAAGAGAAAGAATATGCTCCAAAAGGAGAGGCCGCCGATCTTGTCACTAGTTCCTTTCAGGAGGACAACGAGGGGTTTACTTGTACTATGCTTTTCAGTTTTTGGTGTTAGATAAGAAGGTACATAACTAAATAGAAAGTAACTGGTTCGAATGTCCACCGTGCCAGAAACTTTCTTCATTTCCAGAAAAAAATGGTACAAGAAAGGGCGGTTGCTTTGAAAAACAGAAAAGAGAAAACCTTAATTTAACAAATTTGGAAAGACGCTGTTTGTATACTGAGATTTATCATGAGAACACATTATCTAAGCTCTGCCCGAATTCTGCTTAATGTAACCTGCGTGATTCCCAGATACGAAGCGATATGCCCTAGTTGTACTCTCTGCAATAAATCAGGACTGTGTTTCATCAATTCTTTATACCGCTCCAAAGCCGTTCTAAACTGTCTGGAGATAAGCCTTTCCTCTGTCTTAACCAATTCCTGTTCGGCAAACTTTCTTCCCCAATTGGCAATATGGATGTCTTCATCAAACAGGTGCCTCAGTCGTTGTGTATTGAGTTCATACAAATCGGACTTTTCCAACAGTTCTATATTTTCATATCCTTTCTGATCCGCTACATAACTTTTCATGGAAATAACCGTATCTCCTTCCTTTCCAAACCAGAACGTTATCTCCGTATTTTCCAAACTGGCATAAGCCCTGGCAATACCTTTCTGTATGAAGTAGATATTTGACTCAACCTTATCTGCTTTTAATAAAATATATCCTTTGGGATAGCTCACACTGCCAACGCTTTCTTTTAAAGCCTTCTTTGACTTTTCGGGTATTTGATAGATTTTATCCAGAATTGAGTCTATATCCATTCTGTAGCGACTTTGTGGGAATAAACAATTATTATTTCTGTGATTAACATATCAACGTTTTCGGATACTCTATCAATAATCGAAATTTGTTCCAGAATTATTACTTATCCCATGATCATGACTCGTGCTGTGATCATCATTACTAAACGAATCATACGTTGTTCCAAAATCATGAGTTGTCTCGTGATTATAAGATGTATCAAAATTAGTATTTACTTCGTGATCATGCATCATCTTATGGGTATGATCCATTTCAGAGCTATGTTGCTGGTGATCAATTGTAGGATTGTTTCCTGCCTCATCAGATATACTATTACTATGCAAAGTATCCTGTTCATTAGTGTATATTTGTACATCTAGTTGCTCTCCTGCATCTATCAGATAACTTGTTTCTGCCACATCATACTGAACAAACGTAAAATCTGCTTCGGAATTTGTGGGTGCAACTTGCTGATCCTGCGTACTTGATTTCTTCTTGCCTCGTATAAGATCAATAATTTGTTGAAGGAGACTTTTCAGCAAGCTATAAAATGAGTGATTGTTTGTATTCATATATATGGCAGTTGTTGTATCTATAACAGATCTTAAAGGCATGGGAAAATCAGCTAATTTTTCAGCATAGTTCAGAGGATTTCTTATATAGGCTTGAAATTGCTTCACTCTGCACATAGTTAGGGTCATGTTGTTGCTTTGACCTGAACTATACGCATGAAACTTTTTGCGGTGAATTCCGATCAAACACAAAACTTGCGGTTAATTCTATGCAAAAACTTTTTTGCGGTGTATTCAACGCATCGGCAACTTTGCGGTGAACTCCAGGCAAAAACTATTTTCTTCCAGATAAACCAAACCACTTCTTCCATTTGCCGTTTGCATAGAATTATACGCATGAGCCAATCATGAAACAAACTATACTCAAATAAAACCTACCTTTAAGTATGCACAAACAAACATCAATGCTCTTCCCTATAACAACTTATGCAAATCTGATAAATACACCCTATACTATGTTTATCTATAGGTTTATACCCTCAGGCTCTGCTTTCTTCTGAAGTCGATAGTCTCTTGGACTAACGCCTACATATTTTTTGAACAATTTACTCAAATGGCTTTCATCTGTAAACGCCAGTTCGTAGGCAATCTCGGATACAGTGAGGTCACTGAATTCCAATCGTGTTTGTACTAGTTTGAGTTTATACTGAATAATGTGCTGGTGAATGCTTTCACCTGTATGCTTTTTAAAATACTCTCCAATATAGGTTGGTGAAATAGCAAACTGTTCAGCCAGATGTTCACGAGTCAACAGTGTAGGATTATGAATATTGGCATGGATGTAATTAACCATCTTATTAAATACAACTGCCGAAGGCTTATTAATCACCTCTGCTGAAACCTCATTTTCTACATTCCTGACTATAATATTCAGTATAATCAGTAACGTATTCCTCAGGTTGTCCTGATAGTAAGGACTCTTTCGGGTATATTCATTGAGCATATTGCTCATCAATGCACATACCATCATACTATCATTATCATCTTTCACCAGAGGTCCTCCATATTGGTTATGGTTGTGAAAGATAAATTCCAGCTTCTGAAGCCATTCCTTCAAAATCAATTGCTCAGCGGGATTTTTCTGCTCATGAAAAAACAATTCGTTAAATCGCACAAAGCAGAATTTGGAGTGTCCTTCTACATACAACGAATGACTATCCTGAGGAGTAAGGAGGAACAGTTGGCCTTTTGGATATTCGCGGCTATGTTCATTGATCCGTTGCCGAACAGAGCCTGCCTGAATACAGAGTAATTCAAAGAAATTATGCTTGTGCGGAGGGTTCTCCCAGTCATCTACTTCAAAAACGAGCACCTCAAAAGGCTGGACAGGCTGTTCTGTTTTCATTTCTATTTGCTTACATTAACTTCCACCGAATATACAGACGATACCTCATTTCATACAAGTTACTGAGCGACGCATTGCTGTTACTTTGTATCATTAATCAACATAAACAACAACCGTATGAAACGTGTTATTAAGTCTTTAGTGGTCAGTACAATAATGCTTACCTCTTCTCTTTTTCTGTTAGGCAGCTGTAAAAACGACGACGAAAAACCAGTCAAAGAAGTTCCGTCAACCCTAACCTTTTCCAGCGACGCCCTCTATCCGGAAGGAATTGCCTATGATAGTCAGTCGCAATCATTTGTTGTAGGCTCTATCAAACAAGGAACTATAGGCACAGTAGATTTTACGGGTAAGTATACCCTACTTGTCAATGATCCTTTACTAATCTCTACATATGGAATCAAAGTGTCCGGCAACTTTGCCTATGTATGTACCGGAGATATTGGAAATGGGGCAAAGTCCAGCAGTGCTACTACAGGCAAGGTAGCCAAGGTATTAAAAATTGACCTGAGCCAGAAACGGCTTGTGCAAACTTATGACCTGAGTTCATTAGTTACCGGGTCTGTTTTTCCGAATGATTTGGCAATAGATGATGCAGAGAATATCTATGTAACTGAATCTTTTCAGGGCTTCCTTTACAAAATAGATAAGTCAGGTAAAGCCAGCATTTTCCTGGAAAACGAACTATTCAAAGGAGAAGGGTTTAACCTGAATGGAATTGTCTTCCATAAGGGAGGGTATTTACTGGTTGATAAGACCAATACAGGCAAAATCCTGAAAGTAAATCTAAGCAATAAGTCTGTCTCAGAAGTAACATTACCTGCTCCTATAGAAGGTGCTGACGGACTCACTTTAAAGGGTGAAAGCCTGTATGTGGTAGGGTATAGTTCAGGAGTGATCTCAGAACTGAAAAGTACCGATAACTGGCAAACAGCTACTCTTGTGGCTACAGATACTATTGGATACGAGGGTCCTACCGCTGCCACCATAGCCGAAGGTAAAACGTATATCCTAAATGCAAAAGTCCTGGAGATGATCAACAACCCAGCTACTGCCTCCAGCAAAACATTTACCATAAAGCGGTATCAGGCTCAGTAGAACATATGTAGTTAGAAAAACGAGTTTGAACACTTGCATCAAAGTGCTCAAATTCGTTTTCTTTCTATTTACTAAGGATACAATTATAGTTTGGACAAGCAAGGTCAGTAGTCGTTACCTTCTCTTAGACGTTGGACTAAACCTAACAGGGACTGTATAAGAAAAGCGAACAAGTTGATCATTCATCATAGCTGGCTTAAATTTTGGTACAAGTTTTAACACACGAAGTGCTTCCTCATCACAGCCATAACCTAGTCTTTTCCTAATTGTAGGATTCGAAATACTTCCATCTTTTTCAACTACAAACATAAGAAAAAGTATCTCATCAATTTTTGCATTTTTAGCTTCTTCAGGATATTGGACATTTTCTTTGAAGAAGTCATAAAGTGCTTTTAACCCTCCTGGAAATTCTGGAGGGACTGAAACTGCAACATATATAGAGGTGTCTGCATCCTCTATTTTACTTTGCCTTTGCATTTCACTAACAGTCCCCTGAGCAAAAGCAGGTGATCCCAAGAAAAACGCTCCTAGCAAAACAATTATAGATAAAAATTTTTGTTGAAACATAATTTAATAATAGTAAATAATATTGAAGATATATCACTTAGCTATCAAGGAACAACAGCCAAGATAAACCTATTAATAACATTCCATCAACAAATAGAGTCAATAAAGTGAATACAAGACAAGGAATAGTTAGAATTAACTTAATTCGCTCATTTTGAGTATTCAACACATACAAGTCAAATGGAAACACAGGAATACTTGCTACACCCAAAGCAATAAAGAAATTAAAACCTTTTGTTACTGTCATATTCTGATGTAAATCCAACGTAACAGATAGAATAACAGTCAAATAGAGCAGGAAAAGGTACAAGAATAGATAGCCTATTTTCTTATCTTCTTTAGTGACAAATGTTTGTTTTAAATACTTTATCATAGTCAAATGAATCACTATAAATAGGCTCCCCCTGTTAAAAGTAGAAAGACCATAATTCCCAAGAATATAAGAAAGGCTATGAGTAGTATCAGAGTGATAAGCATAGCAGGGACCATACTTATTTTTTTGAATCTTGCATTCTCACTTCTTGATATACCATAGCACATACTATAACCAACTATAGTATGAATAAGCAAAAACAGAAGCCACTGAGACCAGTTAAGGATAGGCACTAACTGTTTAGAGAAATACAGGAAAATACTAATTGATACAATAAAATATACCAGAAGGATACTGGATATCTTATCATATACACTGATAAAAAATTGCTTTCTATAATTCATTAGACTATTTACAATAGCTTACACTCATCTATTAATCAGAGAAGCAACTCGAAAAGTAACTTATGTAACCAGTTCCCACCTGTCCTGCCTCTCATGTCACCAACGAGATCATCAGCTGCCTGTGTCAATTGAGTAATTGCGTCCCAATTAGTGTGTTCTTCCGGACGAATTTCCATTTCGTTTTTATTCATATAACCAATACCTTTATTTACCCTTATAAACAATTCAATACACCATATCACAAATTATAGCTGTATCTATGAGTCATAATCTTGCCCTTGTTTTAATAACCAACTTTGATGAAACAGACGACTATGAATCTGTTCTGCAAAAACTCAACTTAGGCAACTATAAACGAACGGGTCAGGAAAATCTAGGTGCTGTAACCTATGATTTTTTTGATAATATCCTCTGGATAGGACATTACAATCGAGTGCTTATAGTAGTAAACGGACCTCTTGCCTTCGCCTTACAAAATACAGAAGCTTCTGTTACAGAAAAAACGTTAATCAACGTCTTTCCTCACTCAGACATTGTAAGCCTTAACTATGGTAGTACTTCAACTGCGTATAACTATGTAGTGATTCAAAATGGTAAGAAAACACGCTGGAAAAGAGGTTCTCAGGATGGTACAACAGTTGACTATGGAGAAGAACTTGATATAGAAAAAGAACTTACCGATGGCGATGTTATTTCTCCAGAAGATTTGGAAGATCTTCGTAGTGAAGTAACCAAAGAAGAAGATGTGGCTGCTATGATTGAAGGTATGCGTGGGTCTCACATATTATATACACTTTTTGAAAACTATTTACCTGGTTTGGAGTTGTATACTGACTCTGTTAGAAAGATACCCATGATTGAATTTACACGGGAATAATTCTGAAACAACTCATATTATCTTTTTTTGCTGATTAGCTGTAAGGTGTAATCAATCAGAGTGTCTCTTCCGCTTTTCAGATCGGACAGGGTCTGATAAATCTGATAATCAGGGACAAGACCATGATCTCTCGGTAAGTTTTTGGTGTTTGAGGAATTAGAAAAAGTATTTGCATCTTGCCCAATAGCGGTTTGAGTCACAGAAAGTCTGTATAAACAAAGTGGAATGGTAAGTTCAAAATCACTATTTAGTAAGTGTACCGAAATATACTCACCGCTAGTATTGCCGTAATAATTCCCCCCACTTTCCTGGCCAATGAAAACCGTCTGGCGGTTCTGATCCAGTAAGGTAATAAATTCACTGGCACCAGAAAAAACCCTACCACCAATCAAAACATAGACATTCCCTTTGAAGGTAGGCTTGTGTAACTTAGTGGGTTTGAAAAAACCATCTTTGCGAGTGTATACATGGTTGGAATCAAGGGAGAACTCGTTCTGAAGAGATTTACGAAATTTTCTTGCTTTCCTGCCATTGGCAAGATATGTATACTCAAGAAAGGAATAATCAGGGGGATTGATACTAACAGATTGATATTTTCGATAGGGTTTATCTACCAGATAAGAAAGCAGCAGGTCTTCATTGCCTTCATCTCCACCTGTATTTTGCCTGATATCCAACACCAGCGAAGAAATGTTGTTGCTGGCTAGTTTGTCAAAGGAATCTTTTAAAAACTGTTTGAGTCGAATGTTTTGTTTTCTCAGTTCCTCATTGTCAAAACTAGTGATGGTCAGAATGGCCGTCTTTTTATCTTTCAGTAAGTTAAGGCAGGTCTGATTTGTATGATGATTACTGGGACTAGTATGGTTGATATTTGCCACCTTTTTATCTCCTGTTTGCCTATAAAATAAGGAAAGAGATACTCGATTTTTGTAGTTTTCAATTACTGTTTGTTTACTGACAGATGCAATTCTACAATGAGTCAACTTGGTTCCTCTGATGTGAACAGGCTCAGTAAAAAAAATAGAGTCAGAATAAAGAGTACGGCTTGTAGATTGCATGTGTGCAGAGTCGCTTTGTCTAAAAAATCTACCTGAAGAGTCTATATGTTCCTCCTGGACCTGCTCACCAAGAATTAAATCAAATTGCCTGGACTTTTCGACAAAGAGCAGATAATACAGATAGAAATGATCTTCCAAATAGGTATCCGGAAGCGTTTTGTTATTTCCATCTGTAGTAACAAGTGAGGCTAGCCTTGTTAAGAGACTGGCGACACTTCTTCCATTAATAGATACAATTTCAGCTCCCAATAGATTCTTACCATCGATCTTGAATGCCAAATCAATCCATGCCCGTCCTTCAATGATCTTTATGGGAAAAGGAAAAAAGGTTTCCGTTTGGTTAATACTTTGCATTTGGTTTTCACTGATTCCAATACTTGTGTGTCCGCAACGGATCGAGGCAACCAGTCTGGAAAGAGCTTCTAAAAAAGAAGTCAAGGATATTTTGTCTGGCAGTGAATGTTCCAGTTGTGTAGTCTGACTCTCAAAATCCTGAATAGATTGATATAGGTTCAATCCAGGATGAGCCTGAAGTAAAGCTGTTTTAAGGATTTTAAGATCTAGTTTAGCCTCTTGTTTTGTTAAGGAATCCTTGAAATACGATCTTTCTGGCAAATGGGGACTTATGATACCCGTTTGTGGAGAGGCCAATGAAGTAAGTACCTTAAAAAAACAGAAAAAAAACAAACAAAACTTTTGTTTCAACATCGTATGTGCATCAATGTCTTTGTCTTGTGAGTTAACTCTTCGGATATAGTACCCATGATTGAGTTTACTCAGGAATAATACTAAAACTATTACACAGAAACAAAATAGTTTATTACCGAATTAGATTCTCTTTCGTTTGATTGTTTTAATTGGGTAATAAACTATCGCTCAATTCTATCTGATAGTTTTACGACATAGCATTCTTTGTACAAAAGACAAAGAATGCTATGTCGTAATGAAAACCCTGAGGTATTTTTAGAGATGTCTTGTCTGGTAGCTTCTTACTAGAAAACTGGTGAGCCCCAATACAAAGCTTATCACCAGTAAATGTCCTGTATAGAGAGGTAAGTTATCATGAGCTACAGCCCCTAAATAATCCAGCATGGGGACTTTGTTTATAATGGCATAGGTAAGGACAAAGAATAAAATCTCAAATAACTTTTTGCCTCCACTTACTATTCCCAGACAAACTGATAACAAAACAATCAATACAGCCCCGACAAGAATAGTACTAATGGCATACACATCCTTGGCCATCAGGTAGCGTCCAATAACAGGCAGGGCTAAACTTATTGCCAGGATAATGCCAGCCAGCATCTGAGCAGGCAACATACGCTGTAATGGTTTATAAGAAGAATACGTAAAGTAATGCAATCGATTGGTTTTCTCTTTTGTGGCTAAGTCAGACCATCTGTTTACCTGCAAAAACCATATAATAGGCAGCAAAATAGAATGACTCATCTCCAGTGGGACAAATAACATACTAATCCATAGTCCTCCAATCAGGAGCCAGAGCCATCGGTTCCCCTTTCTGAGTAATAACAGTAATTCTGTTTTTATAAACTGTATAATGCTATAATTTGTCACCAATGCGGGCAATGAAGCTCTGTTAATGGTAACAGGAACAATGTCAGTGGAATCTGTTGAAGGCAGGTGACTAAACATTTTCTTTTTTGCAGCTACTTGCCGGAAATCAAACCGATGGAAGAAAAAAGAAGACACATAAACCAATCCAAGGCTCAACCCCATCCACACCAAACGACTCAGTAAAAAAATAGAAGTCCAATGCACTCCGTCCCAGGTAAACGTCTGGAAAGGCTTTTTATGTTTGGAAAAGATGAACCCAAATGAAATATCATCAACTCGTGTATGGAACTGGGTATCTACCGTCTCCCGAATACTGGTAAGCACAAATTTAAGGCCGAATGGATCAATAACATATGTCAGAGAATTATTGGATTGATTTTGCGTGTTTGTCATTATCATACTAAACAAGAAAAAAAACACCAGATATTGTATCCACACATGTTTCCGGAAAAACACTTCCCCTGCCACAGCAAGTCCTGATATGACAAACACAGCAGGTATCGGAAAAAACAGATAAGGCAAGATGAAGTTTGAAAAGATAAAGGACTGATCGATTGTGCGCAGAAAAAACATTCCTATACTCACTACAAAGGTGCACCCCGTAATGGTAAGCAAGACGATGAAATTACTCAACATTTTACTTAGCAGATAACCAAAATTGGTAATAGGAGTAGTCGCAATAATTAATCCTACCTCTGTCTCAATATCCTTTTTAATACCACTGTTTACCAGAAAGTAGCCATACAAAGATAGCATAACCGAAGTCATTATAGCTGACACATAACCAACCCAGGCAGCATTATAGATAGGTTTGTACCCTACCATGTTCAATGTAGTATAAGAAGCAGTGGGTTCGGGCACAAAGGAGTAGGCAACATAAATAGTTACTGCCAGTGTAATCAGAAAAGCATAACTACGGGTGCGTTGCAGATAGTCAGCTTTTAAAATGCTATATAGGTATCTCACAGGCTTATTTGGTATTTGGGGTTAAAAACAAATAAGCATCTTCCAACGTAGCAGTTACAGGCGTGGAGTTTGGAGCTACCTCAGCATGTTGACACAAATAACGTACTCTGGTATACTCATTTTGCCGACTCGTACTAATGACCTGATATTTCAGTTTAAAATCAGACAAAGCTGACTTGTCTATTAGCACCTCAAATATTTTCCCCTCTGCATGTTTGATAATATCAGGAAGAAAACCTTTTGTAATCAATCTACCACTCTGCATAACAGCAACCTGATCAGCAATCGTTTCGATGTCTGACACGATATGAGAAGAAAGAATGATAATACAATCTGAAGCCAGGTCGGTAAGCAGGTGCCGAAACCGTACCCTTTCTTCCGGGTCCAGTCCAACTGTAGGTTCATCTAATATGAGCACCTTAGGATCATTCAATAATGCTTGTGCGATGCCTATTCGCTGTTTCATTCCACCTGAGTAACTCCCAATAGGTCGTTTCGCATCAGCAGTTAAGTTCACGCCATCCAGCAATATATCAATCCGTTTTCGTAAGTCAGCACCTCCCACACCCTTCATTGCTGCGATATATTCCAGAAACTCATAGGCATTCAGATTGGGATATACCCCAAAATCCTGTGGAAGGTAGCCTAGAATCTTACGGATATAATTGGGATTGTTCACTATATCTTCACCATCCAGAAATAGAGTGCCTTTGGTAGGTTTGCTGATGGTAGCAATAATTTTCATCAAGGTTGACTTACCAGCCCCATTAGGTCCCAATAGCCCTAAAATGCCTTTGTCAATGGTAATAGAATAATCGATTAATCCTGCTTTCTGTTTAGTGTATTGTTTGGTAAGGTCTTTAATTACTAGAGTCATCGTATTTATTTTGCAGACGGGTAGCGAAAGAGTAAGGTACAGCAAATATGAATGAAAATTAACTATCTTTTAAAACTTCAACAGGATATGTTTAGCAAAAGGAATATCTTTTTGTGGTCATATCTGTACTTATACTTCAGTAAAGAGTAACCGTACATAGTAACCTGATTGCATTTTTCTGTTCACCAAGAAAACAAATGAGATTTTATCTCAGAAATTGGCAGCGAAATATCCTCTTATCGATCCTTAGATATCAATCTACACAAAAAGGTTACAGTTGACTTGAGATATAGTATCAGGAAGAAATAGTATGGATTGATTTTGGCAAGGACAAAACAACCCAACATTACCAGAAGCGTTGTGCAAAATGTTATGCAAGAAAAAAGGGTTACAGCATTTTACAGCTATAACCCTTTGATACTCAAGTGGACTCGTAGGGAGTCGAGAATATGCTAATACAGCCTAATTTCCGCGTTTTTACGGATGAGCAAGCGAATCCATTTTGGCACTACAAAAAAAATTATGCAGCTCTTCTATACTGCCTATTTTGAGTAGTACCAGAATGTAAGGCACGATTACTTGCTGACGACTTTCCCACAAGTTGCTTAATTGTCTCTGCCTGGATTGCGTTTTGTTGTAACAGCAATTGTCTTTCTGCCTTTATCTGCTTCATTTCTTCTTGTAGATCTGCCTGCTTTTCCAAAACTTTTCTCAATAAAGAAAGCTCATATGCCATACTTTTTTCAGAAGAGCTTTGATCAGATTCTTCAACTTTTGCAAGTAATCTAGATATATTGTTTGAAGATAAGGCTTCATCAACCAATTTGTCCATAGCTCTGGATTCATCTGCTGCTAAATCTTCACTATAGATATCCCTTTCAAATACATTCCCCTTCCCTGTTAGCACCCAGTTCGCATTTACTTGGTATTTCAATGAAAGCTTGGCAATGGAATCAGGCGTTAGATTGGACTTACCAGTTTCAAATTGTGAGTAATTAGATCTGGATGTTCCAATAGATGTCGCAAACTCCTCCTGTGTCAAATTAAGCTGCTTTCTTAGCTGCTTAATTCGCATAAACATAGGCACTTCGATGTCAACATTCATAACATTTTAAATTTATTACTTGCTTTTTGTTTTAATTATTCACATTATTGCACAATCATAGAACGAAGCACAGCGAACTATGGCGCAATATAGCGAATAATATAAATATTATGCAAGCAATGGCCACTTCCGTTTCCATCAGAGATTTCTACCAGGGATTGAACAAACATAATCGGGTTCGTGCTAAAGAAGCATTCACTGCAAAATTTGGCACAAGTCCGAGATATGTGGAATTACGATTGAAAGACGACAAATGGGACACTATCGAAAGAACATGGTGGGAAGTGTACATTGAAAATCCTTTAAGTGAAAATGTAGCAAAGCCATCTAACTAAACTCCAGGATAATGAAACTATCAGTTAATGGAAACAAACAGCCTGCTCAGTCCTGGCAGGATAGGATTACAAAAATGCAGACTCCCGATCTGGAAGAGTTGAGAGAGGAAATGAAAACGTATGCTGAACAGATGACAGTAGGCAACAGGCAGGAACTTATGAGCAATCTGGCAGCCATTGAAAAGGAACTGGAAGATCGGAAGAATAAAGAAAAACAAGCACCCAAACCTTAATTATATATATGTGTCTCAAAACTTATAATAATATGGACTGTGCGCCCGGAGCTTTGGCAACTCTCCATAATAGTCTTCATGAATTAGGCATCATAGTTACACGAGTGTATACAATTCCTGCTGGTATGGCTGGTTTTGGCTTACGTGTACATTTCTCCAGGCCTGTTCCTGAAATCATTTTTGATACCCTTTTATCTGTTGAACCTGTAACCACAAGTGTCAACTGATGAAAGGGCTTTTTTCTTTTCGGCAACCTGATAGTTATCACCCTGGCTATTACTCCAGAGTAGTCATTGTCCTTGTTGCTGTATTTATCCTTTGGCTTTTTATCCTATCCCTTTTCATTTAAAACTATGAGCCAGGAAAGCTTTTTTGACGCAATAGATCAGCTAAATGCTGAAATAGATAAGCTCCAGGATCTTTTGGTAAAGATCAAACAAAGAGTAATGGGATTAGGCGTACATGAGAGTGATGATCAGGTTAGAAAGCTGTTAGACTCTCAGATGCTTTTATGTATTGGAAAATTAGCAGAGCTCCAGAACCAATATCAGGAGCTTATAAATACAAAAACCCTAGCTGAGCCAGGGTCTTGAGAAGTTCTTTGTGCCGCTCTTTAGATTTTCGACGCCTAAGAGCAGGCTCTTTTAAGTTGTAAGTAGGTAAGAGAAGCTGTTGGAAGCAGCCTCCCCCTCATTTCATTTCGTTAACCAGTGTCCTAAACCAATTACCAAAATGGAAGACAAAACTACGTCTGTTTCATTAGAAAACCAAATCCTTATGCTTCAAGCTCAGGAAAACCAGATTTTAAATGCTGTTCAAAGAAAGGTCATTGTCATTAAGGCTTTCCCGAACAACAAGCTCAATCCCAGTTACTGGGGAAAGATCCAGAATGCAATGGAGCTATATGGTCAGGTTAGAGCAAGGAAAGATTTTCTTCAGTATGAGCTTTCAACAAAAGGAAGTGAGGTAGCTGCATGAGTGATCTGCACAGAGCACAGGCAGATATGGAACAGATCCAGGAGCGCCTGGCAATAATCAATGAGGAGCTAAAGGGATCTATACCCTTTCAGATAAGAATCAAACGCATGGCAGAAAGGGCAAAGCTGAGGACTCAATTGAGCGCGTTTGAATGGTTAGTAAATGAGCTAAGAGCGGGTTGAGATAGGCAAATGAACAAATTAACTCTGCTCAAAATAAACAATCCCAACGCATTGTGTTGGGATTGTTTGAATGTTTTTGCACGAAGTCTTTTAAAATTCCAAGTTATGGCTCAGATTCCCAATAGGCTTACAGATAGCCAAGTTACTAAAAAACCAGGTAAAGTCACTTTACTTTTTCAAACAGAAGAGACTTCTCTAAGTCTCAAGTTACAGCACTATACAGACGACGATGAGAAACTCATCCGCGTTCTGTTTGAAGTCCGGAAGCTCCTCCGGATTCCCTCTCGCCAGGCTGACTCCATCAGGGAGCGACAGTTGAGCCAATTGATCAACGTTTACCACATCATTGATTCACGACTCAGCTCAGATCCTTATACATGAGCCTATCTATAAAGACTTTGGGTATAGTATCGTTGCTCTGACTTTAGCCGTGTCAACAACGTAGCGACCCATGCGACGGGAGAACGGACGGACGCATAAGCAGGCACTTAGCCGTCCCTTCCTTAACGGAGCCCAAAATTCTCCTCGAGCAAAATAGCGAATCAAACGGCTGTCACGGTAGTGTAATGTAGCGAAGCGGAATGAAACGTACGTGACTATTTCTTTACCCTAAACCTTTTTTTCCTTATGGCAACTCCGACAACAAAACAGAAGCATACCTTCTTAAAAACGTTTCCTGTAAACGTTTTTAAACCCTTGCTGAAAGAAGTACAGAAGGTAGGTGGCATTCTTAAGATTGGTAATCTGATACTTAAAGAAGAAGAGCTGGAAGAGGCTCTTAAAATATTGGACGAGATCCAGAAGGATTACAAAGATTGGATAAATACCGGAGCTCCTAAAGTGGTCCATCAGAACCTGAAAAACGCCGAAAATTTATTCCCTTAAATTTTCGATATAAAACGCTGAAAATCAGCATTTTAATACCTCACTAGATAAATATAGAAACAACTGGCGGAAAAACTCGCCAGAAAACTCATCAGCAGAGTGCAAAAGAAAAAATTTACTGAGTCGGAAATAGTACAAAAAAATAATCGGTTTGCTTACCTGATGAAAAACAAACAGGAGGAAAATAACCGATTGATTGAGGATATCGATGCCTGGCTGGAAAAGTATGGAATTGTCAACCTGCCTTTTAAAAAGTCAGAGTTCAATCAGCAAAAGGCAAAAATCCTGATGTATGATGAATATGGTGAGTCTTTAGCCAACCATGTAGAGCAGATTATCAATCTCAGGTATGCATTGGGATATACAACCATGTGTTATGCAGTAAAGAAGTTGAGTAATATAGCCATACCTGTTTGTGCCATCTATTCACGTCATCGGCTGGATCAGGTTTGGAACTTCCGGAAAGCTCAGATTATACGATCAAAATACTATCAGTATCTGATGGAAGGTAAGGATGATGCAGGGGAGCTGATCCGTACTAAGTATCATCCCTGTCACTTAGTACTTACGGTACCACATAGTGAAGGGCTTTATAAAGGCAAAAGGTTTTATGCACGTGAGTTGATGTCTGAGTTTAATAAACTGAGAAAACTACCATTCTGGAAAGAGCAGGTGTATGCAGGTGAATATGGTGTGGAGGTAAAAAAGAACAATAAGCATGGATTACACATCCACGTTCACAGTCTGGTCTTACTTCGTCCAGGATGCTCAGTCAATAAGGTAAGAAGTTTAATAGAGCAACACTGGAGACAGAATACCTCTAATAAATCGGATTACTCAGGTATTCATTTTGAAACTCTATATACAGTTAACCGGGAAACTGGTAAGAAAAAGGCACTGAATAAACGCAGCAGCATTAAAGAATATCTGGCTGGAGTACTGGAATGTATCAAATACCACTTTGAACCCAAGTGTCTGGAAAAGTACCAGGTAGATGATTATGGAAAGATCTATGAATATGATATAGATCTGATCCAGGAGATCCTGGATAACACCAAAGGAATGCGTCTATATAGCCGTTTCGGAGCCTTTTATAAATGCAAAGAGCTGAATTTTAACAATCTGGATAAAGAAACAGAAAGTGAAGAAGAGGCCAATGCAGCCAATGAAGAGGATGTCATGTCATCTGTGGATGGGTATCAGGATCGGATGATTGATCCAGAAACCTTGCAGAAGGTTAATCCGGAAGATTGCACGATCATCTTTTGCAGCCCTACACATCTTAGTCAATACTCCTCTGACACACCACCCCAGTATAGCAGCTTGTGGGATATGGTGCATAAGAGGCCGTTTGATGTGCCATTGAAGGAAATATTAAAAGAATTCTTTTTAGGGAAACATGAGGCTATGAAACACTATAAGCCCCAGGATGAGTTTGGCTGATTCAATTGAACTTAATTTCTAAGTTATAAACCTTTTAACCCCACTATTTTATGATTTCAAATACTTTATCTGTTACCGGGAAGTTCCTGGGAGCAAAGCCAGTTCGTTATGTCGGAGATAATAATCTTGCTGTACGTGAATTCTATGTAGATCTGACTGAAAATGCTCAGTATCCCAATACTCCAGAATTTCAATTATCCGGCAATCAGGTCACTCATGTTGACAAGATTCAAAAAGGGGATTTGATTGAAGTCTTTTTCCGTCTGGATGGCCGTAAGTTCGTTTCGAGAGAGACACAAAAAGAAGGCGTTGCTACTAACCTAAGAGCATACAAGATTGATGTATACAAACGGCAAAGTATAGTACAGCAATCAGAGCCACAACAGCAGCAAGGGAATCAACATGTCAATGAAACACAACAGGTGGCAGAAGTAACCAACTACAGTAATGGTTCCAGTACACCTCCATTACCTTCGAATCCAGATGATGATCTTCCATTTTAAGATCTAAACATAATCCGGGTATGACAACCCGGATTATCCCTTTACAGGTCGATAATCCTCTAAAATTTTATAACAACCTATGAAAAACACACCACCTAACGACTGTAGAGTTAGAACTGGATTTATGGCTTCTGATGATTCTGCTGGTAACAATGGAATGTTTATATTAAAGGCAGGAGAAATCTTTTTAAAGTGTATGGTTTCCAATGATAGCTCAAACAAGTTTGGGCAATGGGAACATGTAAGCGTATCTGTATTTGCAGGAAATCGTTGTCCCTCCTGGGAGGAAATGTGTTTTGTAAAAGATACATTCTGGGATGAGGATGAATGTGTGATACAATTTCACCCTCCCAAAGAACTATATGTGAATTGCCATCCCCACGTCTTGCATTTATGGAAAAAAAGAGGTTTTGAAATCCCGATACCTGATCCAATCCTGGTTGGACCTAAAGAGAAATCCCACTAAAACTGTCTCAAAATCGTATTTTATGTTTTTTGAAACCAAACCTGAGCTTGATCAGGATCTATATGATCTGATAGACTATCACTGTCCAGACAACTACTATACAGAAATCAGCAAAACAGTAACTAGATACAAAGATTCTGAAAGAGTGGTATATGTAGTTGTATTTAGTGTTATAGAAGGATCAGAGCCATTCCGGGAAGGAGCTTGTGAATCTTTTTATGGTATGTCAAAGGAATCCTTTAATGCTGCTTTGAAGGCCACTGTAAGAGAGTATGAAGACTATTTAAAAGCTATATCCAGAAGATGAGAATACTCTTTATAGTTATTCTGATTGTTGCCATTACCTGTATACAGTTTAACCAGATTATGAATCTCTCTCTGGTACTTACCATGGGAGGACCTGACTGGCAAAAGGCTTTTGGTTTAGATCTGAAAATAACAGCTGCCTTCACCTGGGCGATTGGGATTGAATTGGGAGTTTTAGTGAGCGTACTTGCAGGAGCCAAACGCCAGGCAATGATTCTAGCCTTGGGGAGCTGTCTGGTAAACCTGTTAGCTAATCGTGTTATTGACTATGATTGGAGCTTTACGGCTGCCAAAATAGTGATCTATGGTTTAAGTAGTTATCTACTCTGGTACTTCTGTGAGTTATTTGCACTCTATTATAATAATTCAGTGGTCAATTGGTTTGGTTCTAAAGAAGCAGAGATTCAGGAAAAGTCTGACGAATTGACGAATACTCAAATAACAGTTGAGGAAAAAACAAGTGTATTAGATGATCATCCAGAAGCTGAGCCGATCAGATTTCCAAAATCTGTTAAGAAGCCCTTAGTAAAATCAAAATTAGCTTCATCTGATCAGCTCATATGCCAGTACTGTCAGCGATTAGATTTTAAAAATCAGTCAGCTCTAAATGCTCATGTGGGCAGATGCAAACAGAACCCGAAAGCTAAACACTCATCAATACAATTATCTGAACCTTTATGAAAATCCATTATAAAGGAGTGCCTTGTAAATCCAATAAAAGATGGGATTCATGTACAGTAAGTAGTAATAGCAATCCAGCTAGAGTTACCTGTAAAAAGTGTTTAAAACTGATAAATAAAGGCTAATATGAAAATCACACTAGAGAGTACAGACAAGATTGTTCATCTGAATAATGTACCTGCCCGGATCTGGGAAGGTGAGACAAATAGCGGGATTAAAGTTCATTGTTATATAACTCGTATTGCTGTTGAGGAGGAGGAACCACGTAAAGAAGAATTTGACCAGGAGCTGCAGAAACACAAAGCACCATCTGAAGAAGTAAAAGCCATCCCATTTCGAATGATATTATGAAATCAGATAGCATAAATCCTTTTCAAAATGCAAGTAAAGATTTACTGATGGTAACTTTACTTGCACAGTTTCCTGATATGGAAGAGAAGATTGAAAGTGAAGGTTTGCCTCTGGTTGCTTACCTACCTTCTAGTAGAGAGAGGTCTGTGCTTATGCAATTTCTGGAGGCACTTGGAATAAAATGTATTATTCTAAATCTCATACCACAAGATCAGATAATCTTCTCCTGGCGTGATTATGAAAAAGAGTTTTATAATGCTGGAAAGGGAATGCATCAGGCAACAGAAAATATGATCAACGAGTTTAAAAGGGATAATCATCAAAATGGCTTTAGTATAAAATTCTGGGATAATTAATGACTATGCACATTCTTACTATATCAGATAATAATGGAGGTCTGATTGATCTTCACATCTGTACCGATCCAGGCCTGGGAGCAACAGTTGGAATCTGGGTTACAGATATAAATTATGTAATGTTAGGGAGTGAACGATGGGCAGAATGGAATGATATCTATGGCAATACAGATAAGCAAAAACTATTTCTTTCAAAGGTTGAAAAGCTAAGCAGAACTGAACTCCCTCCTTTAAACCTGGAAAAATCGCACTAATATTAGTAAAAAAGCCTATTTCACTTCTGTGTAAACTAACAATGTAGGATTTTTACTAATTATGATTAGGCGTACGGTATAGCAAAAATGTATTTTTGGTTAAAAACTATAGCTATGCCAAAAATCCTTACTATTCCACTCCGTCCACACGTCAAGGATTTTCTCATTAAAACACTCGGACCTGAGCCGATCAGAATACATCAGACATCCGATATCGGTAAATTAATGCGTTTGATTGTTCACCAGGAACCATTCCGTCAGGTAAAGCCAAGACTTGTCCAGCAACCGGAAAAGTATATGCTCAAAGTACAGCTCCCTCAGGATCTGAAGCATTATACTGTTTCAGATCAGAAGTTAAAAGAACTGGGTGAATACCTGGAGAAGTACATGCAAAACTCTTTCATTCATTATATGATAGGCCAGGTCATAGCTGGTCAAAGCGATTGGTCAGCTGTACGTAGATTTTATGATCAGTATGAAATCAATCCGGATCATTATGATATGGATACACTGAGGAAGGTTTGGAGAGATTACAAAGATCGGATTGCCAAACAGAATGAAAGAACTGATTTTGCTCTATTCCAGGCAGTAGCCTGATTAAAAATAAATTGATCGAATCCGTCCCAGGATTTGCCACTTTCGTCCTATGTGAATCAGCAGTATTCTGACTGATTGCATAGGACGTTTTACATTATAGAAAACCGTCCTACTCTCCTCCTGTTTGTAATTCTACTTTCGTGCCATCACTTCAAAGCTAAGGATATGGCACAGTATAGTCTCTCATTACTTAAAAAAGCGGTAGCATCAAAAAATTACAGATGGTTCGATGACGGTAAACCCTTTCACCTGAACATAATAGGAATCCGCAAGAACAACCCTGTCCCCAACAAATTTGATGACTATGTGACGCTTAGTGTTTTTAATGGAAAAGAGTGGGTATACATGGAGTGGAAAGCTACAACTGATCCAGGCTCTTATTGGCTATTGAATCCGGGAAACGTCAAGGGAACAGCCATATTAAAGCCTGGTCAGTATGTAGACTGTTGGCAATTGGGATTACACCAGGGCAAATACGAGGCACTGGTACAACGTAAGCCAGTAACGGTAATCCGTGACAACAACAAAAATAATGTCCTTGATTTTACCACTGCCAGCCTGGACACAGGTGTGTTTGGCATCAACATCCATCGGGCAAATGAAAAGACTGAAAGCATACAAGTGGATAAATGGTCAGCCGGTTGTCAGGTAATAGCTAATCCTCTAAGCTTTGACCATTTGATTTTTAATGTTAATGAATCGCTACGAACAGGCCGTGCAAATTGGTTTTCCTATACACTTCTAACTGAAGAGGACTTATGATCTATCTGTTTCTATACCTGATCGGTGGGTTTGTCTATGTGCTCGTAAATCTGAAAAAGATTTTTCAGAATAGCTTTTATGCTGCTCCTAAGAAGCATCAGACCATTTACGTCGCTTTCTTCAGTATGCTGGTAATAGGTGTGCTCTGGTTTGGTTTATTGATTGTCTCTATTGCAGGAAGGGTAAAGGAACTTTATGAGCATCAATCTAAATGATATCCCGTTGGATTGTGGGCATAACCTGGGAGGAATCCATTACCTGAGAATCAATCCTGTTTATAATGTAAAGTCCATCCCTGGATCTGTCGCGCATGTGATACAGCAGCCTATCCAGCTGTATGATCCACAGCACTATGCTGATATCTGGTTTGTGACTGGAGGCTTTACGGAAGTAATGACAGATGAGGCAAATGGAGAATACTTCAAACAAGCTATACAGGTATATGTTCCAAAAGATGCTCCGGATCTGGCTTTTGCTATCCAGGAGCTGACTGGCGTTCGGTGTATTTGTCAGTATGTAGATGGCAATAAAAATGCAAAGCTTGTCGGCTCTCTGGAGGCTCCTCTTACGTTCAGCTCTGAACTCGATACAGGTAGCGACTTTTCTGATAAAAACGGATACAAGCTCAGTTTTAAAACCGATTCCATTCATAAAGCCTTTTTTTATTTAATGTACGAAGGAGATACACCCCCACCCAGAAAGGCATTCTCTTCCGGATTCAGCTATGGTTTTCTACGTTCTTAATGCTTTCCTTATATGGCAGTACCTCAAACACCTCTAAATCGTCAACAATTAAAAGATTTCGCAGCAGCGCGATTTGTCGATAATGTTATGGAAGCCATCACTCCGGAAGATGCACGGGATGTGGTTTTTTCCATTATTGATTCTACGGGGACATTACTGGATGAGTTAGGCAATAAAGCAGATCTGGAAAATGGAAAGCTTAAACTTAGTCAACTGCCTATTTCTGCTTCAGATCTGGCAGGTATACCTGTCTGGATCAATACAACTATTTATGGAATTGGCAAACAGGTCACTTATCAGGAAAAGATCTGGCAATCCAAAATCAATAATAACCAAAACATCCCTCCTTCTGAAGGCTCTGCCTGGAAGGAAATATCCGGATCTCATATCCAGAACACAGACACTCAGCTGCAGCTCCCAGACGGAAGTGTACTCACAGCTTTGTACATCCTGCAACAATTGCAGGCAAAAATTGGAATAGAACTCATCAACCAACCCAATGGTGTATTAGGCCTGGATGAAACGGGTTTACTGGATAAGTCCGTTTTGAAGAATATTCTCGATGATCTGGCTGATAGTGGGAATGATGTGGGCTGGTCGATTGACCAGATTAAACTATATCTGGAAGAGCGTCTTTCCAGTGTAACAACCATTAACCGAGCACCTGTAGCAACTATTGCAGCACGGAATGCACTGATTGCATCAGCCACGCCACCGCTCCAGGATGGGGAAAGTATCTGGGTGACTGATGCGACTGGAGATCCTACTGTTACATCCGGATGGGCTATTTATCGGTATTTTCAGTCTGGATCAACCTGGGAAAAGGTAATCGAAAAAGAAAGCCTGGATATTGATTTGTCTGCTTATCTAACCAAAGTCAATGCAGCAGCTCAGGGCGATTATTCACCCAGTGCACCAGCTGATGCCACTGCCATTGGTATCACTCTGACAAGTGGTATTGCCAAGATTGCCCATGTACTGGATAAGATCCTGGCAAAGGTAAAGACATTGATTACAAGTGGAGATGGTTCCAAGTACCTGGCCGATGATGGAACCTATAAAACTATTACCTCAGATCCCACGATGGGAGGACAAGTGACAGGTACAGCCTCCAATGCTACTTTATTGAATAGTGCGGTGATAGGAAAGCTGCTGACAGGTTTGGGATCTGTAAGCGGAACTTTATTAGCAACTGACTCTATCATTTTAGGCTTTAGCAAAGTAGCTTACTTTATTACCAATATTGCAGCGACTATCCGGAATACGGCTCTGACAGGCTTAGATACTACCCTTTCAGGTCCAATTGTAGCCACTGACACAGTTTTGCAGCAGGCAGGCAAAACTCAAAAGCAGTTTAATGATCTGGCTGAAGAATTGAAAATTGAGTTTTTGCCTACCGTTTTAACGGCTAATATTCTTTATACCAAAAAAATCACTTTCTCATCTGTCGCTTCAAGTAATATCAATTCGGCAACGATTAGCTATAAAGTCAATGGAGGAACAGCACGTACGGCTCTTGCTGATGTGAATACAGATATCCAGGCAACAAGTGGCAATTATACCCTTACAATCACAGTTGCCCTTACCAGCTCTACAAGTTCCGGACTTTTGAATCTAACAGGCAAATACTAACTAATCATGGCAACACGCTATATACGGACTGGAGCTGTACAGTATGCGCTTTTATTCCAGGCCGAGTCATTACTCAGTTCCTATGCCAATGGAGCCACCATTGACAGCTGGCAGGATTTGAGCGGAAATGGAAGAAATGCCAGCAATACAGGAACAGCCAGACCCACATTTGTGACTGGTCTGTTAAATGGCTATCCCGCTGTTAGGTTTACAACAAACCAGTTTTTGCAGTTTACCCGATTTAGCCAACTAGGAGCCTATGCTTGTTTGGTTGTAGGAAAAAAAGATAGTGCAGGTGTATCCCTTGTTACACTCGGTGATAGAGATTCTACACGTTTAGTGTATAATCAGATGGGTTTTAATTACACTGATAGCAAGTATTACACAAATCGTGACAATCAAACAGTCTACACACAAAGTAGCAGTACTGTAAATATCTATAGCAGTTATGGTGTGTATGGTGAATATTGGCAAGCAGGACTAACAACTAATACCTATTACAGTCCAACAGGGTCCGTTGCAGGAACAATGTCTGGTGGTACTTATGAGCCAGGCACACAACCCACAGTTTTAAACAATATAGGTTCCCGATTAAGCTCTGCGGGTTCTGTTTACACCAATGCAAATATCTGTGAAATCAGACTTTTACAAAATCCAACAACTGCCATTGTGAATGCTGAAATCGCAGCACTAAAGGCAAAATATGGACTATAATACTTGACTCTACTATAAAATTATAACTATGGAAATTATCATCAAAACCGAAGGCGCTGTAAAAAGCTATTGCATTTATAATGGACTTTATCATAACAGAAAACAAAACTTCATTCACATTTTCTATTCATTAGCAGATGAGAATCCAGGTTTACCATTTTTAGAAGTTGATCAAAAACCCATGTTAATCGACAATGGTACACCTGTAGATACAATAGATGCAAATGGTCAGCCTGTCATTGTTACCGTTTCAAAGCCTACTGGAGCTTATGCGCAGGTCACCGATCAGGTGAGTGGAGAGACATATACGGACTATAACCAGCCTGTTTATGCCAATGTCCAGGAAGAGTTTAAGATCGGAGAGTATGATGCCGTGATCTGGTGGGCTTTCGATAAAAGAAACCCTGAAAAGTTTGCTATCGAATCACTGATTGAGGAAGGAATGAAGCGGAGAATGGGAATAAGCAGTATTGCCTATCAATTTGTCATAACACCTGAGTGGCTGGCTACTCTTCCAGCTGATCATCCGTTGAAACAATCAACTACTACATAACTATGAAAGTAAAGAGTATCATTTTCGTACATAACTTCTTTGAATGGAAGTCCTTTTTTTCTGCTGTGTTTGTCTGGTACCCGATCCGGCTCCTTACCCAGTCTTACTGGAATCATTGTGCCTTACTAGTTGAATTAGGTGGCCAGGATTGGATTGTCGAAGCACTCGGTAAAGGAGTTACCATGACACCTCGATCTGTGTGGGAGCTAAGGGCTAGGCGTAAAACTGTATTCATGAATGGAGAATATTATCCACTCTGGCTCACAGATGCCATTGGCAAACGCTATGATTATGTAAGCATCCTTTGGTGGAAAATTATCAAGATCATAACCGGCTCCTGGTATGGTCCCAAATGGGAGCAGGCAAAAAAAGCTGTCTTTTGCTCTGAATTATGTGCAATGGTAGTGGATTGTCCACATCCGTGGGATATCTCACCTGGTGAGCTGTATACCTATTTAATTGATTACAAGAATCTGAAGCCACTCTAAGGCTTCAGATTCTACCCTTTCTTGCAACCTTTTTTTATTTCTATATTTTTTATGTCAACTACAACTGTTAAAACTAAAACCCCAATCTCGTATTATGGAGGCAAACAAAAATTAGCCTCCTTCATTGTTAGCTTACTTCCTGAGCACTCAGTCTATGTAGAACCCTTTTTTGGTGGTGGAGCCGTTTTCTGGCAAAAGCCATCCTCTAAACATGAGGTAATCAATGATCTGAATCACCAGCTTATCACCTTCTACAAAGTACTCAAATACCGTTTCGAAGAGTTCTCCGATGTATTGGATGAGACCTTTCACTCACGTGCACAACATGCTTACGCGAAAAAAGTATATCGGGATGATACCATAGAAGATGATATCCTAAAGGCATGGGCTGTCTTTGTTCAAACCAATAGTTCATTTGGAAACAAGATTGCTGGTGGATATCGCTTTGACCGGGCAGGCCAAAGTACCAAAGCCTATAACCGAAAAAAGGAAGCGGTACAAACTCAAAAGGAGTATAAAGATCGTTTGCAAAACGTAAATATCGAATGCCAGGACGCTTTGAAAGTCATCGATTCCTATGATTCGGAATCAACTGTATTTTATTGTGACCCACCCTATATTGAAAGTGACTGTGGCCACTACACAGGCTATACTCCGGAGGCCTACGCAAAACTATTAACTAAGCTTTCAACCATTAAAGGCAAGTTTATCCTTTCCAGTTATCCCGATCCAATCCTTGAGAGTTTTACAAGACGAATGAACTGGAATCAGATCGAAAAGCAATTTAAGATCTCAGTGAATAACAGACCCGGTACACCAGCCAAAATAAAGACAGAAGTCATTACCATGAATTATAGTCTGAACTAAATTTCATATGTAAAATTCCGTCCTACTTTACTTGTCTATTGTCCAGCAATTTTGCTACACTGAAAACATGTAGCAAAATATGCTGGACATTCTTTTATCTGTAAACGCCTGGGCTCTTGACAGCCGTTACCTGAATATTTATCAGCCTATCATTCTCAAACGCCTGGCTGAAGGCAAATCTTTCCAGGACTTCTTTGCAACAGAGAAAGATGATCATCAGAGCAGCTCCGCTCCTTACCAATCTACCTTTTATCAATCTGCTTACAATTCCGGTTCACAGGCTGGCAATCCGGTAACTGTTCAGGTTATCAAGATCAAAGGCACGATGCTGAAAGAAGTAGGAGCTTGTCAGGCTGGAACCAGTACTGCCCGTGTGGTAGCTGCCCTGGAGGAAGCTTTTAAGAATCCCGATGTTGGAGCTATCGTTTTAGAATCTGACACACCGGGTGGTGCTGTTGATGGTACAGAGGTGCTTGGAAATACAGTAAAAAATGCACCAAAGCCAGTCGTAACCTTTGTCAATGGCTTGACTGCTTCAGCTGGGTATTGGGTAGCTTCCCAAAGTCAGCATATAGTCATGTCTTCCAAAACCACATCCTATGTGGGTTCTATTGGTACGTTAGTGGCTCACCTGGATGAATCCGGGTGGTTAGCCAAAGAAGGCTATAAGGTTACCTACATCACAGCCGATGCATCTGTTCACAAGGTATTAGGTAATAGTTCCGAGCCACTCAGTGCTGAAGCATTGGATATGTTCAAAGCCCGTCTGAATTCCATTAATGACACCTTTATCTCAACTGTCAAAGATGGACGTGGCAAAAAGCTATCCGGCAAAGAAGATGTGTTTACAGCCAAAGTATACAATGGCAATCAAGCCATACAACATGGTTTAGCTGACAGCATCGGTACAATAAAGGATGCCATCAACATTGCTGCTTCCCTGGCAAGAAAAAATGTCAGTTCATCTACTCAGTCACCCAAATCCAACGCATATATGAGTTTCCCAAAATTATCTGCCCTTTTTAACAGAGGCCAGGAAGTGTCTGCAGACGCAGAAGTAACCGAGATCCAGGCAGCTAATGCTGAAAATGCCCTGATCGAAAAAGACAATCTAATCAGCTCTTTGCAGACACAACTGGCTGCCAAAGACAAAGAGATCACTGATCTGAAAGCCACTCACCAGGCAACTGTTGACCAGCTCAATACTCAGATTGCCCAGAAAGATACTGCCATTACACAAAAAGAGGGTGAGATTGCTCGCCTGGAACAATGGCACAATGAGCAACAAGTTGTCAATTCCGGAACACAGGATCTGGTAAATACCATTACGCAAACTGCCACTCAGCTGTCTCCCAATGCGCAAAAAGCACAGGAACATTTGAATGAAACCAAAAACATCAAAGCTAAAAAAGGTATAGCCTAAACGGTTATACCTTTCTCCAGTCCTTTCTTATTTCTTTTACTACAACTATCGAATTGTAATGTCAAAAAGTTTAGATTTTTCGGCTGTAGCAGCCGAATTGAAGCAGCACCTGGTAGAAAATCCGGAAGTGCTTCGTATGGTCCTTAAAGATGACCGTAGTTTTTTCTCGTATGTGTCACTGGTGCCAGGTGTATTGGATCGGGTATTAATGAACCGTCTGAAAATGCAGCGCATTGCCCGTCCAAGTAAGAAAGATTCCACCTTTGATCCGAAGGAAGATGCATTGCGTCCTGATCCTCGCTATGGGTATGTAAAACCCAATAAAGTGGATCTGGAATTTGATGAAGAAGACATCGAGGCGCTTTGGAAATCATACCTGGGCAAACTGGAAAACCGGATGCCTGAATCGGTACTGGATATGCCATTCCAGGCTGAGATCTTTGATATGATCTTTGCTCAGTTGAAAGAGGATGATCAGCTGGAAGCTTTGTTTAAAGGTGTCCGCGATGATGATGGCACTGAGCCGAAAGACATGTATGATGGCTTTTTAAAGATCATTTCCAATGACATCACTGCTGGTAAGATCAAGAATGAGCAGATTGTAGTAACAGGAGCTATTTCAGGAACTAATGCCGTAGATAAGTTTGAACTGATGAAAATGGCTGTTCCTTCCCGTTTCTGGATGCGTGACTGGGTGGCCATTGCCTCACCAACTTCCATTGAGTACTACAACAAAGATTATCGAGCTCAGTTTGGGGCTCTGCCTTATAACCAGCAGTATCAGAAAACGGTATTGGATGGCACTAAGATCGAATTGATTGCAGAAGAAGGTCTGGAAGGTAAAAATGACATCATCATCACTCCTCGCTATAACTTCAAATACATCACTGCAGGAACAGGAGATATTGACCGTTTACGGGTTCAGGAAGATAAGCGTGATCTGCTTATCATGCTGGACTGGCGTTCAGGGGTGGATTATGCTTTCCCTGAGTATGTGTATACTAACAAGCTTGCATAATCAGCTTTAAAAGTTAATACCAAGTAATTCTTTACAGCAACAGACCTTCTACGGAAGGTCTGTTTTGATCTTTCAAACAGCTATTTTACTACAACTATGATTGAATTTATTTCCATGCTTATCTACCTTCTCGCTGTCGGAGCCGTTTTTGGTTGCGTTTCGCTAGGAGGTATTCAGGAAGAATGTGGACCTAATCCTGGAGGTCAAAACGAACTGTACATTATTGCCAAACGCGACCTGGAATCGATTCCGGATGCAGATGAAGCAACTCACACAATATCAGAGGACATTGTACCTAAAACTGGAAAAGGCTTTGTCAAATGGGACTTTGCCCTCGATACAGGAGAGCTAACCTCTGAAACTACAGGCGATCAGGGTAACCAGGCCTGTAAAGTAGGTGTAGGTGTGTATGTCCCACGCTCTAATCCAAAAGTAGATAAGGTTATCAACCAGTCTTACAATACGGAGTTTGTTGTGATTGGGGTGGATGCGTTAGGTCAGAAAAAGATTGCAGGCAACTTGTCACGTGGTTTGATGTTTACATCAAAATATACCTCCGGTAAAAAGTTTGAAGACAAAAACGGACGTGAGGTCGGTTTCGCAGGTGGTCAGCCAAACGAGCCCTATTTCTATACAGGTGTTATTCCATTAGCAGCTCCTGCTGCAGGTTAAGAAAGGAGATCCATTTTATGTATGAATTAATCAATACCCAGGGCTTACGTGCCCTTATTATCGACAAGCACACTGTTCCATTGACTAGTATTACACAGGAGCATATGGCAACATTATTTGAACGTAAAAGCCGATACGTCAAAAAGACAGCTGAAGCAACTACAACCGAAGCTTTAGAAACGTCTAAGAAAAAGTAAGGTTAGCTCATAGTTTCATACTTGTATTTGTATAATTGAGTGTACACAGTAAAAAGCCACTGGATTCCGGTGGCTTTTTTCGTCCTACCTGGTCAGCCTGGCAATTGCCATTTTTGCAATCTCAATCAGCAATTGCCATCAAAAACATTGTTCCCATGGAAACACAACAAGCTCAGACCATCTTTGATTGGCTTAGGAGTGAAGACAAAGAATACTTTCACGGACTCGCCTTATTAAGTAAGCATTGTAGAAACAAGATATTGCTCAATAACCTGCTTAAACGGGAAAACCCGTATAACATGGATAAGCTTACCTATGAGCTGGAAAAGTTAATTGAGGGTATTGCACTACCTGAAGCCTTTGCTCCGGAAGATACTGCTGAAGATCTCACCAATAATACAGATCTTACCAAAGCAGATCCAACAGATGAAACAGAGCAAAAAGCTACTCAGCAAAATCAGCTTCCGGAGTCAGCTCAATCAGCTAACCAAAGTCAGCCAGCTACTGATCAGATTTCAGCTGAGCCAGCAAAACCAGCTAAACAAACTCCAGCTGAGCAAATAGTAGCTGAAGTAAAACCAGCAAAGCAGCCAGCAGCTGAAAGCGAGCTGGAGCAGATTACTTTGCTGCAATCCGCTCTTTACAAAGAAAAAAGCGAGTTATCCAATAAACTCATAGAGTTAGGTGATAGCAATGAGCCAGCTGTAGTAGCTAACAGATTAGCTATTATTGAGCATATCTCAGCTATCGAAGCAGAATACAATCAGCTAGCTGATCGAAAAGTAATTATTGCTCAGCCAGACTACCAACAGCCAGTTGAACCAACAGCTGAAGAGCAGCAAGCAAAGGCAGCAGCTCAGGCCAAGCTGGATCGGCTCAAGCTTCAGCGAAAAGCATTAGCTCCGAACCTGAGCAAAGCAAAAAAAGCAGCTGAAGAAAATCCAACCGATATCAAAAAAGCTGAAAAGTTCGCTATTCTGGAAACTCAGATCAGAGAGCTGGATCTTGAGATTAAACTACTGACAGAAGGTGTTGAATCTTAAAAAACAAGTTTTAACATAGCGTAAAGCACCTAGGGAAATCCAGGTGCTTTTTTTTATAAAACACCTTGTAACAAATTTGTTACACTGCAACAAATTTGTTACATTTGTGTCACTGATTTTAATTTTAAACTTTAACAAGATGACAGCAAATGATCTGATTCGACGACTTGAAGCAAACGGCTGGTATTTTGTCAGACAAAGTGGAAGCCATAAGATGTATAAACACAACGAGAGAACTAATACGATCTCTGTACCCGATCACGGAAAGAAAGATTTAGGTCCCGGACTTGTGAATTCTATTCTTAAACAAGCAGGGTTGAAATAACCCTGCTACTTCAAAAGTTGAAAAGGTCAAATGCTATTTCCTAACCTCATATCATTCGTTCTATACAATGAAAAATTTAAAACAATTAACTGTAATCTTGGAAAAAGCCGACAATGGCTTTTGGGCAAGAATTGAAACGATCCGCGACTATGGACCTAACGGTCATGGTGAAACCATAGAAGAGTTGGAGCAGGATTTAAGAAACTCTTTAACCGATTATCTGGAAAACGAAGGAAAAGACAATCCGGATTTTGCGGGATTAACAGCAAACGATATTGAATTTATATATGAATACGATCTACAAGCTTTTTTTGAAAAGCACTCGTATTTAAAAATAACAGATATAGCTAAAATTGCCGGAATCAATGGAAGTTCTTTAAGACAGTATGCAACTGGGCTAAGACAAGCTTCAGACAAGCATGTGAAGCTGATTGAAGAAGCTATTCATAAAATAGGGAAAGAGTTAATGGAAGCACACCTGGTGTAACCATAAAATTCACGTCCTACTTTTAACAAAGCGTTTGAGCGAATTTTGCTTAAACGCTTTTTTTATGTCCAAAGGAACACCCGACAAACTGGATATCTATCGCTCTTACCTGATTGATGAGCAGCCCTTGAATGATACCCAGCAACGTATGCTGGAACAGTATCGACGTGCTTTTGCCCTACTCAGTGCCGGCTATTTTCTCCAGCAAGCTGTCAAGATCCTGATTTCAGAAACCAGGCTATCCATGCCTCAGTGTTACCAGATCGTTCGTGAATCCCTGCAGCTTTTTGGCAACATTATCGATTCAGATAAAGAAGGCTTACGAGCTGTTCAGATTGAACGTCTCAAGCAACTGTCCAGGAAAGCAGAAAAAGCAGGTGATTTTAAAGCAGCTGCTCGCCTGGAGGACCAGGCCAGTAAACTCATGAAATTATTTGAAGACAAAATGGATTTGCTCAATCCGGCAGACTTCAAAAAGCCTACTACAGTCATCTTTACCAATGATCCGAAAATACTGGAACGGCAGCAAAAAGAGAATACATCCATTCAGGATACTGATTTTGAAGAAATAACCGATCTGGAGTGATGGGAGTAAAACAAGTTTATGTTAATGAGAAACAGACCTTGTTTCTCAATCATACAGCCAAGCGAAAAACCTTTGTGGGTGGCCGGGGATCGGGAAAAACAACCACATTAGGCTTTGAAAGCTATTTGTGTTATGAGCATCTGCCCAGAGCTAAATTCTTCCTGGCAGGACTTACTTATAACCAGATCCTGAATAAAACACTTCCAGCTATGGAAGATGCCTGGAAAAGTCTGGGATTGTTGCCTTATGATCACAGACTTCGTGCAGGTCACTATGTGATAGGCAGACGGCCACCGGATTACTGGCCGATTCCTTTTCATGCTCCCAAAAAGTATGATACGGTGATTTCCTTTATCAATGGATTTGCCATTGAAATGTTGTCCCTGGATCGGGCAGATACAGCACGGGGAGGCTCCTTTGATGGAGGTTTTTGTGATGAATCCGGACTGATCAAACATGAAGTGATCAGTAAGGTGCTTCAACCCAGTATCCGGGGAAACATCCATCGGTTCTCTCATTACATGCACCAGAAGCTTTGTGATTTTACCTCAGTTCCCTGGATGGCTTCCGGACAGTGGGTGTTTGAGACCCAGGAGCATGCCAAAACCTATCCGGATCAGTTCCATTTTGTCGAATCTACTGCCTATGACAATATCCATGTGTTAGGCGAACGCTATATCCAAAACCTGAAGCTTCAATTACCTGATCTGGATTTTCGGGTAGAAGTAATGAATGAACGGATTAATAAACTGCCAAACTGTTTTTATCCTGCTTTTCAGGAAGGAAGGCATTTATATTATGAATCCTTTACCTATGATTATGATAAGCTGACAGGGCTCACGCATGTGAGTCATTCGGATGTAAATGCTAAAAAGCCACTGGATGTCTCGTTTGACTTCAATGCTGACTTTACCTGTTGTATCATAGGACAGGAACATGGTATGGAATACCGGATAGTCAATGCCTTATATGTAAAGCACTCAGATACCAACCTGGTTGATGCGCTACTGGATAAGCTCCTTGATACGTACAAGGATCATCCTACTCAACGAATCAATATCTATGGTGACAGGAATGGGAATGAGCGGAGTGCAGGATCTAATCAAACATTCTATGAGCAGATCATGGATAAGCTACGTAAGCATGGATGGAGCTGGACAATGAACGTAATCAACTCCTATCCTTCTCATCAGCTCAAGCATAGAGTACTCAATGCGATCCTGGCAGAAACTAACACCCGATTGCCAAGGGTGAGGATCAATCAGAACACATGCAAGTTCCTGATTCTATCTATCCAGAACAGTCCAATCAAAACAGACTGGAAGAAAGATAAAAAGGATGAGTCCCGACCTATTGACCAGGAGAGAGCCACTCACTTCTCCGATACCTTTGACTATCTGATTTACCGTCGCTATGCCAAGCTGTTAGGTTTGTCACTGGGTGGCGCAACCAAAGTACGATTCCTGAATTAGCAATTGATAAAGATCCTATTGCAATTGCCAGGGCAGGCTCAGTAACTCACTGAGAATGACCCTGGCAATTGCTTTTTACCCCTACCCAGACCCCCAGGCATATATTCGGGCAAAACCAGCGTGGCAATTGCCTTTACGCTACAGGGCGCGGGCGGGCGCGTGTGTGAAAGATAATCCATAAGAAAATAACTAGTCCTTTTCACCCCTAATTGACTCATTTACAAGGCTCATGCTAAAAAATAGACAATAATGGTTTTCTGGCTCGGATTCCGTCCTACTCTGTTGGCAATTGCCTGCCTAACATTGTCAAAAAATAGCAGCTATGAAATCCATTAAACTACATGTGGTACTGGCAGAAATTGACCAGGCTGTCCGGGATAACAAGCCTCATGAATTTTCCCTACAGTATATAAAAAAAGACGGGACTGCAGGAAAGAAAACACGTGTGAGAAAGTCAGGTACCAATCCAGCAAAGGGAAACCAGGCAGATAAATCAATTAGTACAGATCATGTTCTGTCAGATGATAAAGAGGAGACATCCAACTTTCGGTACAACATCAAAGAAAAAGGTATTCTCTTATTGCATGATGTAGTGAATGATCAGCCATTCTCCTTAAAAATTGCTTTGCTCACTCATTACAACGGTATTCGTATCAAGCACTAACCCTCTAAGCACTAATCCTTTTGTTTATCTATGAGTAATGTAGTTAAAATGGCAGACGGTTTCTGGGTGCTCAAGGATGCGCAAGCCGTTGTAACTTTCTCCGGAGGACAACCCATTGATACACTCAATGGAGGTAAACCTTTACAGAAAGGTAATCTGAAGGTAGCTCCCTGGGGAGCCAATAACCTACTGCCACAGCAAATGTTTCGGCTGGTATGGGAAAACCATCTCAAGCCCCAACTGATTCTTACAGCCAGGGACTTTCTGATCGGGAGCCGGATGGGTTTTTTCAGACGGATTATTGAAGGTCGGAAACATATCCTGGAACCCATTGAAGATCCGGAAAAGGAAGATTGGATGGAAGAAGTAGAAGCCGAAAAATACATGCGCCGGGCTGCCTATAACCTGGAGTATTTTGGCAATACCTATACAGCTTTTGGTCTGGATAAAACCCTGGGTATTGAATCGATGCAGTGTTTTGATGGAATCAATGTGAGGGCAGCTACCATGAATCCGAAAGTCGGCTATATAGAAAACTATATTATACATCCGGACTGGTCACAGTTTAAAGAAGCAGAAGCGCAGATCCTTCCAGCCTGGAACAAGAAAGACCCTTACAAATACAAACAGTTCCTTTACCATGGACGGGATGAAACACCCGGACAGATCTACTATGATCTGATGTCGTATTTCGGAACCCGCAAATGGACAGAGGTATCCAATGAGATCCCTAAGTTTCATATCTCAGGCTTAAAGAATGGCTATAACTTAAAGTATCACATCCGGATACCAGCCGATTACTTTGCTGATTGTGGGGATGAAGACGAGCAGGAAAAAGCCCGCACGGAGCTACTCGAACAAATGAACAAGTTTCTCTCAGGTGTGGAGAACGTAAATAAAGCCTTTGTCAGTGAATATGGAGTAGATCCTACCTCAGGGAAGGAGCTGCCAGGCTGGAAGATTGAATCCATAGATGACAAAATGGACAAGGCTGCTTATATCGAACTGGACAAACAGGCTAATACTGCCCATGCTTCAGGTCATGGCATAGATCCATCTCTGGCTGGTATTGATCAGAACTCCAAACTGGGTGGCTCCGGATCAGAGAAACGGATATCCTATCAGTTGCACATTGCGCTCAGGACACAAACCAAACGATCAATCCTACTCGAACCCTTCAATAAGGTCGCCAAAAAGATCCTGAACTGGGAGCGGGACATCTTTGTCGGGTTTGTCGATATGGATGTAACCACACTGGCAGATAATAAATCAGGTATGCAGCCTACCGTTAACCAGGCTCAATAAATCAGGATCAGTAAATACTAATACGATGGCACTCTTTAAGAACGTAGATGATATAAAACGCTTTCTGGCAGGCAATCAAAAGAACCTGAGCGAAAATACGATTATGCCCTTTGTCGAGCAGGCAGAGATCCGCTATATCATTCCGGTAATTGGGAATGAGTTCTTCACTGAGTTGGATGAGTACTATAATCCAGCCGAAGGCGATACACCAGAGGCAAATAGCAAACTGGATCTGGCAATTGCCAGGATTCAACGCTCCCTGGCTTATTATACCTTGCTGGATGCATTGCCATTCCTGAATGTAACCGTTGGCAATATTGGTGTACAGGAGTCCAACTCCGAGAAATCATCTCCCGTTCGTCAGTGGAGTTATGTCGAGCTGATCACTACTACAACTGAGAATGCAGATACATTTCTGGACAATGCACTGGAGTTCCTGGAAAAGAAAGCAGATGACTATACTACCTGGAAAGAATCGGATGCCTATACCCAAAGCAAAGAACTCTTTATCAATAATGCCAAAGAGCTCAGTAAATATCTGTTAACAAACAACTCACGCAGAGTCTATCTGGCTTTACGTCCCTTTATTGCCAGGGCTGAAGATCTGTATATAAAGCCTGCCATTGGAACAGAACTATTTGCAGAAATGAAGGCGTATGTGTTGGATTCTGAGCAGCCTGAACCCTATCAACCGATTGTTTACGGGCTTATCCAAAAGGCACTTGCTCAGCTTACCTTGTTTCTATCCATTCCGGAGGTACAGTTTGTGACTACTGGTTTTGGTTTAAAGCTGCAGGGACAAATGCTGGCAGCAGGAAATAAACTTACACCCGCTCTGGCTGACATAGGACCTATTAAGGAGAATGCCTGGCAGCTGGCAGATCGGTATTTAACTGAGCTGAAACGCTACCTGGATGAGAATGCGGCTACCATTGAAACCTACCAGAACAGTACAGTTTATAAAAGCACTACTCGCAGACGCTACCAGCTGCCAGACAACTCCAATTCTAACTCTTTTCGTGTCAAATGAAACTATTCCTATCTATTGGAAAAAACATGTCTGTGCATTCAGACAAAATCAGTCTGTCACTGATCTGGTTGTTTACCACATTAACAGGACTAATCGAACAATACATTTTTAAACCTGCAGGTGGTGTCTGGTTTCTATTTGCCATTTATCACATTGGCTTGTTTCTGGAATTATACTGGTTGCATAAACAGCACAAATTAAACTGGCAACTGACAAGAAAGAAAATAAAGACTGTAACAGGCTCTCTGTTTGGTGCTGTGCTCTTATTGTTTGTCGCCAGTGGTGTAGCTCGTTATACACCTATTGCTTTCTTTTGGATGCCGGACTTACTGATGACACTTTTGTTTACAGCGATTCTACTTACAATCGTTCGGTTTTCCTCTAAGCTGGAGATTCTTTCTCCACAAATAGCTGTCTTTCTTGAAAAGAAAATCAATCAATCTACCCAAAAATTAAATGAAAATGAACCTGTCTCTAATCCTGAAATTGATTCAGTGGATCAAAAATCACTGGAGCCTGATAACTCAACTAGTGAAGTCTCACATTGACTTTACCAAAATGTACACCTGGTGTCTGTTTATTCTGACACTGCTCTTCTTTTCCTTATTTCTGATTTTACGTCAGTATGATAAAGCAGAAGTAATCACTACTCAGGTGAAGGTACAGAGTGTTGAAAAGAAAATGGACTCTCTGACTATTGCTCAAAAGGTATCAGATCAAATGAAGCTGATACAAATGAAGCGCATTCAAAGGGAAAAGGCACAGCTGGAGGAAAAGGTAATCAGTCATGATGTGTTTATCAAACAGTTGAAAAATGATATCCAACATTTACGGAAGGATGAAAAGAATGCTTTGCACCGGATTGATGGAATGAGTGATGAAGAATTAATGCGTTACTTTAAATCTTTGCAGAAACTGGATAAACCTCAGTAACAATTATGAAAACGTTTTTTGTAATTTTAGGCTTTGGTTTCTTCACTTGCCTATCTTCAAGCGTATTTGCTCAAAATGTATTTGCTCAGGAAATTGATCTTACCCCAAAGCTTTATGGACCTAAAAATGCTCAGGATACGAGCCAGGTTATGTTTTGCTTTACAAAGGATCAGTTAAAAGAAATAGCCAGAATTACTACAAAAGGCTATTTCTCAGGGCAGACAGCTCAAAAACAGGAAAAGATCATTTCGCATCAGCAGGCAAATCTGTATGCAAAAGATCAGATTATTATCAATCAGAAGGAAGAGAAAAAGATATTGACTTCTCAGATTACAGCCCGTGATTCTACTATTGCCGGACAGCAGGACTTTATTGCTTTTCAGAAACAGCAGCTAAATGAACAGATGAAAAAGACATTGAAAGCTGAAAAGAAAGCAAAACGTACACGTACCTGGGCAGTGGTGGCAGCTGTAGTCATGTTCGTACTTGGAACCCAACTCTAATTTATATTCTAAGTTTCCATTACCATGATTGAATTAAAAATCTTTCAAAAGCCCTATAAGATCCCTTCTAACTGGAAGGAATGTAGTATTGAGCAGATCCGTAGAATACTGCCCACAGTACTGGGAGAAAACCCACTACCTGCACAGCGCATGTATGTACTGCAGGAGCTGATCAGTCCGGCTCTCTCTAAAAAGAAACTTAGAAAGCTGACCGATTTTGAAAGATTTGAATTATTGGAGCTGGTCCGCTGGTGCTGGAATACACCTATGGATGCCTGCCCGATTGAGTACTTTAGTTTTGAAGGGAAAGACTATTACCTGCCTTTGAAAGATTTTTCCCATATGTCAGCTATTGAGTTTGCTATGGGACATTTACACATGCAGATCTTTTTGAGAGGTAAGTATACGCACCTGGATAAACTGGTATCTACTATTTGCAGGCCTTTAGATCCAGGCAAAAATATAATGTCTCCGGATTTTGATGGTGAACGTAGAGAGAAGTATTCCACGCCTGCAGCGGATGTCCGGGCTGCCAGGTTTGAAAAATTGGATATCACCTATAAGATCATGGTGCTGCAGTACTTTATCAACCTGGAGAAATACATTTTCAAACAGTATGATGTATTTGATAAAAGCTCCACAAAAGAAGAACAGCCCAAAGGTGACTCAGCTGTATTATGGGTAAAAATGCTATTTGATATAGCGGAAACAGGTGTATTTGGGGATATTGATAAGGTATACCATACCGATATCCATACCATTTTATTTTATCTGCAAAAGAAAAAACAGGAGCGTCTGGCTTCGTAACACTATTGGTTCATTATGGAAAGTCCACAATTTTCTGATTTTATAGGCTATTTCCGCACCATTGCCAAAGAACATGTAGATATTAAATTCTTTGTGCATGGAGCCTCTGAACGGATAATCTCTCAATCCCGGTCTGAGTTGAAGTATCCCTGTTTATGGCTGGAAACACCTTCGATGCGCCTGGCTGATAACAATTCAGATGTGCAGGGATGGAGAGAAACAGCTTTTGTTGTTTTCAAAAATTCAGATACGGATGATTATGCCAAGCAGGATCAGATCTGGCAGGATACAGAAGTTATTGCTCTGGATATTATCAGCAGGCTTAGAAAAGAATCCCGTCAATTGCAATTCAAGATTGATCTGAACAGTATTTCGATTGATCCGATTCATACCATTTTTGTTGATAATGACTATGGCTGGAGAGTAGAGTTTCGGACGGATAAATCCATACCGATCTGTTATCATCCTGAAAAGTGGACTAATACCTAATTGCTGTTTCTATGCCATACAATTCCCTGGATCTTGTTTACAATCCCATTCGGCTCACTATCCCTTTCCCAACTGGTTATATAGCTCCTGAAAAGTTACGCTATCTGGCAGAGCTGTATATTCCGGATGCTCCGGATTCTACTACATTTATCAAACTGGCAGATCTGGAGACAACTCACAGACCAGCTAAAAATGGAGTGTACAAGGATGCTGAATTGTATATAGAAGACTTTTTAAAACGTCAGTTTACTAATCCTGTTCCGGATGGGACAGAAACCGCTGCAGCAGATCGCTTGGTTCGTATTTCAGGAGCAGTACTGCCTTACTATATCCGTTATAAAAGAGATCCACTTGATGCAGATTGGACTCAGCTTCAAACCCGCTATGCATTAGAGGCAGGTTTAGGATTTGAAGAATTTGCAGGCAATGTCTTTGTAACCGATGTGCTCCAGGCAACAAAGATGTTTCTTACCTGGCAACCTGTTACAAAGACTGTTCAGATTGATCAGCCCGAATACCTGGACTTTCTGACTAATTTTTCCGGATTAACTACACTTCACTTAAAAGTAAAGTCTTTCCAGGCAAATGGCACAAGTACTACAGAGACAAAAGCGACTGTTGGAGGTATCCAGGTTAATTCTATTTACCGTTGTGCTGTAGGTTTCACTCAGTTAGGTTTGGATGCATCAGTGACTAGATATGAAGTCTGGCTGGAAAACCAGATAGGTACAACCGTTTCTGAGGTTCGTAGCTTTCAACTTGACTCGCGTTACAGACGCAATCAGAAGTATATCCTTTTTCAAAATGGAATGGGAGGCTTTGATACGCTTTGTTTTACAGGTCGTAGTCAGAAAACGCTTTCGGTTACTTCGAGTCTGGTACAACGGTTTTTATCTGAAGATTATGCGGTCCGGGATGGAGAGTTTGAGATTAGTGAAGTTTCCGGAGAAAGTACCATTGAAATATCCACTGGCTTTGTTAGCCAAAAGTATTTTGCTTACTTCCAGGATTTCTTTTTGTCGGAAAGGATTTATCTGCTTGGCGCAAAAGGACCCGTTCCCTACTCGATCCAGACAAAGGATCTACTCTATGATATAGATGATGAGACCTTATTTGGTACGAAAGTCAAATTAAAAGCAGCCTATACCGTCAATCGGTATTCTACTATACCCACTATTACCTTTACGGCTACTCAAACCTATACAGCTACTTGTCCGGCTAATCAGACAGGAGCTTCCGTTACTAAATCTGCCACACAAACCAGTTTAATCAGCCAGGCCGACGCTGATCAGAAGGCGCTCGCCAAAGCCCAGGCATTAGCTGAGTCAGAACTGGTATGTAGTTTTAAACCAGAAGGAACCTATATCCGGGAAGATTGTAAACCCAATACCACCGAACGCTGGACAATCGTGGCCGATGGCAATGGAGGGGAAAAGTATGGTCAGCTCCTGGATGCACAGTCTACTTTGTGTGGCTATATTCCATCGCTGAGTTTCAATATTACCGATAGTACAGTAGCTGGTAAAGTAACGATTGATAATCTGATCGGTGGAGATCCCAATCAAAACTTTGAATGGAGCTTTAACAATCGTACCTGGACAGCTCTGCCAGGAGCCGGTGGCTATGGTAATCCACAAGTACTGAATTTACCGATCAGTGGGGCTTTGGTGATTTATGTTCGACGTGGATCTGCCAGCAAGTCTATATCAACTATTCTTCCTGATGGATATGTTTCTGGTTCCAATGGCATTCGTCTGACTTGCCAGCAGCCTGGAGTAAATCCATTTATCCAACCTAACCAGATTGCTATTACGGTTCTGCCTATGTCCGGCACTGCCCTGCCTGCTTTACCTTATTATGTTCATTACAAGGTGATGCGCAAAGTAGATAACAATGTTTTCCATAATGTGCTCATGGGACAAGATGTAATGCTGGTAAACGATCAGGGATATAATTACAATGTAGTCACACTGGATATACTGACTCCTGGAACTACGTATGTACTCTCGCTCCTGGCTGGTCCTACCGGATGGAATACACAAAGCTTTTCATTTACAACTTAAGCTATTGACCTTTTAAGCTGAGTATATGATCGAATTACGCATAGAGGGAACTACGGTTCCCTTTTCTTTAAATACATCGATTGCTTTGGATATCTCCAGCTCTGTATTTGATCTGGAAGTGGTTAAAGGCACTAAATCCTATCCATTCACTTTACCAGTAAGCAAAGAGACAGATTTGATTTTTGGAGGAATTAATAACCTGCAGTCAGCAGGTAGCTTGAGAAAGACATTTAAAGCGGAACTGTTCGCCCATGGCAGCCTGATTCTGAAAGGAAAGTTTAAACTCAATAAACCCACCAATAACAGTTATCCGGGATATCTGGTCTCTGCAGCTGGATCTTTGCAACAGGAAGTAGGAAAGAAAAGCCTACGCTCCCTGGATCTGGGTTCTACTTCGTTTGACAAGTTTTATGAGGAATCCCGTTTTTACTTTCTACAGCTTCCGGAAGCCAACACATGGACGGTTAATACAAAAGTTGATCTGTTTGTCAGTGTGGTGGATGGTTATTATGGCTCCTATTATTCCATGTTTGATGGTTCGGTGGAAAGTACATTGACAGGACTGGCCGCTCAACTCAATGCAGATCTGATTAATACAGGTGGACACATTTCCTATGTAAAAGGCAATACCATATCTGTGAGTATTGCAGGTTCCAAGCAGTTTAATATTCTGGGTAGTGGTATTTCGACAGCCGATATCAATACACCTACCTTAACAACAATCTACTCTTTTTATCCGGCTGAGCACAAACATGTCAATATTCGTAACACAGAGGACATTGTTTTTCCAGTTGTCAGTAATACAGCGTTCTATGAGGATGATGCTAACTTTAATGGGTTTATCAATGAGATTGTCCCTATCGGCTCCTCGCTAGACTCAGTTTTAACAACTTTGTATGGAGTTGGTCCACACTACCAGCAAAACAGCTCGGATGATCTGACGCGCTATTCAGCTGTCGCTATGCCGTTTTTGCACAAGGTACTCAATAGCATTTTTGCTTTGGCAGGATTTACTCCTTCCGGATTACTCTTATCCGATAGCCAGCTGCAGAAATTAATAGTTTATAATAACTATGCTCTGGATATGCAGGCAACCTATAGTGTTTTTGGTTTACGGGGTGCTATACCAGGAAAGGATTTTTGTCATTTTAAAGATATAGTCAACCATGCGCAGCAGCTTCCTGATATCACAGTTGGGGAGTTTTTAAATGCCATCCGGATTCCGTTCAACTTTGGATTCTTTTTTAATCTCAGATCTGGCAAAGTAGAACTGATTCCATTAAAAGATATTCTTTCCGCTCCTTGTGAACTGGATTGGACAGATAGAGTAGTACCTACCTGGAGCCAGGAGGCTGAAGATGAAAAGACATATACCTTTTCTTTTACGGAAGATTCCTCGGATAGTGCATTCAAAGATTCAGATACGACTGTTACGGCTCAACTGGCATCCTATACGTTGGCTTCCAGTGATTCCGATCAGGAGGATATCCAGACAGAAGGCATTGAATCCAAAGTAAGCCCATTGCCAGTAAAAACCATTGGCAGTAGACTGGTTCCCTATGCATTGCAGAAAGCAACCACTGTGTTATTTGGAGGAGTTAAAACAGATGCTCAACCTCGTTTACTCTTCTGGTATGGCATGAGTAACGATACACAGGGCAAACTATATCCCAAAGCTTCCAATGTTTCTCCAGATGGAAATTATAGTCTGCAATGGAATGGAGAGAAAGGTTTATACAATACCTTCTGGAAAGACTGGATTGCTTTTCAAAAGCGAAGCCGTCGCCTAGAGATACCTGTTACCCTTCGTCCGGAGGATCTGACCAGCCTGGATCTGAAAAAGAAAGTACACATTCGAGGCAACGATTATCTGATTGAAAATCTAAAGATCTCTGTTCCATTAAAAATCGGTAGTCCTGGAACGCTCACAGCCTGGAGAGTCTAAGATTGGAGAGTTTGAAATGAGTGGTACAGGCACATTTTATCTTCTAAAAAACAAAAAAAACGTAAAAATAAATTGATCGAATCCGTCCCAGGATTTGCCACTTTCGTCCTATAGCTAAACAAGAATAATCAATCCCATTTTTCCGTCCTACTTTGCCTCTCGCTGGCTGCCGAACTTTCGTGCATGGCAGATAGAATAACATCGGAAGAGCTCTCCCGGATACTCAATGAGGAGCTAACCTATTACCGGACCTATGCATTAAACAGGCTTTCGGAATCGATGCGCAAAGCAGGTGTGATCCTCTCCGGAGAAACACTCAAAAGCTTGCATGCTGAAGTGCTCCAGGCTTCACAGAACAATGTGGCCAGACTACTTTTATATTTCAACGAGTCTGGCAGGATACGGGAAATGCGTAATCTCACCTATCGGCAATTGCCACCTCAAAGTGAAATCGAAGCGTTTGTTCGCAAAGTAGGGGTAAGCAATTTCCGTTATGTGCCAGGCTATAAGTTTGGCCACATTCCCACAGAAGACATTGCAGTCAGACGCATTGCCTGGGGAATCCGCATAGCTAAACGCAGAGAGAACACCACTAAGCCCAAAAAGTGGTATGCCAAAACTTTCTATTCCAGCCTGAATGTATTAGTCGATAACATCATAACCCGATACCAACAGACAACCGGACAAGTAATCGGTGGCAGTATCCGGGATGGTTTTTAATCTACAACAATAGTAAGCTATAACTATGGCAAACGTAAGACAGGATAATGTCCAGGTCAATCTGCAGATCATGGGTCAGGAGGCGAAAACCGAACTGGACAACTTGCAGCGAAAAGCAGATCTGGTCAACCAGGAACTCAAAACCATGAAAAAAGGCAGTGAGGAGTTCATTGCCAAGCAGAAGGAATTGAATAAGGTCAATGCTGACATGGAAAAACTCCGGAAGGAGTATGGAATCATGGGCATGAACCTGCAGCAACTGGATCGGTATGCAGCTCAGCTGGCCAGAGATTTAAAAACACTCACACCAGGTACAGAAAGTTTTATCAATAAAGCCAAGGAGTTCGACCAGGTAAAGAAACGAATAGCCGATGTCAATGCAGAAATCAAAGGAATCAATGACAATCTGAATCCTAGTGGTTTTCTGCAAAAAGGGTTTACCAGTCTTAAAAACATGGTAGGACAGCTGGGTCCTGCTATGCTTGCAGCTTTTTCCATCACAGCCATCATTGAATTTGGAAAAGCAATCTATAATGTTACTTCAGAGTTTCAGCGACTGGAAACTGTACTGGCAACCACATTAGGATCGAAGGGACTGGCAAAAGCGGCTATGGCTGAGATCAAGGATCTGGCAGCAACTACTCCGATGTCCGTTCAGGAATGGACAGATTCCTATGTCAAACTCATAAACCGAGGCATTACTCCAACTCGTGAGCAGCTGGTAGCACTGGGAGATACAGCCTCCAGTCAGGGAAAATCACTGGATCAATATATTGAAGCATTCCTGGATGCTCAGACTGGAGAGTTTGAACGGCTCAAAGAATTTGGTATTAAAGCCAGTAAGAGCGGTGATCAGGTTACATTTTCCTTTAAAAATCAGACTGCAGTAGTTAAAAATAACTCAGAAGCTATTTCTGAATACTTGTATGGATTAGGAGAAATGCCTGGTGTTTTAGGTGGCATGGCTAACCAGGCCGAAACGGCTTCTGGTAAAGTTTCCAACTTAGGTGATTCCTGGGACAATTTGCTCAATACCTTAGGTAGTGGCAAAACGGGTTTGTTTGGTGCAGTGATTGAATTTTTGGCTGATATGGTCAATATGGCTAACAAAGCTTTTATGTCTATAGAACAGATCAAAGAGAGTGTGGCAGCTAGTACGCTTAATACAGAGTTAAAGGCTGATATGGAGGAAATCAACTTTATCGCCAAAGGTCTTATGGAGTTGGGCAACACGGCAAGCCAGGCTCAGATCAAGGCTGCTGAAAGTGTCAAACAATCTATTGCAGGTACACTTAAATCAAGTCAGAATCTTACTGAACAGGAAAAGACCTCTATTAATGACCGGATAATAGCTTTAGATGACTATATCAAAAAACAGAAAGAAGCAGCCAAGCCAAAACCTATTGATCCAAAAGATGCAGAAAAGGCAGCCAAAGACGCTGACAAACTCCGGAAAGAACAGGAAAAAGCAGAAGCGGATTCTATCAAAAGACTTCAGGATTTATGGGTGGCAGCCATCAAAGATGATGAGCAAAGGGAGATTGCTCAGGCAGCTCTCAGAGCCAGACGGGAAGTAGAAGGAGTAGAACAAAGTAAAGCATCAGCTAATACTAAAAAGGAACTGATTACAACCATTGAGGAAAGTCTGCAATCTGAAGTATCCAAGATCCAGGATAAGTATAAAGAAAAACGTCGTAAATCCGATGAAGACTTTGCCAAAGAGTATGATGATCGTAGACGTAGAGCTATGCTGGCCAGTGCAGACGTCGATTTGGTACAGGCACAATTAGTAGCAGATCAACAGGATAAAATACGAAGTAAAAAATGGATTCTGACATCTAAGGATCGGGCAAATTATGAGGCAGAGCAGCAGGTGATTTTGGATATGCAGATCAAACGGCTGGAAACCCAAAAGCAAATAGAATTAGAAAACAAGAATCTTACTGAAAGTGAGAAACAGCTAATTGAAGCTGAGTTCATCATCCAGAAAGGAGATTTAGAAAGGCAAGCTATTGATGAAAGAGCAGCCTATGAACTACAAAAACGCCAGGAAGTACAACAAGCTTTAATCAATATTGCTCAGACAGGATTACAGTCAATTTCTGATTTTGCGGGAATTAGTGCACAAAAGGAAATCAAAGCTGCAGAGAATACCAAGAACCAAAAGGTAAATGCTCTAAAGTTTGAGTTGAACGCCAAACGCCTAAACCAGGATCAATATAATGCTGCTGTTCAGGCTGCTGAAGCGGAAACGGAAAAGAAAACTACTGAGATTAAAAGACGCCAGGCACGTATCGATAAGCAGGTAAAGTTAGGTGAAGCTATTATTAATACAGCTGTTGCCGTTACTGCAGCTATGGCAAAACCTGCTATTCCTCCGTTTCCTTCAGCCATTGCAGCGGGTGTAATTGGTGCTTTACAGATTGCCAAAGTAGCATCGACTCCATTGCAATATGCGAAGGGTGGTAAAATTAATGCGACAGCTGGTATTCCTTCAGCTGGCCAGCTTCATAGTAATGGAGGAATCAAAATGATTGATGGAGCAACTGGTGAACACCTGGGAGAATGGGAACGTGGTGAGCCTTATATGATATTATCCAGGAATACATATGCCAATAATCGTGAGATTGTCGATTCTTTATTGCACAGCAGTTTATACCGGAATGGAGCTCCTATTGTGAGCCGTAGATTTGAGGATGGAGGGATTATAACTACAGGCTCTGCTTCAGGTGCTCTTTCTTCCAACAATCAATCAAGCGCATCAGCTCCGGATCTGACTGGACAGATGATCACCTTACTTCAGGATATTAGTATAGGAGTAAGAAACTTTCCAACACTTCTCAAAGCCTATACAGTTCTTTCAGAACATAATGCAATGCAACAATTGCAGAATGAGATAGACACTGAGAGTTCTTTTGGATAACAATAAAACTCAAGGCAAAGAAATGTATATAATATCATATTCTTTGCCTTGAGTTTTATTCTCTCACTATGTAATTAAGCCTTAATTGATGGTAGCTTGGTTTCACATAGTTTTCTTACTTTTTCCAAAAAATCATATAAGTCTGTACCCAAGATGTCGTCTAAAGACATTTGTCGTACAATATTTCGATTACTCTTCTTGCAATCCCAGTTAATCTGTTTTTCCAGTTTTTTATCAGGATCAATTGTAGACAAATCTGAAGGAATACGCTCCCCTAATTCTTTTCTTAAAGCTTCAAGTGTAAAATAATTTTCAATACTATATCTTTTTAATCTATGGGCATCGATCTTAACCACTTGGCAATTTTCAATAAATGCTTTTCGCTTATCATCACTTCCAGGATCATTATCAACTAAAGCAATTACTGTTGCTGATTCAGAAAAAACCTTTAAATCTTGTTTATCCATTATATCTCCTCCTAATGCCCATATCTTAATATTATATTTTCCCCATATATCCATTTTTGTTAAGAAATCTTCCAATACAGGTTTATCACTTGGTCCTTCTACTAAGATAATTAAGTCCGCAACTAAGTTATCAAATACGGAGTATCCTAAATCTTGGAGTAAGATTGCTTTATTGGTAGTATCTTTCAACTTTAGACCTCCATCTTCAATAGAGGTATGAAATATTCTATCAACAAAATTACTATCTAGAAACACATTAGAATGTGTAGTGATAAAGAATTGTTTATCCTTTAATCGATTAAAATATCCTAGCAATTTACGTTGCACCTCTGCATGTAAATGACTTTCAGGCTCTTCCAGAAGAATAATATGAGAATCAAGAAGTATAATATAAGAAAGAATGACAAGTAGATCTCTTAATCCCAAGCTAGCTCTATCAGCATAATACCAATTTGGATCTGCTACTGTATTTGAAGAAAAAACTAAGTGTAATGATAACTGCTTTTGTGCATTATCACGTGCAAAATAGTTTACATCAAAATTATAGCCTCCTGATACTTCAGAAAACACTTGTATTAATAAAATATATCTTTTATACAAATAATTATTTGTAGGTTGATTTTTGGCATAAAATAAATAATAGATTAAATCGTTTCCCTTTGAAAAATTGAATGTGGAAGGAATTGAATTTACTAGATTAGCACTAATCTCAGGTTCTCTTTTAGATGGAATCATTAAAAAAGTATGAGAAGTACCTATAGGTATAGTTAAAAATACTTGCTTTAACAAGTTAAATCTGAACATGTCAAAAGGACTATTAGCAAATATTAGTTCAATACTTACTCCTGAGTTTAGAGATTGTTGACTTGATCGGTCAAGAGGTAAAAACCCACATAACCTACTTATCTCATTATAAAAATCGTAAAAATTTTCTTCTCCAGTTTGAATAGATACATAACTGATATCTGCCTTTTTGAGATTTTCAATCAATTCTGGAACTATATTATTGTAAATGGTAGATCCTTTTCTATGTTCCTCTTTAGAATGGAATAGTATACTTGAACTAAGTTCCTCAATTGGAATCTGAAGTGTCATTTGTTGGAGTTTCTCAACATTTTGGATAGCCTCAAGTAATGTTGATTTTCCAGAATTGTTTTTTCCACAAATAACATTAATATGCTTAAGCTCATCTAATACACATACTTTTTTAAAGAGCCCTCTATCTACAATACTAATTTTCTCAATAGAAATCATTTGAGTTAGTCAATTTGGGTGGTAAACATAGTTAATAAGTGATATAAGAAAAATACAATGCTTTTTTTATGATTTTTTGCCTATGCCGGATAGGACATAAAAGAGGGACGTAAAATAACACCTCTTATGTTAAGAAATTTTTCTAAGGAAAAACTAAACTCGTTAGTAAGCTTGTTCCATTGTGGGGTATAGGGCAAATAACGGGTTAGTGCAATTTACTTTATTGCTGAAATTCCTCTCAATACTTTACTCTGTTGCTGAAATGAAGATAGGAGCAGTATGTAATTTCCTTTCTTTCATCTCTTCTTCACTTATTAAAGACTCTTTCCAATATTCTCTTATAGTTTTACTACTGCCTAAACATCTAACATATAGGTTTAAAGCTAAGGGAGAAGGTGTAATAACTGCTTCTACAACTTCAGTATTTGCAACAAATCCAGCTACCAAACCATGAATTAATTTAATAGAGCTTAAATGATCCATATCTCTATCAAGTCGATAAATATCATTAATTCCAGTTATCTCATGTAGTTTTTGAAGATCTACTTTCAATTCTGTTGACATTACAAAGCCAGTTGGATAAAGTACTTTTATAGAATGTTCACAAGCATATTTTAAAATTCTGGATTGAACTACTGTAAGTTGCTTTAGTAAATCCACAAAAATTATATTTTGATCATCTTCTCCGGAATCTGTACAAGAGGAAGCAAAAAGCCCTGCCCATAACTCTTGTACTTCATCCTTTTCCTCTAACGATGCATTTTCCATAATAGCTAAAGTTACTTTTGGATTTGCCTTAATTTGCAATTCTCCATCAGTATACTCAAGCTTTCCATTTGCCTTTTGAAGCATTTTTAAAATATTCATTAGCCTCCAACGACGTATTTGATCTTTGGCTAGATAGCCTAGCTCTTCGAATGCGGGCTTACAAACAATAGAGATAGCAGTTAAAAACTTTTCTGTAATTGATTCAGCTGCGTTTGCTATAGGTTGTAATCCTAGTAAATCAGTAATAGCTTTCTGGTCCATCTTTTATTTTGTTGGATTGACTTCTTTTTAAATATATAATTACTACACTTTATGCTACACAGATATTAATTAGTTTGTGATTTAACAGCATCTTCCAGTGCAGTTACTAGGGTGTACATTTCATCATAAGTAAAATTTATTGTAAAAGGCATAAGAACAGTATGAAGAACATCATTTGGCAAGAACTGTGTTAAAGAAGGTGTAACAATAACCTCATCAATATATGGTACATCTTTGTTTACTTGAACCTTATGTACTACCTCATCTAAAGTTGTAAAACCTGCCTTAGCCAATGCCTCTCCTGTAATTTGAAATATGCGATAACCAACTACTTCATTCTGAAGAATATCTTCAAATATAATCTCAGGATAGAAATGCTTTGGACTAATAGTTTCATAATATCCGAGTGGGATATTCTTTATAAGCTTATAAAAAGCTATTAAACTTAAACTTTCTTTAGTATTGCTGTTTGCATTCCATTTGTTTCCAAGTGGGGATAAGGCATTCAAAAAGAAAATAGCTTGTTCTTGAGTAGAGAGCTGAGAACGTAGCACTTTAATATACCTGTACTTATCTGTATCACTTAGAAGTGAAGAATCCTGATTATCTATATATGTTACAATTTGAAACAATGTCCTATAATAATGACCTAATCGGGATTGATGGCCACCATATAAACCCCTTTGTAATCTGATCATAAATAGACCCTGCTCTTTGATAGGCGAGCTCCCTTGAGAAAAACCATGAGCAGCTAAATTTTCAAAAAAATAATTGTCAGAAATGAATGCTCGTAATACATGAAGCCTTAGTTCCTGCGTTTTAGGTTCAATACCAAAGAAAATTATATTATAAGTAGCTCTAATACAATCTAATATCCACTCTGTATTACTTTTTCTAGATTTTTCAAACGAATAATGTTTGGTGATATATTCGTAGACATAATCAAATTCCACCTTAATCCGATTAAAAACGTCTTTCCCTTCAAATTTTTGATTAGGAATCGACCTATTTCCAATCACGTCTCCATCAACTGCATAAGACATTTTTTCTACATTACTTGTATGCAATGCGAGTAATTCAAAAAATCTGGATTCAATTTGTTGTATTTGAAAGAGTCTTCGTTGCTCTTTTTGCTCTTCCGAAAAAAGCTTACGTTGTTCTTCTTGTTCTTCCGAAAAAAGATTGCGTTGTTCTTTTTGTTGTTCTGCCAATATTGCTCGCTGTTCGCTTAAGGTCTCAAAAAGGAGAATGACTCCTACTAGTGAGAATATTGTTCCTACTACGCCTCCCATTATATCACCAAATTGGCCCCATATAGCAGGATCTATCATGTACTCTGATTTTACATCTGGAGTCTTTTGTAAAAAGACTCCTAGAAAGACTCCAGAGCAAATCACACCAACTACTATGAGAATAGCAGATATAAAGTAATAAACCTTTCTCATTACCACTCAGAGTCCTTGGTGGAAATCATTGCTTTTTTCAGCTCTTCAACAATAGCTTTCATTCTCTTATCAAGATCCTCCTTCATAGTTTTCCATTGTTTAGTATTTGGAGCACTCATCCCTCCAGCTCCCTTCTCGCCTTCTACTGGTCCCATTGAGACAGTTCCATTTCCTCCAGTTCCATCATGGGTAAAATCTGTAAACTCATATCTAAATTTTCCATCTTTAAAACTAAGGGTAAGAGTATGTCTAAAGTATCCTGCATCCCAATCTTTACCCATTGAATGAAGATAGCTTTTGGTTGTTCCCTTGGCTATAATCTTTCCAGCTTCCTTATCATTCATCTGAATTACATCATTTGCAGACTTATAAGTTTTGGCCAGCCATTCATTTGCTTTTGCATGCAATTGATCTTTTGTCATTCCTGGAACTTCAACAACTTCCGTATAGGACACTTTATTAGTTGTTGGATCGATTGGTAGGGTAACTTGTGCAAAAAGGGAGAAAGAAGAAATGAGTAGTAAAGCAATTGAAACTAATGTTTTCATTTAAAGTACAGATTGATACAGAATAAATAATTAGATATTTATAAAAAAATGGTTTGTAGCCGTGAAAAAGCATTTTTCCTACTGAAAGAAAAAAGGTATTTTCACCCAAATAAATACGGGGAAAATACCTTTTGTAACTACAAATTTATTACCACAGACCGTTTTTCTTCATCTCCATTTCTATCCTGGTCTCAGTCACTTTGACATAAGACTTTTGTGTTGTCCGAATATTGGAATGTCCTAATATCCTGGAAACAGCCTCTATACTAAGTCCGGAATCGAGCCAGAGCTGCCCCCCAGTCTTCCTGGCAACACGTGTAGTAAGGTTAATCCGAATGCCACAGATAGTAGCCAGACTCTTCAAATGACCGTTATAATTCACATTTGATATATGTGGTGGTGTTCCTCCATATTTAGCCAGGAGAGCTTTTAATTTGTCCAATACGGGTATAATTGCCTCTACATTCGTTTTTTGTCTTTCCTTCTTTATGAAGTTCTCAACAATATCCATGTCTGGCTGAAAGTTCACCAGGTCGATATAGCTGAAGCCAGTATAAACCTGGATCAGGAACCGATCAGCAACCTGTTGCAACGCTTCGTTCTTAAAGATGGTACTTTCAATCTTATGTACATCATAGGAAGAAAGTATGGGTGTGGCATCATCTTCTCCATTAACCCAGGCAAGGTTCTCGATTGGATTATCTTTTATCTTCTTTTTCTTCTTTGCCCACTTTAGGATCTGTTTTACAAGTCGAAGATGTCTGATTTTATAATTATGATTTTTACTGACATGGTAATCCAGATAGGCTTCAAAATCATCCATAAAAGATTCATCTATTTCCTCAGCTGAAATATTCTGCTGTTTAGTCTCTTTCAGAAAATTGTTAAGATTGGCTCTGTGTGAGTTTTCATTTTTAACAGAATTGGACTTTAATCGTAGTATCTTAATAGTATAATGTTCTTTCTCCAAATCGCTAAAAATAGCGGCTTTTGCTTTCTTCTCAAGTAACATCTCTTTTATTATTTGTGGAGAGATTTCTTTCTCGTCTGATTGCAACTGGCGTTTGATACGAAGTAGTTTCTCTTCTATCAATTCAAGATGGGGATTGATATATTCGGCGTTTTTGCCTATTGCAGACCCTGTTCTTTGATCCCACTGGTCAGGGTGAACAGATATTTTGCAGGAGAATTCGGCTTTGGACTGATGCATCGATATGCTACACCAGATAGGACACTCGCCTTTGCGATTGGCTTGATTTTTACGCAACCAAAAAAGAGTAATCATTTTTTAAGCATGTTACTATGAGATTAGGATTGAAAAGTTCTTAATCTCTTTTGTGTAATAAAGTAACCGAAAAATTTTTCACTATTTAGTATACATAAGAAATTACGCAAAAATCCACTTTCAATTTTTATTGAAAAATGAGCAAGCGAATTCCGTCAAATCGGGCTTGAAAATAGTTGTAAGTGGCTTTTTTTGGGGATATCCTGAAAGGGCAGAAAATAAAAAAGCCCGTCAGTATTAAATCTGCGGGCTGTACTTAACATGTTGTGGACTCGTAGGGAGTCGAACCCCAAACCTTCTGATCCGTAGTCAGATGCTCTATCCAATTGAGCTACGAGTCCGTATAAACATAAAACGTGTTGTTCTATCGTTTACGGGCTGCAAAGGTAGAGATAAAAATATAAACTCCAAAAAAAATCTTTAAAGATTTAAATTTTCTCCGGAAAGTCTCTTTTTTTGCAGAAAAACTACATGATTCACAGATAATGATTGGTCAACCTACATATGAGACATGGATGTATCGGGCACTTGAACTTGCCTATTATGCTTTTGAGGAAGGAGAAATACCTGTAGGAGCGATTGTGGTAGCGGAAGGAAAAATCATTGGCAAAGGATATAACCAGACCGAAAAGCTGCATGATGTGACAGCACATGCAGAAATGCTGGCGATTACAGCTGCAGCTCAGCATCTGAATGCTAAATACCTGAACCGATGCACACTGTATGTCACTCTGGAACCTTGTGTAATGTGTGCAGGAGCACTATTCTGGGCGCAGATAGGAAGGCTGGTGTATGGGGCTTCGGATGATAAACGAGGGTATGCAGGGAAAGATACGAACCTGCTTCACCCCAAAACACAGGTAGTATCAGGTGTGCTGGCAGCAGAATCCGAATCGCTGATAAAAGCCTTTTTTCAACGCCTTAGAAACTAATCATATAACGGGAGAATAGGAGTCAAAGAATGCTTCTTTTATGAAAGAAAAGCCAATTCAATGAAACTAATTGTTTTTTCTCGTGTTAATTAAAATACTAAACAAAGATTATCCATAACCCTTTTTTAGTAATAATAACTTATACTATTTTTCAACTTTCAACCTTAAACTATTTATTTTTATGGCATTTGAATTAGCTCCCCTTCCGTACGCTCATGATGCGCTAGAACCATTTATTGACAAAGCAACTATGGAAATTCACCATGGCAAACATCACCAGGCTTATGTGACAAACTTAAATAACGCGGTAAATGGGACTGACCTGGCCAATCTAAGCCTTGAAGATTTGATTAAGAATATAAGCAAATACCCAGCACCTGTTCGCAACAATGGTGGTGGTCACTGGAACCACACTTTCTTCTGGAACATCCTGAAGAAAAATGAAGGCGGCAAACCTACAGGTTCACTGGCTGCTGCTATTGACAAAAAATTTGGTTCTTTTGATGCATTCAAGGAAGAATTTACCAAAGCAGGTGTAGGTCGTTTTGGTTCTGGCTGGGCATGGTTAATTGTTGAGCCTAGCGGAGAACTGGCAATCACTTCTACTCCTAATCAAGATAATCCTCTGATGGATGTAGCGGAGAAAAAAGGAACTCCTGTATTGGGTCTGGATGTATGGGAACATGCCTATTACCTGAAATATCAGAACAAGCGTCCTGATTATATCGGTGCATTCTGGAACGTAGTAAACTGGGATGCAGCAAACCAACACTATGAAGCAGCTAAAAAATAAGCTTTAATTTATAAAAATAACAAAAGCCCGCTATTTTTGGCGGGCTTTTTGCTCGTAAATGCTGTTAAGACCATGCAATTTATATATAGCCTCTATAATTGATCCGGCTATTCTGAAACTGAAATTAAATTAGTATTTACGCTGCTTTCTGTTTTGATTCAATGCTTACGATTAGGGATAACGATACAACAAACGAACTTCCTCCTTTTCTCAATACCTGGCCTCGGATGTACAGCTTTGTCCTTTTGAATCTGGTAGCACTTATTCTGCTGTTTTACTGGTTCACAAAATCATTTGAGTAAAATATATTTACCGTTCACCACGTAAGTATTGTATCTGTGGCAAAAATCCTATCTTTTTGCAGCCAGGATATTTCAGCTGTTCCTGACTAAACAGCTTTACTCATATACATTCGAAAACCACCTTTCGGAACCGGAATGACCAAACTTGACTGGCTGGTACTTATAGCCACTATCACTCTTATTGTTGTATACGGTATCTGGAAAGGGCGCCGTAATCGTGATATGCAGGATTACCTCCTGGCAAGCCGCTCCCTTCCCTGGTATATTGTTTGTCTGTCAATTATGGGCACTCAGGCCAGTGCAATCACATTTCTGTCTGCACCGGGTCAGGCATATGGCGATGGAATGCGCTTTGTGCAGTTTTACTTCGGGCTTCCACTAGCTATGGTAGTGTTGTCCATAACAGCAGTACCTATCTATCATAAATTACACGTATATACAGCGTATGAGTACCTTGAAAGTCGATTTGACTTGAAAACCCGTACGCTGGCAGCGACCTTGTTCCTTATTCAAAGAGGTATTTCTACAGGCGTAAGTATTTATGCTCCGGCCATTGTGTTGTCATCAATTTTGGGTTGGAGTGTACAATGGACCTGTGTACTTAACGGTATACTGGTATTGCTGTATACTGTAAGTGGTGGCACCAAAGCTGTAAGCTATACCCAACTTACCCAGATGATTATTATTCTGAGTGGAATGGCGGTGGCCGGCTTTCTGACTGTGCAGCTACTGCCGCCGGATATTACCTTTGCAGATGCATTGCGTGTAGCAGGCAAAGCTGACAAGCTCAATGTAATTGATCTCAAGTTTGATCCTAATAATCAATATAATATCTGGTCAGGGCTTATAGGCGGTTTCTTTCTGTCTCTCTCCTACTTTGGTGCTGATCAGTCACAGGTAGGGCGTTATCTGTCCGGAAGCTCTGTAACTCAGAGCCGTCTTGGCTTATTGATGAATGGAATTGTGAAGATACCTATGCAGTTCGGGATTCTGTTTATTGGGGCTATGGTATTTGTCTTTTATTTGTTTGTACAACCTCCTCTGTTTTTCAACCATATAGAGCTGGATGCACTCCACAATCATGGATATACACAGCAGGTAAATGCATTACAATATCAACAAGACTCCTTATTCAAGATACAACAACACGACCTCCGCACACTAATACAGGCAATGCGGGATGACAAAGGCGTAGTGGAAGCCGAACAGAAGTTTCATACTACCCGTTCGCATATGCAGCAGGTACGTACTCAGGTTACAAATCTGATTAAGCAAGACAAGAAGGTAGAAAAAGTAGAGGACACCAATTATGTATTTCTCTCCTTTGTCACACGTTTTCTTCCTTCCGGGTTGGTAGGCTTGCTAATTGCCATTGTGTTACTGGCTTCTATGTCCTCCGTAGCCGGAGCTCTAAACTCGCTTACCTCTACTACTATTATAGACGTATACAAACGCATTTTGTGCCCGGACTTATCAGAAGCCCGTTACCTGACTGCGTCTCGCTGGATTACTGTTGGCTGGGGAGTATTTAGCATTGTAGTGGCTTTGTATGCAGGCCAATTGGGCAATTTGCTGGAGGCTGTTAACCGTCTGGGGTCATTGTTTTATGGCGTAATTCTGGGAATTTTCCTTTGTGCCTTCTATATACGCCGCATTCGTAGCTATGCAGTATTCTATGGAGCTATTCTGGCTCAGATTACTGTTTTTCTGCTATACTGGCTGACTCCTATTGCGTTCCTTTGGTATAATGTAATTGGTTGTATTCTGGTGATTATTTTTGCCTTTCCTATAGAATTGTTTCAAAAGAAAGCAGGGGTCTTACAGAAAAGCGAAACGGTAATCGAATGATCTTCCTCTATCTGTAAAGAGAGACTCAGCCTATAAAAATTGTAACAACTTATTTATACCTCTATGTCGGGTCATGCTTCATTTTATTTGTTGAATCAGGAACATTTAAAAGCCGTTGAACAAGCATGGAAACCTGTTGAGACCAGATTGTGGTGGGGACGAAAGAAAACAACGTTTCCTTTCATACAAGATTTTTACACCTATACAACGTTTTTAGAAGACTACCCTTATGCTGGTTGGATATATACACAAGTGTTTCTATACTTTGATGATGTTTTTGGTTATAGTGACCTGGAACTGGCAAAGGAAGCAAACCGCATAAGCACGGGAGGAGCAACAATTACTCTGTTTACATACAGAGATAAAGAGAAAATTATTCATAAACTTGCACCCTCGCAATTGTCCATAGACAAGCTGCGTTATTTTGCAGAGGAATATTACGAAACTCCGGAAGAAAAACAGTCAAGTGGAGAATCACTACTACTGGCTATAGAACTTCTGCATAACTGCCTGCAAAAGATAGAACCCGAAAAAATTCTTATGTTACATGTCGGATAGTACACCTCTTACGTCAAATCAACCCATACCTCCTAATCCGGGTCAGGTTATTCTTATTAATAAGCCTTTACGCTGGACGTCTTTTGATGTTGTTAAAAAACTCAAATTCGCTATAAAAGCCAAAAAAATCGGACATGCAGGTACACTTGATCCGCTGGCAACAGGTCTGCTGATACTTTGTACCGAAAAAATGACCAAGCAGATTGATACCTACCAGGCTCAGGAAAAGGAATACACAGGTAAACTGGTATTGGGTAAAACAACACCTTCTATTGATCTGGAAACAGAGTTTGATGCAGAATACCCCACAGATCATATTACGGTGGAGAAAATTCATGAAGCAGCACAAAAACTTACAGGTGAAATACAACAGATCCCTCCAATCTTTTCTGCTATCCGTATTGATGGCAAGCGCGCCTATCATAAAGCACGCAAAGGTAAAACAGAAGCAGATGTAGAGATCAAACCTCGTACAGTACTGATTTCAGCATTTGAGATTACTCAGATACAGCTTCCAGAAGTAAGCTTTCGGATTGTATGCAGCAAAGGCACCTACATACGCAGTATGGTACGAGATTTCGGTCAATTGCTGGAGTCTGGAGCCTATATGTCTGAATTATGCAGAACCCGTATCGGAGAGTTTCGATTAGAAAATGCACAGAGCATTGAAGATTTTATAAATTTGCACAAAAAGGATGTGTAAACAGATAAGAGTATAGTGAGATCGTGAGTCATTGCTGAAAATCCTTTATCTGTCTTTAATCAGCTACCAGATGAATATTTACCATACATTAGAAGAATTTCATAAACTATCAAACGCTATTGTTACCAGTGGTACATTTGATGGAGTACATCTGGGTCATCAGAAGATTCTGACACGATTACGCGAAATAGCTCAAACTACTAGTGGGGAAAGTGTAGTAATTACCTATTGGCCTCATCCACGTACAGTCGTATCAGAAGCCACAGATCTACACCTTCTATCTACTATAGAAGAAAAGATAGAACTGCTTCAACTACAGGGAGTACAGCATTTGTTAATCATACCCTTTACCCGTGACTTTTCTGAGTTAACTTCTGAACAATTTATCCGCCAGATACTGGTAGATAAGATTGGTACCCAGAAGCTAGTCATTGGCTATGATCACCGGTTTGGACGTAATAGAGAAGGTAGCTTCGAGCATTTATCACAGAATGCATCATTGTATGGCTTTGAAGTGGAGGAAATCCCCCGCCAGGATGTAGACCATGTTGGGGTAAGTTCATCCAAGATTCGGCAGGCGTTATTGGAAGGTAATGTACATATAGCTGCAGAATACCTGGGTAGGGCTTACAGCCTGACAGGAGTAGTAGTAAAAGGGAATCAGTTGGGTCGTACCATTGGTTATCCTACGGCGAATATACATGTTTCAGAGTCCTATAAGTTGATTCCGGCAGATGGAGTATATGCAGTACGGGTACAGGTGATTGATAAAATCCATGGAGGAATGATGAATATTGGTATGCGTCCCACTATACATGGTACACATCGTACAGCCGAAGTAAATATCTTTGATTTTGATGAAGACATTTATGGTACAGATATTACAGTCTCCTTCATTGAAAAGATTCGCAATGAGCAGAAGTTTAATGGCCTTGACGCCCTAAAAGCTCAATTGCTACAGGATAAGCAAACTGCCCTGCAATTACTAAAGAAATACTAGTAACTACAGGGCAGTAATGCCATTATATACTCAGAAAATATCAGCCAAGACTTTTTCCTGTAGTCTTCGGGCTTTTTCTCTTTCTTTGCGTTGTTTTACAGATATAAGCTGCAGGTTATTGGTACTTGGCAGCAAAGAGTTCTGAGAAATAACTACCAGGTTACGATCTGCCAGGTCAAATGGTGCCACAAAACAGCAATAAACCAACCTGGCGATAGAGATCTGTTTTTTCTGTCGGTTCTTTGTCAGGTTTACAGATAGGTATCTGCCGTTTTGTCCTTCCGAATCTTTTGTCTTACCACTATTCAGACGAAGAGCCATAATTTGTTCAGGCAACCAGATTTTACCTCGTGTAGCACTACTCCAGCCAGCCAGCTTTTTGACTCTCCCCAGATTAGATACCTGATACAATCCCTGGTAGTGTGCCAGATCTGCCCATTGTTCCCCTTCCATATCCTCCAGTGATAGATTCAGATAAGGAGGAATTAGGACTTTGTCTATTTTGGGTTTACCGGCCTTTTCCCATAAAGAAAGATTAAACTCAATAGGATCTTCTGTCTTTATTTCTGTTTCCTTTTTTGCTGCTTGAAGAGCAGGATCAACGAGCCTCCAATGATATCCTCCTGCTGTATAACTTTTGCCAGATACCGTAGTGTAGATGCTACCAGAAGGAATAGTAGTTGCCTTTTCAGCGGCATAAATACTTTCGAAACGTGCTATTTCGGTACCACTCACTGTATACTGAATAACAGCTTGCTTATGATCTGCGCGCCAGCTTCGGGCTCTGCCTTTCGCAAACATCTTATATTTCTGTTCGCTGATAGATAGCAGTTCCAGATTGGTGTAGTGGACATTGAGACTGTTACAGTCTTTGTATGAAACCACCAGACTATAATCTTCCAGATCGAAGGGCCTCACAAACAGGTAATACACCAACCGAGCCAGAGCTATCCGTTTCTTCTTTCCTTCTTTACCTAGCGAACAGTTGATATGGATTGACTCTGTATTCAGATAGGTATTCTTGCTTTTGGTTACAAAAAGCCGCATAATTCGCTCGGGTTGCATCCGAAAACGCCCCTGAGGCATTTCTACTCGTCGGGACAGAGACTTCAATCGTCCATAATTAGACAGATGATAGTTTTCAAATCCTGGTATTTCTTTCCATTCCTCGCGGGGAAAATCCCGTAGAGAATGACTTGTCAGAACATTGATAACAGAATCAAATGTGATTCTCCGTTCTGGTGTGATTTGTTTGATTTTCTCAGCCATAAATTTTCACGGATCACGTTCAGATTTTATACAGCAAAGACAAACTATCTTTTTCCCTATACCATAGGCATTCCCCATTAAGCGACGAAACGCCATATTGTTGAGGCCAAACCGATTATTTCATCCAGAACTATAAATCAGGTTTTCTAATCTTGTTCTGGTGACATAAAACAAAAACACCAGAAGTGATTTGCTTCTGGTGCTTTTGGTTAGTTAGATTTCTTTTATTCGTCTGTGTTTTCCTGAGGAAGTATGTTAGGAACACGAATGACAAACTCTGTCCACTTATCCAGTTCCGATTCAACAGAGATATGTCCTTTTAGCCGTTCTATTACATCTCTTACAATATAAAGTCCCAGTCCTGAACCTTTGCTCGTCATAGACGCTCTATAAAACATATCAAATATTTTACCCAGATTTTCTTTTGAGATGCCCATTCCATTGTCCTTAAATACCATAATAGCCATTTGTGCATTTACGGTGATCTGAATATGGATCTGAGGTGTACGGTTGGCAGAAGATCTATACTTTACAGCATTAGAAATCAGATTATTAAAAATGATCTTCAAACGAAATTCATCTGAGTAGAAAGGTATATGCTGATTAATCGTGACCTTTTTTTCTATGTTATCAAATCCATCAATAAACTTTAACCCATCCATAGTTTCCTGAATAAGTTGTCCAAAGTCTATCGGGTCCTGAACTACTTCAATACGGGAGTTACGAGAATAGTTGATAATATCCTGAATAAATGTATCTAGACGGGCAATACTTTTTTCCATCAGGTTCAGATAATGTACTCTTTCCTTTTCTTCATCTTCGGAGCGGCATATATCTATCAACCCCAAGACCGATGTCAAAGGAGATCGCAAATCATGGGAAGCCCGGTAGACAAAACTATCCAACTCAGCATTAATCTTTTTCAGATCCTCATTTTGTTGTCTGAGCTGCTCTTCGATCTTCTTTCGTTCAGTAATGTCCTGAATCACACCAATCATTCGTAAAGGACGCCCTAGTGCATCTTTTTCGATAACCTTGCCTCTACTTTGAAACCATAAGTATTCATCATTTCGGCCCATGGCTCTGTATTCGGCGTGATATACTTCTACTTCTCCATTAATATGCTGTAACTGAGCCTGTAATACAGACTCTCTGTCATCCGGATGTACTTTATCCAGCCATTGTTCTGATCTGTCTACAATCTCATCTGTATGGAAGCCTAGTATTTCTTTGGCCCGTGCACTGAAATACACCTGATTGGTAAGCATATTTCGATCCCATAGCCCTTCTCCACTTCCTTCCAGAGCAAACTGCCATCGTTGTTCGCTTTCCATAATCCGTTCGTTCAACTCCAGTGTATTTTCCAGAGATTGCCGAAGTTCTTCTTCACTGGTAAGCAATCTGTCATTGATCTCATTGGAGAGGATAAGTAACTCTCTGATCTTATTTTGTGCTAACTTTTGTTCCGTGATATCATAACAGGCGCCTACTACCCGTACCACCTTCCCTGAATCATCATATACAGGTTGTCCGATTCCAATCACCCAGCGAAACGCAATATCCCTTGGTAAGATACGCATCTCTATCTCATAGGACTCCCCAAAGAAAATGGCAGCCTCCCCCAATGCCTTCAGAGAAGCCCTAAACTCAGGATCGACCATTTCATAGAATGTGCTGAGTGTAGGTGCCTCAGAAGTATCTTCAATACCGAATATGTGAAACAACTCTTCAGACCACTCTAAGGTTCGGGTTGCCACATCTACTTCCCATATACCTAACCTGGCAATACGTTGAGCTTTTCTTAATTTAGATTGACTAGCTTGTAATTCTTTGTTTAGCTGTTGTGTTTCCTGAAGCAATCTGCTTTTTTCTTCCTCGGCCACTTTTAGCTGTGTAATATCGTAACATACACCTCTTAGCCGGATTACCACTCCAGTCTCATCAACTATAGGTTGCCCCATCATAAAAAGCCAGCGAAAGTCTCCATCAGGCCTCCATATTTTCAGTTCAATTCTATACTCTTGTTGTTTTTCAACTGCGTTTTGCGAAGATAGTATAAGCAAGTCTCTATATTCAGGATCAGTAGCTTCAATTAAAGCTGCTCTACTTAATGATCCTTGTTCTTTCGTGATACCAAATATGTGGAATAGTTCATCTGACCATTCAGCATAATCCAATCCAAGGTCATATTCCCACATTCCTAACCTGGCAATTTTCTGTGCCTCCTGTAATTTGGCTTCACTTCTCTGCAATTCAGTGTTCAGCAGTTGCATATCCAGAAGAACCTTATTCTTTTCTTCCTCAATCTGCATCCGCTCGGTTATATCTATCAGAATTGCACAGACATTGTTTGTACCTTCTATTTTATTAAAATTGCAGAAAAACCATCGTGGTCCCTGATCAGCATAGTTTTGGACAAATTCAACCTGCTCTATAACTCCTTCTTTCAGACACCGCTTTAAAAGATTGAGCCAATTTTCCCGTACAGCTTCAGCAATAGGTAGTTCAGAAGCTTTTTTGCCACTAAGTTCCTCTACAGTTAGACCAAATCTTTTAGCCAGATAGTTATTAGGCAATAACAGGGAATAATCATCTTCCTGTACCTCATAAATACATATAAAAAACTGTGCAGCATCAAAGAAAGCCTGCAAGAGGTTTTTCTGACGATTTATCTCCAATTCAGCTTGCTTTTGTTCGGTGCGGCCATTAACTATCACAATGACACCTGTCATCTCGCCATCTCTGTTCCGAAAAGGACTGAAAGATCCGGAAACCCATAATTCTCTCCCTTCAAGAGTTATCTTTGTATCTGGATATATGATAGTTTCACCAGTTAACGCCCGTTTCAGAATTTCACCAAAAGGAGCATCTTCACCATAAATCTCAGGAAATAGTTCTATGGGTGATTGTCCAATTATATCTTTTGCCAATCGTCCAGTTCGCCGTTCCAGGTATTTATTCCAGACGAGGTACTTGCAATCGTTATCAAAAACGATAATTCCTTCATTGGCATTGTCAATAATCAGCCTGTTAAATTCTTCACTGGCAGCCAGCTCATTATTTAATTCGACTGTCTTATCCAGTGTCTGCATTAATTCTTCTTCACTTGCCTGAAGTTCCTCATTGAAACGTTGTGTTTCTTCCAATAGTAAAGCTGCTTCCTGTTCAGCTTTCTTCTTGTCTGTAATGTCCAGCAAACACCCAACCAACCCATTTACATTTCTATCAGTATCATAGGTTAGCCGAAACTGATTATATACCCAGTGATACTGATCGTCTGCAAACAAAAACCGACATTCTATAGACAGAAACCCTACCTCAAAAATATGCGTCAGCCCGGATAAAACGATATTTTTATCCTCCGGATGGATACGGGACATCCAGAACTCTGTATCGTTTATAAACTGTTGTGCAGAGTACCCCGTCATAAACCATACATTCTCACTCATGTAGGTAACATGATAAGGAGGCATATGAGAGGCCGCATAAATAACAGAAGAAGTTTCCTTTAGCAAATACTCCAAGCGTTCTCTTGCATCCTGTGCCTGTATTTTATCAGTCAGATCACGGGCTGTGATTAATAGCGTTGGAAGGGCTCCTACAGATACCTTAGAGATAAATAGTTCTACATCCAGCCTGGATTCATCCTGACGCAGGAACTTTCCGATCAATGGCTGGGCAGGTTCTCCAGCTGTTGCTTTCTGCATCTGTAGCAAAATCATATCTTCTTCAGGCGCTACGATCACATCTGTAACAAGCATTCCAAGAAGTAATGAAGGATTTTCAACACCCAGAAGCTTAGCTACTGCCTGATTAGCATACTGAATAATACCACTTTCTACAATAAACATCCCGTCAGGCACCACATCACTCACAAGACGAAACAGGTTAAATTCCTGTTCCTGGGCGGATGTTCCTTTGGGTATAGATTTAGTCCGACGGCCTCCACTTTTGAGTTCTGAAGCAACTTGTCTAAATGCAGAAAGATTCTGTATAGCCAGAGACAATTGTTCTTTCAATTGTTTCTTTGTATCATTCATCTGATTAATCTTCTGCAAATTGGGCTGCAACTGATCTAATATCATTCGCAATTGAGACAATAGTTGCTCAGTTTCATCCTCATAAGCATGTGCAACAGTCAACTCAGACATAGGAACGTTTATGAATTCGTTTAAATAATTCTAAAGAAATATACTTGTACGTCAGAACTTCTGCTTCCGTTCTTTGATTTATAAAGCTACTCAATTCGTTTTCTAAGGCATAACAATGCTCATCCTCAGCTTTATTGTTAGCAATAAGATTAGGGTCTATCCTATTTTGCTAGTGTCTTTTCATGAGAAGTTAGTTAGTATAATTTTATAAAGCTGCAAAGACATCTTTTGGGCTGCAACTTGGTTTGTATATCAATAGCTGGAGATATGAAGGCTGAATTATAACTTTTTTCTATATAGATTGTTTGCTTCAAAGCTGGTATATTCTGTAAGTAATTCATTTTCAATTATGTACTTCCTCTTCAATTATGTACTTCCTCTGAAAAAATACAATAATTGACTGATATTCAAAACAGTACAAGCATATTCTATAGATCATAAATCAGTTTTCCAACTTCTGTCCAGTAAAATCTTATCTATGTATAAGTCTTACATACATAAGGTCACCGGATTTCGGTCGAAAAATCTTTACAGAATCCCAGTTTATCTGCTTTTCAGAATAAAATCGTCTTGCTCTTGTTGGAAGCCTGCTATAATTCAAAGAGGTAATCAACTCCAGATTCAGGAAGTAAATCAGTTATACGAAAATTGTAAAGGTCTTGTATGTAAAGGATATCAAAAAAATAAATGCCAAGACAAGAGCCAGTGGATACCATTATACAATTAGTGCGTTTACGGCTAATACAGCCAGCAGTCCTACTACAGAGACAATGGTTTCCATCACAGTCCAGGTACGCAAGGTTTGCTTTACAGTGAGATTGAAATATTCTTTAAACATCCAGAATCCGCCATCATTAATATGAGATAACATCAGGCTACCTGCTCCAATGGATAGTACCATTAGTTCAGGCTTAATCCCTGTTTGTTGCTGAATCATAGGTGCCAGTATACCTACAGCGGTCAGACCTGCCACAGTTGCAGACCCTACACAAATCCGAACAGCACCAGCCATCAGCCACCCTAGTATCAGAGGAGATATGGGTAAAGTGATCAGGCGCTCTGCAATGTATTGGCTGATACCGCTATCATTCAACACCTGTTTCAAAGCTCCTGCTCCTGCAATAATCAGTAAAATCACAGAAGTAGCTTTAAAAGCTTCTTCCAGCTGAACCATCATAGTTTTCATTGTTTTCCCTCTCCGTAATCCCAGCAGATATACTGCCAGTAATACAGAAATTAGCATAGCAATATAAGGTTCTGCAACCAGCTGAATAATTACTGAGTCGAACTCAAATTTTTTAATAATAGAGGTAAGAGACAACAATACCAATGGGAGTAATGTAACAAATAAGCTAACTCCCAAACCTGGCAATTCAGAATCCTTTAAGGGTGTAGCCTGAAAAAGAGACGGTTTAATCAAAGGTTGAATGTTTCGTAAGGTTTTACCAAATAATGGCCCTGCTACAACAATAGCGGGTATAGCTACCAGAAATCCGTATAATAACGTTTCACCTATATCGGCTTTAAGCTGGATAGAAATTGCCAGTGGAGAAGGGTGAGGAGGCAGATAGCCATGTGCTACCGATAAGGCAGAACACATAGGTATAGCAATATATAATAAGGGCAACTGAGTGCTTGAAGCAATAGTAAAGATTAGAGGCACAATGATAATAAATCCGGCATTGTAAAAAAGAGGAATCCCGATAATAAAACCAGCCAGTGCAACACCCCATTGGATGTATCGTCTACCAAATACCTGTATCAGGGCTTGGGTGACACGTTGTGCTGCACCACTTTCTGCCACTACCTTACCAAGCATGGCTCCAAACCCCATAATCAATATTAAGTCACCCAGTGTCCCTCCGATACCGGTCTGAATAGATTTGCCAATACTGGTTACAGACATACCTGTAGCAAGGCCTAGCCCAATAGAAACCAGAATGAATGAAATAAATGTGTCCAGCCGGACATAGGAGATAAGAAAAATTAACAGCAGAATTCCTGATAATGCTAAAAATACAGGCATAATAAGTGGTGAAAGTGGCTTGATAAAAGCAATTTAATGCTATATATTTGTTAAATCCAATTTAAAAATAAAAAAAGAAAATTTTTTCTATCCCCAAATGAGGGAAATTCGGCGCAGAATCAAATCATATGAATGACCTAATTATCTATCTAACTCAAAACCAAGCAGATATTTATCATTCTTCGTACTAATCCAATTGCCACTCTGTTACAAACTAAATTCTATGTCTTTAGATCCTCACACTCTTTCCCTTGCCAAACGCATATGGGATTATCACCATGTCCACCATACCATTCAACCAGCTGACTGTATACTTGTATTAGGAAGCCATGATACCCGGGTTGCCGAACGGGGAGCACAGCTTTTACTTGATGGGTATGCCCCATTGCTTGTATTCTCCGGAGGATTAGGCCGACTTACAGAAGGCTTATGGTCCGACTCTGAAGCTGAAATATTTTCTCGTATTGCGATGGACATGGGAGTACCTCCGGAAAAGATTCTGACAGAAAGCAGATCCCGAAATACAGGTGAAAACATTTCTCTGACCTATGCTCTTCTTCGTTACCATAATATAGATGTAAAAAGTCTGATTCTGGTTCAAAAGCCCTATATGGAACGTAGAGCCTATGCTACTTTTCAGAAACAATGGCCAGGTCCTGAGATTGATATACGGGTTACGTCTCCACAAATTGCATTTGAAGATTACGCCACTCCAGACATCCAGTTGGAAGATGTGATTCATATTATGATCGGTGATCTTCAGCGTATCCAGCTCTACCCCAAAAAAGGGTTTCAAAGTTATCAGGATGTTCCAGAAGACATCCTGGATGCGTATACACAACTGGTAGAAATGGGCTTTGATGAGCACCTGATTTATGAGAAATAAGATTTAAATTCTGGTTGCCAGTACAACAACAAATAGCAAGGAAAGCCTGTTGATCAAAACTGTTTTTGACCAGAATTCGAATCATTTTTGAGTTTGACCTGAATTATGGTCACATCTCGGAAATATTCGAATTCTGGTCAGTTTTTTAAAATATCAATATTCTGATTGTATTTAGAAAACATCAGACTTATGATAAACTTCCAATAATATCAGAAGCCTGATATTTTTCCTTAAATCCCTATCTGCATTCAAACTTATTCCTTTCCAAATAATTTTGTCCTTAATATCTTATATCGTGTACGTCCCACAGGTAATAACTCTCCATTGGTAAGCAGAACTTTGTAGCTACTCCCTGACTGGACTATAATTTCTTTGATCTGTGAAGTCTCCACCAGATACGATTTATGGATTCGTTCAAATGTCTGAGGTAGGAGTTGTTCCAGGCGTTCCAGTGATTTATCATGGATCTCTTTCTTACCATTTTTCAAATGAAGCTCTGAATAAATACCAGATCCTTTGATATAGCTAATATCCTGAACATCTATAAGTATACTATTCCCTTTCTTTTTCACAGCCAGAAACCGGACTCCCATGGTAATAACTTTCTCTCTGGCAGAAACTCGTAAAAAAGCCTGATTTAACCGGTCTTCACTAAAAGGCTTTGGTACAAAATCCAGCACACCATACTCAAAGGCGGTAATAGCTTTGTCTTTATAAGCAGAGACAATAATGGTATGGAAGGATTCTGCAACAACAACTTTTAATAACTCAAAGCCATCTGCACCATTCAGGTTCAGATCCAGCAACACCAGATCAAAGGTGTGAGTAGTTAAGTAAGCTTGACCTTCTTCCAGTGATTCACAAACATGAAGTGCTTCTAGTGTATCTGTAAAAAACTGACGAGTCATTCGTTCCAGTCGCCGGGCAATACGTCCTTCATCTTCTACAATAAGGATTTTCATTGTAGTAATTCTGCTTCTGTTTTAAATAAGAATTCAGGAAACACATAAATATGCTATATAATTAAAATTATTTTAGGTTTATTATAAAACTATTCAGTTAAAACAGCATCTATATGGTAATCTACAACTATAAACCTACACTCACCAAAGATGAAAAATATAGTATTTATCTGGGCAATTAGCTTCTGTCTGGTAACTGTCTATGGACAAGGTAATTCTAAAAAACTATTTCTCTCCAGTACAAAAAAAACACACACTGTTTTCATTGAAATAAATGATCAGTCAGCTTATCTGTTCAGATTAGGTTACTGGAATAAACCAATGGGGTCTAGTTATAGTCTCATTCAAACTGATACATTATCAAGGCAGAGAAGTACAGATACATATCTTTTCATTGGCACAAACACAAAGATCCAAAAAGATCAGAATAAGTTATATGTACTCTTATCAGATACACCTGACAAGAAAGTCTTAAAGATAGAAATAGATACAGTTACTAATGAAACAGAAATTAACCAATACATAAATAATGGCTATTGGCATACTAACTTTTCTACCTTAAGTGTAGAAGTCAATGCTATGTATCCTATTGATCACTATAGCTTCTATGAAGGATACAGATACTGGGATAGGTTTACGAATACCCAGGATTATTATCAGGACTTCAGGGTTTTTGCAGATAACAGACTCAAAATTATACGAGACAGTGTCATAGAAGCCAAAAGTTCCCGCAGTCAACTTACTCAGCATACAGTCAACAACATTTCTACTATCTCCTATACAGAATTAAAAAATAACCTGATAGAGTTATCTGACGACAGTGAAAGACGTTATTTTAGTGCCATAGTCCATGCTGTTTGTATGCAACGTACAGATCTGCTTTTTAAACTGGCAGACGATAATCCTTCTCTAAAAGAAAAACTTTTGTATTCTATTCAGGGAAAGGAAGCTATTCAAAAAATCAGAGCGACAGAAACCAATTCGACTTTTAAAAGAGAAGTTATCAAAGACCGCAGACAAACTACAGCCATGCTGATTAAAATTGGTACATTGTATGCAGCATTAGGAGTATTGGTTGTCTATCTGATAGCACGGTGAGGATGATAAATGGTAATGGTACTCTTCCAACCTTCTGGGACTGCACAACTTTCCAAACTCCATAACGAACCATAATTTTCTGTCAGCCGGGCTTGTATGTATTTTAAACCTGTACCCGTCTTCCCTGGCTGAACCGGACGATTTCTGGCAAAGACAGTTAGTTCGTATTTTTTTGTTTGTGGAGTAGATTCAAAATGTAATTGGAATCGAATAGAGCCATCTTCTAATGGCAGACTATGAGTAATACCATTTTCCAGAATCGTATGTAAAATTGCTGGTGGTATATACTCTTCCTGATCAATGTTTAATTCTTTCCATTGGTAGTTAATTTCCTTACGGTATTTCATCACTATCAGATGGCTTTGGCATAGGTCTATTTCCTGTCGGATGGGAATCAGGGAATGCTCAGCCACTACACTGAGCAATTCAAATTCTTTTGCCAGTGCTTCAATAAAAACTACTCCCTCTTTAGGAGACTCTTCGACCCAATCGATAAGAGAGGTTAGTGTGTTCATCAGAAAGTGAGGTTGAATATGCTTTCTCAATAATTCATTTTTTAATCTCTCCGAAAGCAACAACGACGACTCATACGCTTTTTCCTGTTCACGGGTACGTACAGCCATTAGGTACAACATACACAAAACAATCAATACAAAACTTACAAACAGACTGATATCATAATATACAAGAATATGTACCACAAGACTTGCCAATAAACCTACGAGTACAATCAAAGCTTCTTTGAAATGCTTTTGGAGTGAAACTACAGTTATACCAACGGAAAAAATCCACATAGAGAAACTAAGTAACTGGGCTGTCAAATCATAATGACCATAGTAAAATATGTAGATACCAAGCAGGCAGGCTCCCATAACAGATAAAAAGACAGACTTTTTAGGTAATGTAAACTGTATGGCAAAGTACCAGGGTATCAAAAAAGCGATAATAAGTGTCAGGATACCTATAACTTCCAGTCGCGTATAAAAATGTGTGTAAGGAATATCTATATAGAATTTCAGGTATTCCAGCATCAGCAATGCACAAAAAAGAAAGCAAACCACACCAAACATCAATACCACATATCTCTTTCGGTTTTGGCTATATAAAAACAGGTAATACAATGATGTCATAAGAAATGCGCCAGCCAGCATACACATAAAGGAGGTTTGCAATAAAGGTGATCGTATCAGAGAGGTATAGTCGGTAATTCGAGCACTAACTCGTCGGTAGTTATCACTTATATATGCCTGTGACATACGCAAAGCTAGTGTATGTGTACCAGTCACTACTGCAGAATCAGGAAGCAGATAATAACTGTCGACAATTCCAGGTATTTCCTGATTCAGACTATCCTGTACAATACCATTCTTTCCTATTAGTTTTCCATCCCAATAACACTCAAATGCCCCAAATGAATGAATAGCAAGCCCTAGATGATCTGTAGATGGCTGAGGCAGTGTAACAGCAATTCTTATCCAAAATACTTTATCTTTTGTATCACCTCTTTGCAACATCCAGTGGCTATCATTATAGTTTGTAGCAGCCCATTGAAGGTTATCACCTATCTGAAACCGTGGTTTGGAAATTAGTGGTTCAGTAGACAGATTGGCAACAGATTGAGACTGGCAGGAAGATAAAAAAGTAATACAGACAAAATACCAGCTCCATATATACAGTTGCTTCATATGAGGTTTTAATTTCCTAAAGGTAAAACGAATATGTATATACTAGAAACTGAACTCAAGTCATTCACAAGAATATAGAGCAGTTTAGCTAGTTTTCCATCACAAAGCATATCCTTGTTTATACTATTGCAAAAAACTACTATCCCCAGGCAATCTGTGTAAACTATGAAATCTATCTTCATTTTTGTATTTGTACTTCTTATTACCTGTAGCTATGCACAGACAGATAAGATCAAACGCATTGACTCACTGTTACAAGCTGCAAACCAACGCGGAATCTTTAATGGCAATGCACTGGTAGCTCAAAAAGGCAAGATTATCTATCTGTCTTCGTTTGGCTACGCTGATGCGGCAAAAAGCAAAATGCTTACTCCTTCTATGCGCTTTGACATAGGTTCTATCTCGAAAGAGTTTAATGGAGTAAGTATCATGATTTTAAAAGAAAAAGGAAAGCTAAAGCTGGAGGACAAAGTATCAAAATATGTTACCTTTCTTCCATCCTGGGCTGATAAGATTCAGATAAAACATTTGATTCAGTATACGAGTGGCTTACCTGCGTCCAATGCAAGTTCCGAAGAAGAGGTTCGCACCTTTCTGACTCAGCTGCCTAAACTGGAATTTGAACCAGGTACTGCTTTTATTTATAGTTACCTCAATGTGTATCTGCAACGCTGGATCATTGAAAAGATCTCTGGACTCTCTTATACGGAATTTGTAAAGAAATACATTTTCAAACCCTGTAAAATGTCCCAAACAGTTATTGACGCCTATACTGTCGATGTAACTACAGCACGTCCGTTTGATAACAATTTTGTAGAGCCTGCCAACTTTACTCAAAGCCTTACCGGATGGCTTAGATTACCCGTAGAAGATCTTTACAAATGGACAACTTGTCTGCATTCCTATCAACTCATTTCTGAAACTTCTTTTAAGGAACTGGCAGAAAGCTTTGGAGATAATGAAACCAGTCTCGGCAGCACTGAATTTGAAAACCAACAACTGACCTGGCATCAGCATCATGGTTCCAATTTTAACTATGAGGCTTTGATGTCCTGCAATGTAAAAGAAGGCATCACCATTATTCTGATGACCAACAATCAGAACTTTAAAGTATATCCACTGAAAGATGCTATCTATGCTATTTTACATGACAAACCCTATTCTCTACCCAAAAAATCAGTATATCTGGACCTACGGGAAAAGGTTCTAAAGGATTTTGAACAGGGGCTGGCTTTTTATCGTCATATTCGGGAAACACAACAAGACATCTATGACTTTTCATTTGAGATTGGCGATCTCATCAGCACGGGCAAATACCTGATGCGAAGACAAAAATTTGATGAAGCAATCCGTATTTTCCAACTAAGTTTGTTATTGAACGGCAAGCCTGAGGATACGTCCTATAACTATGAACTTATAGGTGAATGTTATATGCGAAAGGGACTCCCCCAAATGGCAATCCTTTTCTATACCAAAGCAACAGAGACAAATCCTCAGAATAAAAATGCTTGGGGAATGCGAGATAAACTGTTAAGTCAGTTGTAAAACTTATCTTATATAGATCTCCACTACCAGCCTGATGTTCATACTTATAACATCGGGCTTTTTTGTTTCTCTCACCAAATCCATAAAATTTTCTTAGCTTTGCCATTCCTGAAGGTAGTAAGCGATACAACTCGTAGTGTTTACTTTAAAAGGGAATCCGGTGTAAATCCGGAACAGTCTCCGCTGCTGTAACCCCGTCCTATCCGAGACTGACAAGTTGCTATTCCACTGTTCATTTTTACATTGAGCGGGAAGGAGTCAGATCTGGGGAAGTCAGAAGACCTGCCTGTTGGGGTTTCATACTTATCGCTTTCGGAAGAAAGGCGCATGTATTCATGAAAACAAAAAAAAACCTAACCCGAAGCAGCCACAAAAGGATTTTGTCGCTGCCTTCACTGGTTCGCTGTTCATCTTGGATAGTAGCTCTCTACTGTCTGACTGGAATACTGACCAGTTGCCGTTCCTCATCCAAATCAGATTCCGCAGAAGAAACCACTGCTATCCAGCAAAACTATTTTCCGGATAAAGTTGAGATTGAGTATGCCAAAGGATTTACCATCCAATACTTCAACCATTATAAGATAGTGCATATCTTCAATCCTTTTGAAGCAAAAGGAGATACAGCACGTTACCTTTTACTACAACGTGGCACCCCACGTCCCGCAGGCTATGATCTGTATCAGAAAATTGAGATCCCTGTCCGTAATCTGGTTGGCATGTCGTCTATGCACGTAGGTCTGGTTAGCTTTCTTGATGCCCAGAATACATTAATCGGGTTGGGCAATTTGAAATATGTTTCCTCCCCAGAAGTACTCAAACGAATTGCCAAAGGAGAAATCACAGAAGTTGGCAACGATCAAGCAATCAATGAAGAAAAGCTGATTACGATGCATCCTGACCTGGTTATGACAGTGGGAAGCGCAACAGCCCGGATGGATCACTATAAAACCCTTACAGATGCAGGCCTTCCTGTGCTGATTAATTCTGAATGGGTAGAAACTACTCCATTGGCACGTGCTGAATGGGTGAAGTTAATGGCAGCCTTACTCAACAAAGAAGCACTTGCAAATGAAAAGTTTGTAAAAATTGCGCAAGAGTATAAACGATTGTCGGACCTAACCCGCAATGTGAAACATAAGCCAAGTATCATTACTGGTATGACATACAAGGACACCTGGTTTCTTCCGGATGGAGATAGCTACATGGCTCACTTTTTTGAAGATGCGGGCACAGATTATCATTGGCGAAATGAGAAAACTACAGGTAGCCTGCCTCTCAGTTTTGAAGCTGTGTATCCAATAGCACTGGAAGCTGAATACTGGCTCAATGTAGGATTCATTGATACCAAACAGGATATTCTGGCCAAAGACAAACGATATGGGGACTTTATCTCCTTCAAAACAGGTAAAGTATATAATTATAACAAACGGACCAATGAACAGGGAGCTAACGACTACTGGGAGTCTGGCGCGGTAAGTCCTCACCTGATACTAGCAGATATGATTAAGATACTTCATCCGGAATTACTGCCTGATCACGAACTGGTGTATTACAAACAGGTACAATGATTTCCCAAAATACTGAGGCTGGCCGTACTATGTCCAAATCCCATTCCTCCTTCCGAAAGATCGTGGTGAGTTCATTAATTTTTCTCATCATTACAGGCTTTCTGCTGGATATTATGCTGGGTTCTGTATCTATTCCTTTTCGGGAGGTAGTACGTATTCTATTTGAGCAGACATCCGAACAAACAGCCTGGCTTTATATTGTTCAGAAAATTCGTATTCCCAAAGCCATTACAGCTGTATTGGTTGGATGTGGTCTATCTGTAAGTGGCCTGCAAATGCAGACATTGTTTCGCAATCCACTGGCAGGCCCTTCAGAACTAGGTATCACAGCAGGAGCAGCACTAGGTGTAGCAGTAGTAATGCTTTCCAATGGACATATTACCAGTATGCCAGCTATCCGGCAACTGGGTATTTCTGGTAGTTGGCTGATTGTAGTAGCAGCTTCAATGGGTTCGGCCTTGGTTTTATTTCTGGTAGTACTGATTGCAGGACGTATACGAGACAATGTAGTACTGTTGATTGTTGGTGTTATGATTGGAACTATAACCTTATCTGTTATCAGTATATGGCAGTATTTTAGTCAGCCAGAACAGTTACAGGAATATATACTATGGACATTCGGCTCACTGGGAGGGGTAACAGACTATCATCTATATGTATTGGCAGCTACAGTAATAGTGGGACTAGTATTAGCATTTGCCTCATCCAAAGCATTGAATGTTTTGTTATTAGGTGAAAATTATGCCCGAAGTATGGGCCTGACAGTGGGATGGGCACGAGCCATTATTCTGGCAAGCACCAGTCTGCTTACTGGTAGTATTACAGCCTTCTGTGGACCCATTGGCTTTATTGGTATCGCAGTACCACAGCTAACACGTTCGTTATTTAATACTTCCAATCATCGGGTATTGATTCCCTGCACTTGTCTCATTGGTACATTATTAATGCTGGCCTGTGATCTTATTGCACATATGCCAGGCAGCCAGACAGTACTACCTATCAATATAGTGACATCCCTGTTGGGTGCTCCTGTTGTGATATGGATTATTGTGACCCGAAGTAATCTAAGAGCATCCTTTGTATGACAGCAAGAAAATCTATACTCACTGCTGTTGATTTGTCAATTGGCTATCGTCTATCTAAAGAACAAACATATAAAATAGCGGGTCCTTTGCAGCTGAACTTATGGCAGGGAGAGCTGGTATGCCTGCTAGGCCCAAATGGGGCAGGTAAGTCTACGCTGATGCGTACACTTGCAGGTTTACATCCTGCGCTGGAAGGCTATATTAGTATTACCAATTTACCCTTGTCTGATTTAAAACCCCAGGATTTAGCTCGAAAGCTAAGTATGGTACTTACAGAACGGGTAGGAACAGGCAATCTGACAGTCTATGAACTAGTAGCATTGGGACGTTACCCCTATACAAGCTGGCTGGGTACTCTTACAGCTAAGGATGTGACCAAAGTATATGAAGCAATGGATGTGATAGGTATAACAGCCTACCAGCATCGTTCTATTCAGTACCTGAGCGATGGGGAACGCCAAAAAGTGATGCTGGCCCGTGCCTTGGCACAGGATACGGACATGATTATGTTGGATGAGCCAACAGCCCATCTGGATCTACCCAGTCGTGTGGAAATGATGCAATTGCTGCATCAACTGGCAAAGAAAACCCAGAAAGCTATTCTGCTCTCCACTCATGAGCTGGACTTAGCATTACAGGCAGCAGACAAAGTATGGATCTTACTACCTGATGGCAGCTTAGAGGTGGGTACACCTGAAGACCTTGTACTCAAAGGAGCCTTTGAATCAGCCTTCGCCCGCAAAGGACTTCACTTTGACCAAGCAACAGGAAGCTTTGTATTACATAACGATAGCCAGGGTCCTGTCATTGGACTTAGTGGTCATAAGGATTTGGTATTCTGGACACGTCGCGCACTACAACGGGAAGGTTTTTGTATCGAAACAGACCAGACAAGTGCATATAGAATAGAGGCTTTATTTACTAACAATCAACCTGACTGGACTCTTTATCAGAACGGAATTTCTGTAAAATACAACTCTATGGCTGAAGTGCTAGCTGCACTTCAACTATGGAAAAAACAAATAAGTACAATTACCTGATACTAATTTAAATCAAAAATACCAGTAGAAGCTTGTTTAGCTTTCACATACAGGTGTTTACCTCTTCGATCTGATCAGGTAGACTTAAAAGGGAATCCGGTGCAAATCCGGAGCAGTCCCCGCTGCTGTAATCCTGTTTACAAAGCTTTTGATATACCATGTCACTGTCTGTTATCAGATGGGAAGACAATCAAAAGTCAGGAGAGCCAGAAGACCTGCCTGGATGAGATTTATACCCGCTGAGCTTTCGGGAGAAAAGTACAGTGCATAGTACTCATCATCAATCTATTATTAAGATTGAAGTGATATGCCTGTCCTTGCGTTCAGCTCATTGTTTTTATTCATTTAATTAAATTGAACTGTGAACTTAAGGCTATCTATTATTCTATTTATATTCGCTGTTATTCTGTTTCTTGTAACTGTTCAATCAGGTATTGCTCAACAACAGGTAGCTGATTCTATCTGGTCTTATCAATTAAAAGAAACAGTAGTTACGGCAACCCGTTCTTCTATAGAAAAAGAACGAATCCCTCAGCAAATCGATATTATCTCCCAAAGGGATATTAAACAAACATCCTTTATAGACGCTATAGATCTGGTAAAGAAGAACTCTTCAGTCAGTGTATTACAGTATCCTGGTTTGCTGGGAGGTGTAAGTATACGGGGATTTCGGCCTCAGTTTAGTGGCATCAATCAACGTACACTTTTGCTGGTAGATGGTCGCCCGGCAGGTACCGTAAACCTGGCAACTATTGATCCGGGTAGTATTGAACGTATTGAAATACTTAAAGGACCAGCCTCTGCACTCTATGGAGCTCAGGCAATGGGTGGTGTGGTGAATGTCATTACCCGAAAATCAACAGATAAAATTCACTCTTCTCTTTTGGCAGAATATGGTTCCTATAGTTCCTTACGTATTGGTGGTCAAACGGGAGGCAATCTGACAGAGAAGCTAGACTTTGATTTGTCTTTTCAATCCTTTAGTCGCAATGATGACTATAAAACCGGAAAAGACAACTGGTTGCGCAATGCACTTCATGGAGGTACGGCCATCAAATATTATATAAAACAACCTGCTACTGAAATCAATGACAGCCGTGGTGATGGAATCCGCAGAGATTATACACAACTGAGTTATTATTCGGGTTCGCTACGGGCAGGTTATCAGCTTACTTCCAACTGGCGTCTGGATGTTCGGGGAGAACGTTTTCTGGCACATAGTATAGAATCACCTAGTGACATTGAATATGGAAATACCCAGCCTAGTACCAAAGACATTGGTCGGGCAAATGGCGAAGTAAGTCTGGCTGGCACAATGGGCATTCACCAGCTTAGCCTAAAGGGATATACTGCTCAGGAAACATCTGATAATTATACACTCGAAAATAATGGTGTAAAAATACCACCTTATCGTTCTTACCAAAGTCAATCTTCCTGGAAGGGAATACAGGTAAAAGATGTACTGAAACTAGGTATTCATCAACTTACTCTGGGTATAGACTATACTAGTGTATCTATTCAAACACATTCCTATTCCAATGATACGACAGAAACAAGACCTTACAGTCCTAACTATGCATTACACTCAACAGCCATTTATGCACAAGGTCAGTTTTTCTTCCTGAATAACCGCCTGACAGTAACACCAGGCCTTCGGTTTGACAGAATTACATTTGATGTAAAAGCAACTCCACTTCTTACTACTTATACGCCAGGCAATGAAACCAATCCTTTTCTAAGTCCAAGTTTGGGTGCACAATACCAGATTATCGAACCGTTGAAAGTGCATGCTACTATTGGCCGTGCATTTGTGACTCCGGATGCCTATCAGGTGGCGGGATTTTCTCAATTGGGCAGCAACAAATCAGTTGCCATTACTCAAGGTAACCCAGAGCTGACTAATGAAAACAGCATTACCTGGGATGCAGGAATCCGGTTTATCAAACCTGCTATTGGATTTACAGCAGATATCACCTATTTCTCTACAGTAGTACAAGATCGTATTACGAGTCGTACTACCCGTTATACAACACCTGAATTTACGGTCAATGGAGATACAATCAAATCCCGAACAACCTATATAAATGCGAATAAAGGTGAGATACGCGGTCTGGAAGCAGAGGTAGCCTATGACTTTGGAGCATTAAAAGAGTATGCATACTCATTCCGTGTATTTGCAAACGCTACCTCTATCTCTCATGCAAAGGAAGTCACCATAGGTACAGATGGTAGTACAACTCGTAAAGACATTTACAATATAGCATCGCTTACCATGAATTATGGTATTGAATACAATAACATGAAAGGTGCTTCCTTACGGATCAACGGACGGTATGTCGGTCATCGAAAGGATACAGACTATAATGATTTATTATATCCGGAAATTCAGTATCCGGTCTTTATGGTGATTGATATGGCAGCCTCTTATATCTATGCCCATCAGCACACAGTAAGTCTGCTGGTAAATAATATCACAGACGAAAACTATTATGAAAAACGAGGCTACAATATGCCAGGCAGAAATTTCACATTGCGTTACAGTTTTACCTTCTAATATAGAATGTAAAGTTATAAGAGAATGGTAACCATTCCCTTATAACTTTACTATTAAATTTCACAAAACCATGAAAATATATACCCGTAAAGGAGACAAAGGTACTACAGGACTTTTCGGAGGCAAACGTGTTGACAAAGACGATGTCCGAGTTGAATGTATCGGTACACTGGATGAAGTTAATTCAACCATTGGCTTACTACGTGTCAAACTAGGTTCTGAGCATGAGTGGCAGGCAAATCTGCATAAAATTCAGAAAGATATGATGGATATGATGTCACATCTGGCCCGACCTTCGGATACCAAAAAAGTAAACACGAATCCTATGCCTGAAGATGGCGCTGAGTTTTGTGAAAACTGGATTGATGAGTTAGAATCAAAGATGACCTCCCCGTCAGACTATTTTTTACTACCAGGTGGTAATGAGATCTCCGCTTTGTGTCATATGGTTCGGACCCAGATGCGTCGTGGAGAACGTAGCCTCACATCATTAATTAAAACAGATGAGGTACATGAGGCAATACCTGCCTATATCAACCGGCTATCTGACTTGTTTTTTACATTAGCCAGAGCTGAAATGGACAAAGCAGGAGTAGCAGAAGAAAAATGGCAATTATTCCTATACAAACGATTTAAAGATAAAGCCTAATGATCAGGAAAAGTCCAACAGGAATATATTTCTGTAAGACACCTTTTATTCGGAACAATTCTCCAAATTGGACAGACCTCAGTATATCTTTTGGAATTTCTTTCTTTGTATTGTTTTTTTCTCTTTTCAGAAAGAGAAAAAAACAATACTTTTGTTCATATCTTTGTGTCCAATAAACTCACATATCAGGTAACATATTAAGCAGTTATACACTTCTAACCCATCTTCGATATACCTATATCAACTAAGCGTAGACATACTTGCATTATCAGGAGAATCCAATTCTCTAAATCTATCTGATGTTTTCACTAAACTGTTGCATTCTCATGCAATAAATATTCCCGTACAGTATGTATGAATTCACTTCATTCATATAAGTTAATGCGCACTTTACTAGTAAGTTATAGTAAAAAAATATAGTTGAATCCACACTATATTTCGTATAAATTTAAGACCCCGTTATTTAGTAAATCTAATCATACTCAACATCACACAAACAAAATAATGATTTAATCCTATGACTAAGCAACTGAGTAGACAGTTAATTACATTGGAGCAGTGGCAGGATATTTTTCCTACACAATGGCGCAGAATCCAACATCGTAAACTGGATCATATGTGTCAAACGGTTGAAAACTTCTACAAGCAGACCCTTGATATAAGACTGCTGTTTGATAAAAATGGCCAATCTACCTTCTTCAGAAATGTATACTATCAAGACCAGGACGCCTCTATCAAAGTAGGAGATATTACGCTACGACTGGAAGCCAAATCTGGAGTATATAAATTAGGAAAAGATCCTGTTAGAAAGCTATCGGATTTTATTCAGGCTCTTACTTCTCAAACTGGCAATACGCTTCAGTGGCAGGATGAAGTATGGGATGTGCTGGAAAAACGCAAAAGTCGCATTGAGCAGGCATCATCCAAATAAACTTTCTTTCTATCAGAAATCTGCTTGACGTTACTTAGACAATCTGTTGCTAAACATTTGAATTTATAAATGATTCATTATAAAGTAATAATGTAGAGAGTCTGCTTTAAAAAGGATTAAAAGTATACAAAATAAGCCTTGTCTGGTGAATGCCGGGCAAGGCTTATTTTGTATACTTTTTTTTCTTTACTTTACAGAAGCATCTGAGAAACAAAGCTAACAGTCAATACCTGTTTTGTTATTCTCCTATCCTGTTAATCAATCAGACAGCGGAGAGTCACAAAGACATACTTTATCAGGCAAATCCATTCCATATTGTTTACCTTATCATTTATATAATGGAGGCAGCTGTGCATTTCTCCAACAGAATAACATTATTTGTTAGAATACTGGCAAGTATTACCATTGTGCTTGCTATTCTTGGTCTTATAGGATGGTTATTTAACTACTTACCCCTACGTACTTTCTTGATCAGCAATGCTGTAATGAAAGTTAATACAGCAATTCTACTCATTTTAGCAGCAGGTAATCTTATTCAGATGGCAAGCAAAAAGCCTTATTTCTGGCTAGTGCTTCTTTTGTCTGGAATCATTGTACTGATTAGCCTTGCTATTATGCTTGAACACTGGCACATTCTTTCATTAAATCTGGATGAGTTACTGGGAACTGATTCCAAAATAGGTTCCTCCTCGCCAGGCAGAATATCCATTGCAGGTGCCATCTGTTTTTTCTGTATTGGGATAGCCTTTCCCTGTTTTATTTACAAAAGATATAGTGCAGGTCACATACTCGCCATTATTGTATTTTTGACTGGCTACCTGATTTTTCTGGGGCATTTGTTTCAGATCAATGACTACTACGATTTCAAAAGTTATTCGGCTATGTCTGTGCATAGCAGTTTTGCATTTCTGTGTATAGCGCAAGGACTCCTCCTTTTATATCCTCAACATGGGATTGTATCTATCGTTACTGGTCCTTATCTGGGCAATCTAATGGCACGATATGTATTTGGTATTGCGATGCTGGGAGTACCACCCATTATTGTACTCTATCTATATGGGCTCAATCAAAACCTTTATACTCCTGCAATGGGAGCACTGTTGATCCTAATATTCTTTTTTACTACTATTTTCCTAATCTATCATTTTATTTTTTCCAAAGTAAACCGCTTGGATCAGGAACTTCACAAAAGATATGAACAATTATTGTTAGGAGAAGAACTAAGTCAGGTTGGAAGTTATGAAACGGAGTATGAAAATTTTACTTTTCGAGGCACTCCACAACTTTACCGCATCTTTGGCTGGCCAATCGAACTGGCCTACACTGACAGTTCTCTGGATCTCCTTTATAACATTATTCATCCTGATGATGTAGAGCGTGTTAGAGTAATTGTGGACAAGGCGCTTAAAGACATCGCGCCCTATAGTATAAACTATAGAGTAATCCTTCCGGATGGACAACTAAAATATATCTATATCAAGGCTCGTGTATATAAAAATCAGGATGGTATTCTATGTGCCAAAGGTACAGCTATGGATGTAACGGTAACCAAACAACAGGAAGCTCAATTACAGGAACTCAACCGTGAGCTAACCTTGCGAAATAAAGCAATACAATCTACGAATGAAGAGTTACAGGTAATGAGTGAGGAGCTAAGTTTGAGTAATGGAGCATTACGGGTAAGCAATGAAGAACTAACAGCATTAAAAGCAGATCTTGAGTTTAAAGTTTCTGAACGAACAGCACATCTGGAAAGAACACTTTCCGAACTGAAACAAAGAAATGAGGAGTTGGATCAGTATGTATATAAAGTATCACATGATATCCGCTCTCCGGTAGCTTCTATTGCAGGTCTCCTTAGTCTGATAGATGTTGAATCTGATCTGGAAAAAAAACACCAGTATATTAAACTCATAGGTAATCGGGTTGACAGGCTTGAAGAATTCATCAACTCAATTCTGAACCATTCCCGTAGTTTGTTTAATGCACTGGAGTATAAACCCGTTTCCCTAAACAAAATAATTCAGCAATGTCTGCATGAACTGGAATATTATCCTGGCTTTGATCAGGTTCAGGTTGTCATTGATATGCCAGCATCCGATAGTATTCAAAGTGATGAACTTCAATTATTAATTATATTTAAAAACTTATTATCCAATGCAATCAAATACCACAATCCCCGTACTGAAAGCAAAGTATGGGTATGTGTGAGTTATACAGATAATTATACAAATATTCGGATCCAGGACAATGGAATAGGCATTGCGCCGGAATATCTGGGAAAAATATTTCAGATGTTTTTTCGTGCTACCCAACGGGCAGATGGGTCAGGGTTAGGCCTTTATATCGTGCGGCAGGCAGTGGATAGACTTCATGGAAAGATTACAGTACAGAGTGAAGAAGGTAAGGGTACAAAGTTTACTATCGTCCTGCCAGTTGCTCATGTAAACTCCTGAGAGGAGATGAAGGTACCAGAATCTGCCTCTAAATCGAGGAAATTACCTACTAATTATATTTTTTCTTTGAAAATCCTGTAGTAAGTTCTAATTTTCGCCCGCCAAAATAGTATCTCGTTAAGCAGAGAGAGTTCAATATTTTGTATCACCAATTTAACCTTGATCATGACTTTTATTGAAGAAATCAGAGCCAGACAAATTCTGGATTCCCGTGGCAATCCTACTGTAGAAGTGGATGTAATCACTGCAAATGGAAAATTAGGCCGTGCGGCTGTACCATCAGGAGCATCTACGGGAACCCACGAGGCCGTAGAATTGCGCGATGATGATAAAAAAGTATATGTAGGCAAAGGTGTATTGAAAGCCGTTGCCAATGTAAATGAAATTATTGCAGAAGAACTGACTGGTTATTCTGTATTTGAACAAAATATGCTGGACCAGTTAATGTTGGAACTGGATGGCACCCCTAACAAAGGTAAATTGGGAGCAAATGCCATTCTAGGCGTTTCTCTGGCTATTGCCAAGGCAGCAGCACAGGAAGCAGGTTTACCACTATTCCGTTACTTGGGTGGTGTAAATGCCAATACACTTCCTCTACCAATGATGAATATCCTCAATGGTGGTAGCCATGCGGATAATTCCATCGACTTCCAGGAATTTATGATTATGCCTGTAAAAGCTGAGACATTCTCTGAGTCTTTACGTATGGGTGTAGAAGTATTCCACAACCTGAAAAAAGTGTTGAAGGATAAAGGAATGAGCACTAACGTAGGTGATGAAGGTGGTTTTGCTCCTAACATTCCTTCTAACGTAGGTGCTATTGAAGTAGTATTACAGGCTATTGAGAAAGCTGGTTACAGACCAGGTGAAGATATCTTCATCGCACTGGATGCAGCTAGCTCTGAGTTCTATGATGCAGACAGCAAAATGTATCACTTCAAAAAATCTACAGGTGAAAAACTGACATCTTCTCAGATGGCGAACTACTGGAAAGAGTGGGTTGATAAATATCCTATCCTTTCCATTGAAGATGGTATGGCAGAAGATGACTGGGCAGGTTGGAAAGAATTAACAGACTTGACTGGCAAGAAAATCCAGTTAGTGGGTGACGATTTGTTTGTAACAAACGTAACACGTCTGCAAGATGGTATCAACCAAGGTGTTGCTAACTCTATTCTGGTTAAAGTAAATCAGATTGGTTCATTGACTGAGACTATCAATGCGGTAAATCTGGCAAAACGCAATAAATATAAGAGTGTAATGTCACACCGTTCGGGAGAAACAGAAGATAGCACTATTGCTGATCTGGCAGTTGCTCTGAATACAGGTCAAATCAAAACTGGTTCAGCATCTCGTTCTGACCGGATGGCAAAATACAATCAGTTATTACGTATTGAAGAAGAACTGGGCAATACAGCTTATTTCCCAGGCATCAATTTCTAATTTAGTATTACTGGCTACAGGTTTTTCAACTTGTAGCCAGTATTTCTCAGAGCTTTGTGTTGTAGATTATTGTTCTATGCCTGTTAAACTCCCCCCCTTTACCCGCAACTTTTATTTTGCTACCACTGCGGTTTTCCTTGTATGGATGCTGTTATTTGATACCAATGATATGATCTCTCAGTTTAAACTCTGGAAACAGACAGTTGAACTGGAAGAACAAAAAAAGCACTACGTAAAAGAAGTATTAAAAGTGAAGAAGGAACGGGAAGAATTGATGGGAAGTCCCCAACTACTTGAAAAATTTGCCCGTGAGCGTTACCTGATGAAAAAGAACACAGAAGATGTATTTGTGATTGTAGAAGAAGAGGAATAATTCCATCTCATCTACTTACCTGTAAATGTTATAACGTATATATGTATACAGGTTAGTAATATGACAAAGAAATCCCGCTACCTCATATTTTACAGAGGTTTTTCTTTTAGCCAAGACCTGAAATTTAATGTCCTTATCGGGCTACCGTGTTGTCCGCATTCTCCAAGCTTACATTTTTAAGCCACGCCGGAGGGGGCACATTACGGTTTGTTGACTTTTGGAGAGACTGTGTCTTATCGGATTTAACAGATTGATCCTTGACTGATCTTCCGATCAATAATAAAGTAAAAAGTAAAAAAATACCTGATAAGAAGAACAGATTTGTATTTTTTCTTTCCATAATGGTTTCTAAAATCATACATTTGCTTGAAATGTGGCGCAAGGTAAGTAGAAATACTGAAAAAAAGATTGCAAATCAACAAAAAACTGTCTCTGATAATATATTTAGTTATTAAATAATTATTAGCAAGTTTATAGTGAAACAGGTGGAAAACCAGCTATATCCCTTGTCTCATCCAGCGATGTTTTATTCATGGTAAAAATATTATTTGTTTGTCTGGGAAATATATGCCGTTCTCCTCTTGCAGAAGGCATCTTTAACCATCTTGTTGTAAAAAAAGGTCTGCAGAACGTTCTCGTTAGTCGTTCAGCGGGTACTGCCGATTATCATATTGGCGAACCTGCCGATCGTCGTACGATTAAGGTAGCCCGTAAACATGGTATTGAGATCCATCACGAAGGAAGTCAACTCAGCGAGAATGACTTTCAGGAATATGACTACATTGTCGCAATGGATCACTCAAACTACCTAAATATTACACGACATCCAGGCTATATTTCTAGTCGGGCAGTAGTAGTAATGATGCGTAATTTTGATACAGCAGCCTCTGATCTCAACGTTCCAGATCCTTACTTTGGTAGTATGGATGGCTTTGAACGGGTGTATCATATGCTAATGAAGGCCAATGAAGGTTTTATTGAGTTTCTGACTGAAAAACATCATCTCAATAAAACATCAGGAGAACAATAGCTTTCTTATTATCATCTTCAGCTAAACATATTCTGACTTATGGATTTTCGTGGTTTACATGAAGAATATGTTCAGTTTCTGGAGACAATATTCTTTACAACCCTTGGCAAGGAAGTATCCATACTGGATTATCATTTTCTCTCTGGTGGATGTATCAATCAAACCATACAGGCAACTACTAGTGCCGGGACTTTTTTTGTTAAGTGGAATGAAAGCATGGAGGAGGATTTTTTTGCCTGTGAAGCAAAAGGGTTAACTCTATTAAAAGAAGCCGGAGAAATATCTGTTCCGGAAGTGATAGGATATGGTCAAAACGGACAGAAAACCTATCTGATACTGGAGTTTTTACCTTTCATGTATGCCAAAAGCAACTATTGGGCAAATCTTGGAACCTCTCTGGCTCGTTTGCACACACATTCTCAACCAGAATTCGGACTTTCCTACCCCAACTATATTGGGTCACTTCCACAAACTAATACCCCATATACCAACGGAGTTGATTTTTTTATTGAGTGTCGTTTAAAGCCACAAATAGGCTTAGCAGTATATAACCAGCTTATGCCCCAAACACTCTATACTAAATTTCAACATCTTTATACCCGATTGCCCGATATCATTCCCAACGAAAAACCAGCTCTTCTCCACGGTGACCTCTGGCATGGAAATGTACTAACTGGTAAAGATGGTTATGCCAGCCTTATAGATCCTGCAGTGTACTATGGTAACCGAGAAGCGGAAATAGCTTTTACCTATCTGTTTGGAGGTTTTGAGCCTGCTTTTTATGATGCATATACCCAAACTACTCCATTAGAACCAGGCTTTGCGGAACGTAAAGCTATTTATAATCTGTATCCGCTTTTGGTACATTTAAATTTGTTTGGCTCCGGCTATCTGTCTGGAATAGAACAAACCTTACACCCCTTCTGAAAATCCTTTTCTGACAAAATAGTTGTATTCTAGTAGCTAAAATCACTACAAAACATACAATCTGAAGCTATTAGTTTTTATTACTACCCACACTAATTTCGTTTCAAGTGCAGATTGCAATATTCTGAGAACCAGCAAAAAATAATCGACGGTTTCTTCTTGCAAAACCTCTGTTTTTTTCTGTAACTTTTCCCGCTTTTTATTCTACACTCATTTTAACCACTATGAAACAAAAGATTGGTGCCCTCTGGATGTTGGGCGTCATTTTTCTGCTTATTTCCTGCAGGGGCAATAAGGTAGAAATTAACGGACGCAATTTTCAGGATGAGATTGCCCAGCAACAAAATCTCATATTTACTTTCTCCCACGATCTGGTAGGTGACACCCTGATAGACAAATGGGATACCACTCACTACATTGAATTTGAACCCCAAGTGCGTGGTAAATTCAAATGGACCGCTCCTAATGAGCTGTCTTTCTCGCCTGATGCAGGCTTTGCTCCCAGCACTGACTATGAAGCCAAAGTGACTGATGATCTCACCAGTCATATCAAAACACTGGACAAAGAGAAACAGGAGAAGTTGTCTGTTGGTAGTATTGACCCCATTAAGTTTCACACACCCTATCTGAACCTGGCAGGAACAGATATGTACTGGGTGAAAAATAGTGAAGGAAATACCGAACTACGTTTTAATGTCAACTTCAACTATCGGGTCAACCCTATGCAATTAGGAAGCCTGTTAGCTATGAATATTGATGGTAAAAATGTTACAGCGAAGGTTTTGAGCACTGAAATTGCCTCTGCCATCCCAGTAGCAGTAGTACAAGGTGGTGCAAACTTTGACAAGAAAGCTGTTCAGCTTACCATCCGGGAAGGCTTAAAATGTGCAGAGAGTGCCTATGCAACACCCAAACCACTGGAATTCAAAACAGAAGCACCAGACAAAAGCGATTTTCAGGTAGTACAGGTACTCAACGAATATGAATATGAAAAAGGTGTGATTCGGGTGTATACCAACCAAACTGTAGAAGAGGGAGATATTCAGCGGCACATTACTCTTTCTCCATCTGCCAGCTTTACCATTGAAAAACAGGATTATGGCTTTGATATCAAAGGTAATTTTAAAGAGGGAAATTATGATCTGATTATTTCCAAACGGCTCAGAGGCATTTTTGGAGGTGCACTCAAAGAAGATTTCACTCAGGTAGTTGTATTTGGAGAGATGAAACCAACCATTGCCTTTACACATAAGAAATCCATTTATCTATCCAGTAAAGGGAGTAAAAACATAGGGGTACGTATTATCAATGTGCCAAAGATTGAGGTTAAGATCTTTAAGGTATATGAAAATAATATCAATGCCTTCTTCAACCAGAATAGCTATGATTATTCCTATGAATATGAGTCAGACTATGGCCCTTCATATTATTTTGATGAATATGGCAGCCCATATGGAGACATTGTCTATGAGAAGAAGATCCTGACGAATACACTACCTAAGGGCAATGGGGTCCACTTATTAAATCTGGACTTTGCCCAGTTTGATGATTTCAAGGGTATCTATATTGTGAAAGTGCGTTCAGATGATGAACAATACCTGCAAGCCACGCAATTGGTCTCTATTTCAGATATTGGCTTTATGGTTAAGGAAACTCCTGACGAAGTGTATGTATTTGCCAATTCGATTCTTTCCGCTCAACCGATGACAGGAGTCAAGGTGAATCTGGTAAGTACCAATAATCAGGTATTGGCAACAGGCGAGACAGATGGAGATGGAGTAGCCAAGTTTGCAGACATCCGGAAAAAGTTTCCCAAATTCAGTATTGGGATGATTACAGGTACCGTCGATAAAGATTTCAATTATTTACTCTTTAGTCAGACTTCCGTAGGAACTTCCCGTTATGAAGTAGGAGGTATTCATGAAAATCTGTCAGGCTATCAAGCTTTTATTTATGGTGATCGGAATATATATCGCCCAGGAGAAACGATCAATCTGAATACTGTAATCCGGGATGGCAAATGGAAAAGTGCAGGTAACATTCCTGTTAAAGTCCGGATTGTCCTTCCTAATGGCAAAGAATATATTACCCAGAAAGGCACACTCAATGACCAGGGTGCATTCTTAACATCTGTAAAACTTCCGGTTAGCGCCATTACCGGAACCTACAATGCTGAGGTGTATACATCTAATGATGTATTGCTTACGAGCCGTTCCATGAGTATCGAAGAATTTGTACCTGATCGCATCAAGGTAACAGTTAAGACCAGCAAGCCTTTTGTAAAGTCAGGAGATGAGCTTATGGCAACAGCTACAGCCGTAAATCTGTTTGGTCCTCCGGCAGCTAACCGCTCCTATGAGATGGCCTTTAACCTGACAAAGAAATACTTCTCTGCTAAAGAATATCCAGACTATATATTCTCTCCTGCCAGTGAAAAACCTTTCCGTTTTGAACAGGATGTGCGCCAGGGTACTACCAATGACGAAGGTATTGCAGAAGAATCTTTCACTATACCAGCAGATTTTCAGGATATAGGTGTATTGGAAGGAAGCATATTTACCACTGTGTTTGATGAAACCGGACGACCTGTAAACCGTGTCAGTCGCTTTGATGTCTATACACAGGATGTATTCTATGGAATGAAACTGGCAGATTCGTATGTCAATACAAAAGAACCCGTACAACTACCATTAATTGCTGTAAACAAAGATGGTAAAGCATTGCAGGGTGTAAAAGCACATTTGCAGGTAGTAAAATTAAACTGGCAGACTGTATTACAAAAAAATGATTATGGACAGCTAAGTTATGTATCTCAGAAGAAAGAACAAGTACTGATAGACCGTTCTATTACCATCAATGGCACAAGTACTAACTTTAGCTTTGTGCCAAGCGTATCCGGAGAATATGAAGTTCGCCTGATGCGTCCAGGGGCAGAAAACTACATCTCAGCAGAACTATATGCCTATGGATGGGGTATGACAGCCAATACTTCATTTGAAGTAAATCGTGAAGGGCAAATTACTATTGAGACCAATAAAGCTGCCTATCAGGTAGGTGAAACAGCCGAAGTGTTGATGAAAACACCATTCCCTGGCCGGATATTGGTGAGTGTAGAACGTAATCGCGTATTTGAATACTATTATGTCAATACAGACAAACGGTCGGCTAAAATCAGTATCCCAATAAAAGCAGACCATCTGCCTAACATGTATATTTCAGCTACCCTGATCAAGCCACTGGATGATGGCGCAATGCCGTTAACAGTAGCTCATGGCTATGCAGCTGTGACTGTAGAAGATCCGGATCGTAAAATGCCTGTTGAGATTGTGGCCTCTGCCCAGTCTCGTTCGCAAACAAAGCAGACGATTACAATTAAAACCCGTCCGAATGCGGAAGTTACGCTAGCGGTTGTAGATGAGGGTATTCTTCAGTTAACCAACTACAAAACACCTGACCCACATGGATATTTCTTCCAAAAACGGGCTTTGGAGGTAAATGCCTATGACCTGTATCCACAATTATTTCCTGATCTGAGAGTAAGCAAAAGCAGCGTGGGTGGGGATGGTGCAGGTTTGGAAAAACGTGTTAACCCGTTAACCAACAAACGCGTAAAACTGGTATCTTTCTGGAGTGGTAAACTTACGGCCGATGGTAGTGGAGAAATCACGTATACAATTGATGTACCTCAGTTTTCAGGCGATCTACGCATCATGGCAGTTGCGTATAAGGATGATGCCTTTGGTTCTGCCAACACCAATATGAAAGTAGCCGATCCGGTAGTCATCAGTAGCTCACTGCCACGGTTCTTTAGTCCTGGAGATCAGTTAGAAATGCCAGTAACATTGAGCAATACGACAAACAAAGCAGGCAGCCTGACAGCTAAAGTAAAAGTAACAGGCAATTTATCTGTAGAAGGAGATGATTCTCAAACTATAAATGTGAACCCTAATAGTGAAGGTCGTGTAACATTTGCAATCAATGCCAAAGATGCTGTGGGGGCAGGACAGGTGATTGTGGAAGTAAACGGATTGGGAGGTACTTATACTGAGAAGAATGATATTACTATTCGTCCGATTCAGTCATTGCTTAAACGGAGTGGCTCGGGTGTAGTGGCAGGAGGTACTAAAAACTTCAATCTGACTACTGATTTTATCCCTTCAACCACTACTGGTAAGCTGGTAGTATCCCGTTCACCTTTGGTACAGTTTGCTGATGATCTGGATGAATTGTTGTGGTATCCATATGGTTGTGTAGAACAAACGACCTCTACAGCATTCCCTCAACTCTATTTTGCAGAACTGAGCAAATCACTTTCCAAAGGCAAAGCCAATGCCACACAAACATCTGTAGCCAACTACAATGTTCAGGAAGCCATAAACCGACTGCAAACATTCCAGATGTATAATGGAGGATTAAGCTACTGGCCGGAAGGTGGACAGGCAAGCTGGTGGGGAACAACCTATGCAGCTCACTTCCTGATCGAAGCCCAACGTGCCGGATTTGATGTGAGTGAGACATTCCTGGATAAGATTCTTTCCTTCCTGCAACAGAAAGTAAAGCAGAAAGACCTAGAGGAATATTTTTATTACAATGCATCTAACACACGTCAAACTAAACAGATTGCGCCAAAAGAGATTGCGTACTCCTTGTATGTACTGGCCTTAGCCCGTCGTCAGGATGTACCTACCATGAACTACTATAAGGCAAGTAAGGCATTACTTGCCATTGACTCACGCTATCTGTTGGCAGCAGCGTATCAAATGTTAGGCGATGGTACTTCTGCTAAAAACATTGTTCCATCAGCTTTTTCAGGAGAGCGATCTGTACAAGCGCTGGGTGGTAGCTTCTATTCATACATTCGTGATGAGGCGATTTCATTGAATGCACTTATTGACAGCGATCCTAAGAACCTGCAAATTCCAATCATGGCGAAACATTTGTCAGAACAGATGAAGCAGAAATCCTATATGAATACACAGGAACGTGCCTTTGGCTTACTGGCTCTGGGTAAATTGGCTAAAGGCTCTAATGCTGCCAATGTAACTGGAGAAGTAAAAGCAGGTAATACATCATTAGGAGAAGCAGGCGAACAGGATCTGGTAGCCAGCAAAGGTGTAATTAATCAGACTATCAGTATATCACCGAATGGTTCGGGTAGCTTGTATTACTTCTGGCAAGCAGAGGGATTAACCCGAAGCAGTACAGTGAAAGAAGAAGATAGTTTTCTGCAAGTACGTAAAACATTCTATGACCGCTTTGGCAATCCTATCTCTGGCAATTCATTCAAACAGAATGATATGGTAGTGATTAAGATAACGCTGGCAACAACAGATGGTTCTACTGTACCGAATGTGGTCATTACAGATATGCTACCTGCAGGATTTGAAATTGAAAACCCTCGTATCTCAGAAGTGCCATCCATGAATTGGGCGAAGGATGTAACCAATCCAGACTACTCAGATATCCGTGACGACCGGATTAATCTGTTTGCTACAGCGACCAGCTATCCACGCAACTATTATTATGTAGTGCGGGCTGTTTCTACAGGGACCTTCCGTATGGGACCTGTACAGGCTGACGCTATGTACAATGGCGAATATCATTCTGTAAACGGAGCCGGACAGATCAAGGTAGTAAGTCGCACCAATGATTCAGATAGTACAGGCAATTAATTCTTTCGATAAATCTGATAAAAAACAAACAGGCAAGTCTTAATTGGCTTGCCTGTTTGTTTTTTAAGGAAGTTATTATTTATATATCTTAGGCCACCTTATTTCAGCCCAGTCCAATACCACAGGAGTATTGCCAGCCCTGCAAGTATTACTCCGACTACACTATATTTAATGCCTGTATTAATTATCTCTTTCTTCTCAAATACTATTGCTAATTCAGGTTGTCCGGGAGGGTATACCATCTGTATTCCTTGTCCCATAGAATAGTTTCTATATTCACTTCCATGTAGTGTAAAAGTCATCGTTTGGCCTGATTCGACTTTGAACTCAGCAACCGGTACGCTATATTCCCCTCCATCGCGATCAGCAGTATCCCCACTCCAGCTGGCATTCACGACTTTTGTTATTTGTGCCTCTACTCTACTATACGTTTTTACTTTTCGTATCCATCGCAGCTGTGTCAGAGCTACCAGAAATGCAGCCACACTCCCAATTATACATATCCCAAAAAGAACGATTACAACCATAGGTAAAACAGTATTGACCCTAAATAAAAAGGAATTTCTCATTTTTAGAAATCCCCCAATTATTTATTGCAAATACAGAATGCAACCTGTCACCTTCATTTCTTCTGAAACCAGCCCTTTATTGTTTTCCCTGTTTTGTTAAGGAATTTCTTGATTCCATTTTCCTTCTTTTCCTCTTCCCCAATCAGATAGGCATATGGTTGTAAAGACTCTACATTGTCACAAACAATTTTTGTAATGCCTAACAACGGAATGGCCAGGATCATGCCGGGTATCCCCCACACCATCTCCCCTGCTACCAATCCCACAATGGTAAACAAGGGATTGATATTTACCGCAGAACCGACAATCAGGGGTTCCAGTATATATGATTGGATAAACTGTACCAATCCATAAGTAATCAGAATACCTACGATAGTATTGGTATTACCTCCCTGCACCAGAGACATAACAATAGTAAGTGTAGTACCTGTCAGATTTCCAACAAAAGGAATGATTTCCAGAATGCCGCAGAGTATAGCAAAAAAGAGGGCATTCTTTACTCCTACAACGGTAAACCCAATTCCATACATCACCCACAGAGACACAACCATTAGAGAAAGTCCGCTCAAATACTTTTGTGTCACCTGCTGTACATTATTCACGATTTCAAGTGCTTTGGGCTCTTCCTTTTTCGGAACCAGTCGTACAATAAAACCTTTCAATCTGCTGCGGAAACAGATAAGCAGGAAGATATACACCAGTACCAGAATAGTATCTGTCAACACGCCACCTAATCCGGCAAGGAAACCAGTGACAAGCGAAGCAAGTTTCCCAGGAGAAGAAGCCTGCTGTTCCTTAATCATCTTTTCCTGTTTAGCAGGTGAAATACCCAGCTGATCTGTAATAAGCTGCTGGACCTGATGGTATCGTTCTGTGACCTGTTTTTCAATCTGAGAAGTATTTTTGGCAAGATCAGATATCTGCAAGCTGATCAGAAAAAAGATCAATGCAAAGAAGCCTACCAATAGCAATATCGAAAGTACGATAGCGACAACTTCATGAATACCTTTATCCCTTAGCCATTTTGTAAAAGGCAATAAGAGCATAGCCAGCAATGCGGCAAATGTCAAAGGTATCAGAAAAGGTCTTGCATAGACCAGAATAATGACAATCAACACCAGGATTGCCAGTATGATGACTGTTTTGGTTAGTCTTGGATAATTATTCATACCGAGTAGAAATAAATCTATCTCAGAAATAAGTATACCAGGCTGTAGTATAAATAGAGTTTCTACATTTTTGGGTATGTTTTCACCAGGTTTATTTTCTTCCTTTCTACATATTTTCCCTTAATAGTCTATTTTCCTACCACAACTTACAGGTCGGTAACTATTGCAAAGTTACATTTTCTAATCTAAACAGATCAAGAGACATACTAACCCAAATACACTCGTATGACAATTAAAAATACAGAAGGTCTTACCGTTCAGGACATTCTAGGCGAAATTCAATATGGAGGCAAATTCGTATACTTCGAATTTACAGTCTCCGTTCTTGTTATGACCTTTAAAAAACCTACTGATATCTATTTTATCAGAAGTGGCGAATCGCACTGGGGGAAAAGCCTCCCATTTACGTTGCTTTCTTTATTTTTTGGCTGGTGGGGATTTCCCTGGGGTATTATCTATACTCCAATGGCACTGATTACAAACTTGTCAGGGGGTAAAGATGTCACTCAACAGGTTTTACAATCCATTTCAAGTTCACCTGTAGATTCTATAAACTAACATATAAAAGCCTTACTTAAGATATTTCCATAAATGAAAAAAGCGTATGATTATCATACGCTTTTTGAGTATATATTGCTTACTGTGATTACACCAGCTTTTTATAGCGGATACGATGAGGAGTAATATCACCAAGGCGTTTTTTCTTGTTCTCTTCGTATTCAGAGAAGTTCCCTTCAAACCAGTATACCTGTGAATCTCCTTCGAAAGCCAGGATATGTGTACAGATACGATCCAGGAACCAACGGTCGTGAGAAATAATTACAGCACAACCTGCAAAGTTCTCCAGACCTTCTTCAAGCGCACGCATGGTGTTTACATCCAGGTCGTTGGTAGGTTCGTCAAGTAGCAACAGATTACCCCCATCTTTCAATGTCATTGCCAGATGCACCCGGTTGCGTTCTCCCCCTGACAGGGCACCTACTTTCTTTTCCTGATCATTTCCGGTAAAGTTGAAACGGCTCACATAGGCACGGGAGTTTACCATACGTCCGCCTAACATCATCTGCTCTGTACCTCCTGTAATCGTCTCAAATACACTTTTGGTAGCGTCCAATTTGTCGTGTTCCTGATCTACATAGGCAATTTTTACTGTATCGCCTACTTCAAACGTACCTGCATCTGGTTTTTCCTGATTGGTTATCAGTTTGAATAAAGTTGTCTTACCAGCACCATTGGGTCCAATAATACCTACGATACCTGCCTGAGGTAACGAAAAATTCAAACTTTCAAATAATAGCTTATCCCCAAATGATTTAGCCACATTCTGAACCTCTATTACCTTTGCTCCTAACCGCGGTCCTGGCGGGATAAATAACTCCAGTTTATCTTCTTTCTGTTTTGCCTCTTCACCAAGCAGCTTATCATATGCCTGCAAACGAGCTTTTGACTTAGCCTGACGAGCCTTTGGAGCCATACGTACCCAATCCAGCTCACGCTCCAGCGTTTTTTGACGTTTGGATTCCTGCTTCTCTTCTTTAGCTAAGCGGTCTTTTTTCTGTTCCAGCCAGGAAGAATAATTTCCCTTCCATGGAATACCTTCTCCACGATCCAGTTCCAGAATCCAGCCAGCTACATTATCCAGGAAGTACCGGTCGTGCGTTACAGCAATGACTGTCCCTTTATAATGTTGTAAGTGTTGTTCCAGCCACAAAACCGACTCTGCATCCAGGTGGTTGGTCGGCTCATCCAGCAACAATACATCGGGTTCCTGTAATAACAAACGACACATAGCCACACGGCGTTTTTCACCACCAGACAAGTGTTTGATCAATGCATCAGGTGGAGGACAACGAAGAGCGTCCATAGCCTTCTCCAGCTTATTGTCAAGGTTCCAGGCATCTACTGCATCCAGTTTCTCCTGTACCTGAGCCTGACGGGTTAGCAACTTGTCATAATCAGCATCCGGATCGGCAAACTTTTCATTGATCTCATCAAACTCTTTCAGCAGATCCACAATTTCTTTGGTTCCTTCTTTCACAACGTCAATGACAGTCTTTTCAGGATCAAACTGAGGTTCCTGCTCCAGCATACCTACTGTATAACCCGGAGAGAATACTACTTCACCCAGATAGTTTTTATCTATCCCTGCAATAATTTTCAGCAAGGTTGACTTACCAGATCCGTTTAAACCTAAGACACCTATTTTGGCACCATAGAAAAATGACAGATAGATATCTTTCAGAACCTGCTTGTTGGTAGACGGGTAAATCTTGCTTACCCGGTTCATAGAAAATATAATTTTCTCGTTACTCATAATGCGTTCTCCTAAATAGGTTAATATACGTTTGTTTTGAAAAACAGCTCAGACCTTCCAAAGGCAAATATGTAGATTTTAATGACATTCACTACTTCCTGATTAGCAAGTAGATACTACGATCACAAAGAAAAGATCGGCTATTTTCCTTTTTTTAGTTCCCGGAATATGCTTACTTGTTCAGTGTTTTTTTACTAAAATAGCATCTCCCGTTTTTTGAGTGGGACAAATATCTGAAAAATACTGTAATGAAGTATTGTATACTTTTTTTTAAAAAACATTATTTTGCAGTAACAAAAAAATAAAGTATTATTCAGATAAATTGGTTGCCTTGTTGGTAATCTTTGGTATTTCCATTATTTTTCAAACTCAAATCGTCTGTCCGTCAAGACTTTCGATACTGAACGAAGTATTGCTTCCTAAACAGTATAGTAAATTTTAATACAACCAAACCATGAACAACGTTGACTGGTCTGACGAATACGGATACGTCAGTGAAGGAAAAGTATATCTGAAGGGTTATTTCGATTTTCCCGACCGTGAAATTGGCGAAGTACGCCAAAGTATTGAGGCCAGTGTGGAATACTTCCGCAAACGCTATGAAGTTGCACAACAAAAAGTTGCGGAACTGTATACCCTTGTAGAAACTGCTCAGAACAAAGGTTCTTACCTGATGAAACTGGTTCATCTGCGTAATTACTTTGCCGATTATGATGCCCTGGGGGATTTTCCTGCCCTTTACCAAAAGCTGGATGTACTCGAAGAGGATCTCCGCAAAAACATATCTGTTAACCGGGACCGAAATCTTGAGATCAAACAAGCTCTACTTTTAGAAGCAGAACCTCATCGGCTGAGTGAAGAGTGGAAAGAAGCTGCGGACAAATTGCATGAGATAAAAGAAAAGTGGATTAAAACCGGTGCCGTTGCCAAAGAACTGGAAGAAGAAATTGAAGGATCTTTCCGCAAAGTACTAGATGATTTCTTTGCTCGCAGAAAAGACTTCTTCAACCAGAAGATGCTCGAGCAAAAGACTCGTATGGACTCGTATATGGAGATTATTTACCAGGCCGAGCGACTTAAATATTCTCAGGACTGGGACGCTACAGTGACTGCATTTAAGGCACTTCAGGAACGCTGGAAAAACGTAGGCAAACTCCCTCCGGATAAGGTTACCAAACTCTGGAAACGATTCCGCAAGGCTACCGATATTTTCTTTGAACGCTATAATCAGGCTAAAGGCCTACCTCCACGCTTTACCAAACGTGTTGATCCTAAGCAGGCGGCTCAGGAAAAAATGACTGCTGAAGCAGAATCATTATTTACACAGCCGGATATGAATGTGGCGGCTGAACGAGCCAAAGCATTGCTGATGGAGTGGAAAAATCTCAATGTGCCTTCCTTTAAACAGGATAGAGCATTAGGTGAACGTTTCCGTCTGGCGTGTGACAAAATTTTTGAAATGAATTATCTGATGCGTGTGATCAAACGGAAGCATTTCTTCTTTGAGAAAAAGTCAAAAGAAGAGCAGCTTACCATCAAGGTAGCCACCATGAGCGATCTTGTACGCAAAGATAAACAACAGTTAGAACTACAGGAAAGTGAAGCAGCAGGTGGCTCTGTTGGTCAAACCAGCAGTTACAACCGGCAAGGATATGGCGATGACCAGAATCAGGACAATAAGCGGCCAGCAACTAATCTGAACGTACAAAAACGGAAGATTCAGGTAAAAGAAAATTTATTAAATCAGTTTAAAAATGAGTTGGCAGAGATACGAACCAACCGTCCGTATCGTTAAAAATGCGTACTATTAGTCTGTTCAAAAAAATTATAGTATTTTATTTTATTATTTGAAACATTTTTTGAACTTTTCGGTATTAGATTTTGTAGCTTTTCCATCAAAGAAAAGCAGTATCGCATTAATCTGTTTTCAAACCAATTTTTATTTTATCATAGATAAAAGAGAATGCCTATGTATTGGACATTAGAATTAGCTTCTTACCTAGAAGATGCTCCCTGGCCTGCAACCAAAGATGAATTAATTGATTTTGCTATTCGTTCAGGTGCTCCCACCGAAGTAGTTGAAAATCTCCAGGAACTAGAAGATGATGGTCAGCCTTATGAGAGTATTGAAGAGATCTGGCCTGACTACCCAACAAAAGATGATTTCTTCTTCAATGAAGATGAATATTAAAATGAATCTATAATCGCGGCTTTTTCTATCTGGCATTGACGCAAGATAAATATCACTATAAACAAAAAACCTGCTCTTTTTCTGAAAAGCAGGTTTTTTGTTTATGTAATCCTCATTATCTGATAATTCGTATCTCAGTACGGCGGTTGGCCTGATGTTGTTCTTCGTTACAGTTTACATCATCACGACAATCGTTTGCCAAGTGAGTTTCGCCATAAAACTCCTTCATTCTGATTCTGGAAGCGCTTACACCTTTATTAATCAGGTAGTTTACAGACTCCTGCAAACGACGACGGGATAACGCATAATTGTAATTCTGAGATGCTCTCGAATCAGCAAAAGAAGCCACAGCGATTTTAATACCAGGGTTTTGCTTTAATGTCTCTACCAGCTCATCCAGTACAGGGCCTGCATCTGAACGTATCTCTGATTTATTCAGATCAAAATAGATTAACCGTACATCCGCAGGGTCAATGCGATTAGGAAGCTTATAGGTGATCAGTTCACATTCTTTGGTGATATTACGACCGTTCTTTACTACATAAAATTCAGTACGACGGTTTAACTGATGCTGTACCTCTGTACAGGCAATACCATCTTTACAGTCATTTACAGGTGCATTTTCGCTATTGCTTTCTTTTGATAAACGGTTTTTTGTTACACCGTTTTTCAAAAGGTAATTGTAAACCGCATCAGATCGTTTTGCAGAAAGCTTTATGTTATAGGGATCGTTGGTACCACGTGCATCTGTATAGGAAGATACAATGATCTCTATATCCGGATATTTTTTCATCAGCTTTACTACAGATGTCAGTACAGGTTTGGCATCAGCCCGAACGGAAGCTTTGTCAAAGTCATAATACACATTATCCAGTGAATACAGTTTGCGGTTTTCATCACAATCGGCAGGCAGTTTTTTCTTACCTCCGTTAGGATCTTTCAACTTTGCAATCAGATCCGGATCTGTAATAAACTGTAATGCTTCATTGATCTTTTCGCCAGGCTTACGATCTGTAGTACTTACATTTTTGGTTACTGTTGCTGTATCCTTCTTACCAGTGATCGTATAGTTCTTATCAGGATTTAGATTGAAGGTATATAAACCGTTTGTATTCTTACCAGGTACTACTCCTTCTTTGCCTTCTTCTTTTACCGTGATAGGTACGTCCCGTAAAGTATCCTGTGTATTCTCATTTTCATACGCATATACAAACAACTGAATAGGAGCAGCCAATTTACGAAACATATAAATATCATCATCCGAACCACCTTTGCCACGATTGGAGCTAAAGTATCCCTGGCGTCCGGTAGAATCTACGATTATCCCGAAGTCATCCTTTTTAGAGTTGATAGGGAAACCAATATTTTCCACAGTCCCCAGTGAATTCAGATCCGTCTCAAAAATATCCAGACCACCTAATCCAGCATGGCCATTTGAGGAAAAATACAGTTTATTGGTATTGTCTACATACGGAAACATCTCATTGCCTTCTGTATTTACAGCCTTACCCAGGTTCTCAGGAGTACTCCATTTTCCATCCGTTCCTTTGGCTACTTTATAGATGTCGGTTCCTCCAAAACCACCAGGCATATCTGAAACAAAGTACAATGTATTTCCGTCCGGGCTTAGAGCTGGATGACCTACAGAATAGTTTTTGTTATTAAATGGTAATTCCTTTGGACGACTCCATTCTCCATTTTTCTTTTCACTGGTATAAATCTTTAGTTTTACTATGCCATCATCCCCTTTTTGAGAACTACCCAGGTAATTGTTTCGGGTAAAATAGATCGTATTTCCATCTTTCGTAAAGGCAGCGGGTCCTTCATGGAATTTGCTGTTAATCTTTTTATCAAAAGGCGTAACACGGGTATCCTGATTTACGCCTCCATTGTCCTTGGGGAAATTGTCTCCATAGTATCCCAGTGTGCTGTTATCGTTACTAGTTTTACGGGTTTGATCCGAGTGTAAGCTTTCTTGTTTGGTTTTATACGAATCAGCAGAGGTGTAGCGATCTACTTTTGTGTCAGTATCATAAGGCAGAGCCCGTATACCTGTTGAGTCAACATAAAACAGATCGAGAAAAGCTGTGTTATTCCAGGCATATACTTTTTTCGAACTCTTATCAGGACGTCTTCCCGATACAAATACTAGCCCTTTATCATAATAGGTTGGGCTAAAGTCTGACTGGTCTGAGTTAATATCTACTTTAAAAATCTTATACTCTAAGGAATCTGCATATAGTTCTCCCAGATTATTGTAGGCTTGTGTAAAGGCTGTTCCTCTCGGATCTCCTGAATTAAGCTGCTGGTATTTGCTATACCAGACTTTAGCCTCTTCATATTTACCGTTTTCAGATAACATCTGAGCATAGGCAAATGCGGACTTGGCATCATTGGGATCTTTTGTAACAACTTCTCCATACAGTCGTTCGGCATTCTTGCTGTCTCCTACTTTCCGATACGAATCAGCCAGATTCTTTTTTACCGAAAGATCTGTACTATCCTGTTGTAAGTATTGCTCATACAGATCGATAGCTGTCGCATATTTCAGGCGAGCATACGCCTTATCCCCCTGAGCTTTTAACCCTAACCCCTGGGAGAATGCCTGATAACTGAGGAAACATGTAAGCAGCAATGTCCAAAAAGTAATTTTTTTTGTCATTTCCATGAATATTTATACGCAGAATGCCTTATTGTACTTTAGCAGTTTAAATTCTTGTCAGATGTTTTTACTCTTCTACTCATCCCTTTACTTGCTGGCTATTAGAAATAACGTGGCGACAGTACCTTAGCCTTATCAAAGCTAAATTCATATCGTAACATGATCTCATGTGTACCGGCATTGTATCGTTGTAACGCATTGAGACCATAGTCATACGCATACCCCAAACGTAGCTGAGGAGTAATCTGAAACTCAACCATACCCAGAATAGCCGTTCCTGTTCTATAAGAAGCTCCTACAGCAAACCGATCATAGAACCAGAAGTTGGTATTAAGATCAAACTGAAGTGGTGCCCCTTTTACAAACTTGGCCAGTACAGAAGGCTTCCAGACTACAGAAGGACTCAACTGTACTACATAACCCGTCATTAAGAAAACGTGCCGGAACTTCATAGCCCGTTCATTCGGATCAGCAGATGTAATAATACGCTGATCTGTCAGGGTATATTTAACCAGATTGGGAAGTGATGCGCCGAGATAAAAACGATCCGTAGAATAATAGATCCCCGCTCCGACAACAGGAGCATACCGCACATAGTCATTAGGTACAGTTGGGTCAGGTGTATGATTAGGGTTAAGCACCATCTTGGAATATTCTCCATTGAAATAAAGCACTCCACCCTGAATACCAAAAGCAAGCGTTCCTTTTTTATTAAACCGAATCCGATAGGAATACACGCCAGAAATACCACGTGTAGCTGTCAAACCTATATTATCATTAAATAATGATAGACCTATCCCTATCTTCTCTTTACGGATAGGCATATCGGCTGTCAGGGTCTGTGTTACCGGAGCACCTTCCATACCTACCCACTGGTTTCTGTACAGACCGGTAATACTCAGTACATCCCGACTCCCCGCATAGGCAGGATTTACAGCCATCATATTAAACATATACTGGCTATATTGAGCATCTTGTTGAGCAAAGCTGGAGATCATGCCCCCACAAAAGAACAGGAACAATAGTATCTTTTTTCTCATTGGTACCTTCAATTACGAAACTTGGAAATAGTATCTTATATATATGAAAACCTGTCTTTATACCGAATCTTGCCTGAGTTATTCTATCAAACAAGATTCGGCAGAGAACATTACCGGATTATAGTCATGTAACGGGATTTATTGAAACCGCTGTTCTTGAATTTGATGATATAGAAGTACGTTCCGTCTGGTAGCTCTTCCCCTACACGCACGCCTCGGTTTGACTTGCCATTCCAGTCACTGGTACTCGTTGGGAAGTCATTGGCCACACCAGTATAAGTACTCTTGAAGTCCTTGGATTCATAAACCAGATTACCCCAACGGTTAAATACCTGCAAATGAATCTGATCATTATTCGGATTCTCAATCACAAAGAAGTCATGCTGTCCATCGCCATTTGGTGTAAAGCCTTCCGGTATGAATGGAGGTCTTACAATAAAGCGTACGACAGCGGTATCACATAAATGGTTATCTGTCATACCCAAGCTTGGATTACGAGTGGTACTATCACAGATTACATACACCAGTGAGTCCAAACCTTCATAGCTACCTGTTGATGAATAGTAAATAATACCATCCGTTACAGTAGCAGTACCATGAGCTGGAGGTGTAATGATAGTGATAGCCTTTGGATCTAACTCAGAGAAAGCAGGATCAAACGTACCATCATCCCGGTCAGAATCATTAGCCGCTGCATCTATAGGCACATTCGGTGTATTAGGCACAACTACCTGTTCATCATCAAAAGCCAGCGGACGGTTAATGATTACCAATGTATATGTCGAATCTACCAAAGATCCAGATGTTTCATTATCTATTGCGATATAGGTAAATGTAGTGATTCCAGAGTAATTAGTCTCTGGCTCAAATACTAATGTACTGGCTTCTAAAGAAGTTAATGTATCTGTGATAGACACAGCGAATTCTTTATTTGAAGCATCTGTATAATATAAAATTCCATGTTCTGGCAAAGTTTTAATCAAGAAGCCTACTACTGTACCATCTTCATCTGTACCTATCAATGGTTTATCCAAAGCCACCACTTGTAATGCTTGTCCAGCAGGCTCAGGAGGGGATGGACGGTTTGGATTGATCAGTGTATCTATTACGTTATGCGCTACTGGCGGAATATTTATCGTAATAAACAAAGTAGCGGTAGCACATCCTTTTGGATCTTTATCGTCACAAACAGTATAGGTGTACGTATCTGTACCTAAGAAGTCAGTTCTTGGGTGATACGTATAGCTTCCATCTGGACCAACGGTTATCGTTCCTCCCTGTGTAGTAGGCCAGTTAGACACTGGTGCAATTGAAAGAACACCCTTAGGGTCATCATTATGCAAAAGATTTTTTGGATCATCAATATCTCCTGATACAGATTTAACTTTATTAAAGTTTACCCTGTTAGAATCATTTCTTGCCACCGGAGGCTCATGTCCGGTAGGCAATAATGAGTTAACAAATATTGTAATGGTAGCAGCAGACTTAAGATTTACAGCATTGGTAATAATATAGGTATAGGTATCAATGCCTACAAAATCTGTTTTGGGTGTGTAGGTAAAAGAACCATCTCCATTGATTGTAATCACACCACCTTGCGCAGTTAGAGCATTTGTTACAGCCGTCACTACCAGTTCGCTCTGCTTACCGGGTGCAGGGTTACTATCATTATCCAATACACCTTTTATGTCTAAAACAGGAACAGATATCGGTTTATTTTGAATGGTAGTATAATTATCATTTCTAGCAATAGGAGGTTTGGCGCCTTTACCTGTTGTATCATTTACAACAATGGTAATAACAGCCTTTGAGCATAAACCTGTCTGATCACATACAGTATATGTGTAAGTATCAATACCAAAAAAACCAGGTGGTGGTGTATAGGTATACGTACCATTGTTTGTAATTGTCATTGTCCCTCCTGGAGTACCACCAACTACCTCAGTTGCAGTCAGTAAATCGCCAGCATCCGGATCGCTATCATTCGACAATGCGTTTCCAATAACTGGTGTATTGATTAAAGTTACATTGTAGTCATTCTGTGCCAATGGATAATCTGGTACTGGTGTAATATCAATCAGAACTAGCGCAGCATCCTGACTATACTCTCCAATAGCCCCGGCAGCATAGATTGTCATACTTGTATAACGTTCTCCATTCTCATTAGGTACTGGTTCATAAAGTAGGCTATCTAACTGTGTAAGAAGAATTTCCTGACCTACAGTCACTGCAGTAGTATCACCTGTAACTCTACTCACTAAAACCAAAGTCCCTTTATGGGGAAGACTTCCGATTTTGATTCGGGTAATTAATCCTGGAATAGGAGGATTATTTCCAGGGTCATTTCCTGGCTCGTAGTCAAATGCATTTTGTACATCCTCCTTAAAAGTATTTACAGGATTGTCAAACGATATAGTTCTATTATCTTCAGGGAATGTAACAGTAATAGTGGCACCGGGCTTTATAACAGGCTTCTTTGGTACTACAGTTACGGTTACAGTAGCAGGAGGTGTTGTAACTTCTTCACCTAGAGCACCTTGAGTAACAGTATAAGTAAAAGTATAAACATCTGCAGGACAATCTTTACTGACAAAATTAATAGTAGGATCAGTAGATCCATTATTGATTACGTTAACATCAAAACATGCTCCAGGAGGTAATGATACTGTTAATGTAGTAGGTCCAGCTACAATAACATCATTGGCCAGTACAGGAATAGTGATATTATCTTTTTGCACTACCAAAATACGATTTTCAGGAATAGTGGGATCATCTTTTGCCTCAATCACATTAACTGTCATTGTAGAGGCGGTCGGACTTTCTACCATATAGGTATCTCTTACTTTAAAAGTAAATGTAGTGTAAGGCACCCCACTAACACTGGATGTATATTTTAGTTTACTTAGTTCACTAACAGGAATTACAGTTCCCGCAGTCACTTGAACACCATCATATGTTAGATTACCAGGCGCATTAGAAGGAACACTCTCAATGAATACTGCCCCTAACGTTCCAGAGCCACCATTCACTTTGAAGTCATCTGCTTTAAAAGTATAGTAATTAGATACAGTAGGAGTACTTACAGCAACAATTACACTTTTGTCAGCCGAAGTAGGCTGTGTAATTTTAAAAGTTACCTTAGCAGTATCAGATGTAACAGTAGATACACCACCGATATTAGTATCAAATACATACTCAAAGAAATAATCCCCGGATGGTGTTGTACAGCCGTCAACATTATTTGGTTCATAGATGACAGTCGTATTATCTGTAGGATCTACGACCATTTTACCACAGAAAGAAGATGGCAGATTGGTTATTATCCTGACGCTTGGAGTACCAATAGAAGCTTTTATGTCGTTATTCAGAACATCAATTGACGTATATGCATCCACATCAAGATCATCTACCGCGTCCACAATATTAAATGTAATCGTTCCAGTTGTTGGACTAGTAGAACCATTGCCATCAATAGCCGCATATAGTATTGGGCTTGTAGTACCTGTTTTATCTGGAGCAGGTATAAATCGAAGTTTTGGAATATCAGCAACATCAATTACTGTACCTACTACTACAGGGGTGGGTGTAGGAGTACCATTATCTAATACTAATTGTCCGTCAGCAACCAGAGGTAATTGTGTAATCGCGATTTTTTGTAGTACTCCATTTCCAGTTGCTGGATTTATTCTAAAGTCAGAAGTTCCGCCTTGTCCAAATGAACCTTGATTAAAGGTATAGGAACTATTTACCCTAACAACAATTGTCTTATCAATAGGTTTAATAGGGTCAACAACAGTAAAAGTTACTACTGCATTATTGGAAGGTACACCAGGAATTGCTTCAAAATTGTAGTTAAAAGTATATGTTGTGCCAGAAGTACAACCATTTCCAGGCGTTACTATAAATTTTGGATGAGCAGGATCACTAATGTTATCAACAGATACTGTGAAGCAAGGGTCATGGCCACCTATTATATTTAAATTAATAACAGGACTTGCAGGATATATATCATTAGCCAACACATCAATAGGAGTTCCTAATCCTTTTTGCGTACCGGTTATTGGTGTACCACCTGGAAGATCATCAACGGCTTCAATGTCATAGACAATAATTGTGACGGTATTAGCAGCTACACTGTAAACACCTGTGTTGTCACGCACCTTAAACTGAAATGAGTTATATGGATCTCCTACTTCATTCTCCTTAGGCGTGAATACTAACTTGGAAAGATCAATTGCTGCAATTTCTTGACCAAGTACCACATCCGTTCCATCGAACGTTAGTTTTCCTTTTGCTGGGGAAGGAAGAGAAGTAATGATTACACTTGCCAGAGAATTACCATCCGCATCTGCAAATCCAAATTCACCAGTAGTGAATGTATGGCTATTTGGGTATGCGGCAGTATTTTTTCGCATTCTAATAATTATGTTGCTTGCTGTTGGAGCATTATTACTACAAGCAGTAAATATCGTTTTATTTAAAAAGTTATACTTTCCGGAAGTAGCAGCCAGCGTATAGTTGATTGTGCCTGTTTCAACAGGTGTTCCTCCTGTAGTAGACATTAACTCCAACGAATCGAAAAATCCGTTGTATCCATATACGGCTCCGGAACCTACCGTACCATCTGCATTTACAGTGGCACCAGATACAGCCTCTTTGGCATCAGGACAACCATCTCCATCTGAATCCAGATCGAACTGGCTGAGGAGACCATCTCCATCCGGGTCGAGGCTTGCATATATAGTACGAATGCCACTGGCTGTTAAACCCAATGCACCCAGAGCCGGATCATCTGCATCCTGCCAGTTTGCGACCCCATCACCATCCTCATCTCCGGATGGGTCAGCAGGCAGACTCGCACAAGAATAGTCATTATAAGGAAATACCCCTGCGTAGGTAATTACAAAGTCATCTCCATTGATACCCAACTGAGCATCCCGAAGTTCAAACACTGCTGTAGGAGCAGTAGCCCGGAAAACTACCTGACGACGATCCCATAAATCTTTTCCATTATGACCTGATTTAGGGTCTCCATCTTTGTATACCACATATCCTTCACCCACAGGCTGCGCATCCGCACCATCAAAAGGAGCCGCATTATCAACATAGAACTGCATAATCCCATCTTCTGGTGCCGCAGGATCTGTCAGTATTGGGTTAATAGCATTGGAAGTATAGGATACCAGAATATAATCACGTCCGGGAGTTAAACCAGAAATAGTCTGACGACAGATAACATACTGAACCCCTAAACTATTTCCATTGGAATATAAATAGGTATCAGAGGCAGGTACATTAAAAGGTGCATCTCCGGCAAAAGGTCCCTGTACTACACGATACCCACCAGGTACACCATATTCTGGAACAGCAGGGTCTGTAGGGTCAATTGGAGAATAGGTAACTACACCTCGCTGAATTGCAATCCGTGTATCAACCGGATATACATTGTATCCATTGTAAGCAACCCCACTTGTCCATGTTCCACTACCCCAGGTTCCTCCCGGAGCTATATATTGTGGATCAGGAGTAGTAGAGGCAGGAATACCTTGATTAAAATTACCATTGACAATCAGGTTTGAAGCTGTGTTGATGACACCTGTACCACCACAACCAGCTTCCATAATATCCAGAATACCATCATTGTCATCATCCAGATCAGTAATATCAGCAATGCCATCACCATCTGTGTCAGGCATTGAGTTTACCTGAATTGTAACGCTAGCAGTATTGGATTGCCTTGCAGGTGAACCATTGTCAATCAAATTGTATGTAAATGTAAAAACACCTGTAAAACCTGGTGCAGAGACAAAGCTAAACTGCCCATTGTCTGCAATAACGAGTTTTCCTTGTGCTGTGTTATAGGAAACCAGATCTGTCTCTACAGTAATACGTGTACCTGCATCCGGATCAGAGTCTACTCCTGCTCCGGTATTATCAGTGATCACGTTTCCATACATCAGCACACTTTGCTTGGCTGTGTAGGAATTGTTTGTAGCTGTTGGGGCATTGTTTGTATTGTTGATGGTTACATCTTCTAGTGTTGCAGCAGCTCCATTGTAATTACTACCTCCTACCGTACCACTTCCATCAGTATATGTCCCTCCAGGAGTGACTTTTATAACAGGGCTTGCAGCGGATGTTGGATCATCAAAATAAGCACTTGCTGAGTTATTGTAAATACCTACAGCTTGTGATCCATTAAAATTCACCTGAAAATATAACTCGATTGCACTATTGGGAGGTAGGGTATAATTTCCAAATGTAAGATTTGTAACACCTGCACCCGGCACTACTCCCCCACCAGAGGCTGTACCATCCAGGTTGGTATAGGTAGATCCTGTATAGGTTACTCCAGCTCCGATCAAAGCAAGATCATCACGAACTTCAACACCGGTTGCAGTGCCTGGTCCTGAGTTTTGAACAGTAATAATATAATAGAAGCTTCGTGGAGTTCCCTGAGTAATAGGTCCTATAGGTTCTACCCGCTTACTTACAGTAATAATAGGTTTATCTGTAATAGACGAAACAAAAGCCAGCGTAGTTGGAGAAAAAGTAGTTGAACTTCCGTTATTACCCGAAGTTGCCCCATTGGCCGGAAATTCGTTTAATGCTGTAGATGCCGTTGTACCATTAATACCTGGAGAAGTATCAATAGTAGGCGATGAACCTGTAGGTACAGCAACAAAACCACCACCGCCACCACCACCAGGACCTTCTGATTCACCTGTAATAGTAATAGGAGTCACTTGGCTCCCCCCATTACCCCCTCTGGCATTTAGCGATACGTTTGTAATAGAAGTAGCATCTATTACTATAGTTCCGCCAGCACCGCCACCACTGGCTGCATCAATATTCTGATTAGTTGTATTGGAACCATTCTGTCCATTGGCAGATAGGCTACCTGTGCCTGTTACAGTATTAGCCAACAAATAAATTAAGCCGCCGCCATTACCCCCATTGCCTCCTGAATTACTATTTGCATCACCGGCCCCACCTCCACCACCTAAAAAAATACGATTTCCTGGCGCGGCAGTTAATGGACGTCCACCCAAACCTCCTACTTCATTTCTTTTATTATCACCCCAGGCTGCATTACCAGGTCCCGTAGTAGTAGCATTAGCGTCATTAATACCTCTAGTATATCCTCCTCTTCCTCCACCCTGTGAGGTAGTCCGAGTATTACCATTAGCAGTATATCCTGGATCAAGTGCCCATGCAGCAAATCCTGTACAAGTATTACACATAACCCCCTGCCCTGTCCATAGCGCAACATTTCCACCATTAGCACCACCGCCACCACCAGCATTGTGTGTATTACCTCCACCCCCACCATTGGCAGGAGCCCCACGGCTATATCTACCACCTAAAGCCGTATATTCACTTTGATTTCCAGCAATCCCTTCTCCTTTTTCCCCCCCGTTGGTATTGACAGTACTTCTATAACTAGTATAGGGAGGATTAGTAACTGCATCACTTGCATTATGAAAAGCTCCACCTCTGAACCCTTTAGCATCAACTGTAATCGTACCATTAACAGTAATTGTAGTTTGTGCATGAATAGCAACAATCCCTCCTGTAGCACCATCCCATGCAGGCGCGGTCATAGAAGCACCAGAATTGACAGTTAGAGTTGAGTATTGAGGGACTTTTACAACCTGAACATGTCCGGCTACCGTATAGCTATTGGCAAAGGCGCTATTCACACGAAACGTGTTGCTATTGATACCTGTAACATACTTGAACTCATACTTACCTGCATTATTGTAAGCAGAAACACTCCCATAATTGATATCGTCTGTAGTGGTAATGCTGGCTCCCTGCATCTGAATGATCATTATAAGATCTCCGTTTTGCAACCCGCCTAAGTCGGTTGCAATATTATTTACAGTAGCAGTATTGGCTCCGGCAGTGATGTTTGCTGTTAAGCGTGTATATTTATTGACGACTAATCCGGAAGTTGAAACTGTAAGAGGACCATCTTTTCCAGGTTGTGCCTGAGAGATATTACAGATAAAAAAAAGTGAAAGAAGAAAAAATAATGGCTGGCGTAAGATTAATCTTCCCATAATGTAGAGTTGTTTCATATCATTTGTGCAACTTGGAATTCTGTAAAAGCCTCTAAGTCTGTAAGTAACAAAAGGTATCACCTTTCAGTACAGTAGTTCAGTATATCAAAGTAATCCTTTTAAAATGAAAGGGTTACAATAGTTTTATTTACTTTCTTACATATGCAAGTTTATGCTGTGCACTAAAATCACAAGCAATAATACAAGAAAATTGCATATATAAAAAAAATACAACAAGCTTATTATAAGCTCATTATATTTTCTCACTAATGCAATTTCTATTTTAAACTAAGAAATATTTACAGTTTCTGCCTAATAAATTACAAAATAGAACATAAATCATACATCTGTAATTATATTCTGGAGTTACCTATTAACAGTAAAAAGGATAAAGACATCTAATAAGAGACACACTGAGCCCATTCCAAATCTTCTGGAGTAGTAATCTTTATATTCCGGTAATCGCCTTCAATTAATGAAATTTTATGTCCGGCAGCCTCTGCCACGCTAGCATCATCTGTAAATAGTTCAGATTCTGGCACTTCAAATGCTTTTTTAATGAGAGATGTCTGGAAAGTTTGTGGAGTTTGAATTAAACGAAAATCAGCCCGGTTTACACTTTGTGTAGTTCCATCTGATAGAACCTGACGAATAGAATCCTTTAGAGATACAGCTGCAACGGCGGAACCTTTTTCTTTTGCAACCTGAAAACTACGCTGTATTACCCCTATGGGAACAAATGGACGTACTCCATCATGAATAGCAACCATGCTTTCCAGATTATCAATTATCTGAAGGCCATTCCTGACAGACTGGAAGCGCGTTTTTCCTCCTATTACTACTTTCACATCAATCGTAAAGGTATATTTCTCTCTTAAATTCTCCCATGTCTCTAATTGTTCTACAGGTAATACAAGAACTATCTGAATATGTTGGGAATATTCATAAAACCGTCTTATAGTATGCATTAAAATAGGCAATCCTCTGACTTCCAGAAATTGTTTAGGTATATCTGATCTCATACGGCTCCCAGAACCTCCTGCCACTATAATTACATATTCCATATTTGTTTATAATTAACTATATTTTCCTGTGTTGACTAATTAGTTTTCAAACTAAAAGAGCATAAAATAATATTAAAATACTTTGAAGTAAAACTATTTATATGCGGGTAAGAAGGGTAGGAAGCGGGTCAGTTGCGGGTCAGATGTAAAATCCTGATAATCAGTTAGGGTAAGAAGGGGTAAGAATATTTTCTATACTACGTGTATTATATATACTATATAAAAAGAAAATACTAAATATAGTATATACTAACCCTTTCTGCTCCTATTCTTCTGCTACCATTTAGCCCTAAACATCTTACCCTTCTTACCCCTATTGACTATCAGGATTTTACATCTGACCCGCAACCGACCCGCTTCCTACCCTTCTTACCCGCATATAAGGAAATGCCATTCTTAAAAAAGAAAAACCTGGCATTTAATAGTATATCAAATGCCAGGTTCTAACTATATATAGAAATAAACTATGCGCCTTCAGACACCTTTAATTCAGGTTTAGAAGTAAGAGAAGCGAAAATAAAATCACGGTTCATTAAAGCAATATTGCTCATAGAGATTCCTTTTGGACATTCAATAGAGCAAGCCCCAGTATTTGTACATGCACCAAAACCTTCGGCATCCATCTGAGCTACCATATTTTCTGCCCGACGTTCCCGCTCAGGTTGTCCCTGAGGTAGTAAAGCCAGGTGAGAGATTTTAGCACTTACAAATAACATAGCGGAAGCATTCTTACAAGCTGCTACACACGCACCACATCCGATACAAGCAGCAGAGTTAAACGCCTCATCAGATTCTGTTTTAGGAATAAGTATCTCATTTGCATCTGGTGCAGAACCCGTATTCACAGAAACAAAGCCACCTGCATGGTTGATACGATCAAAAGCAGAACGGTCTACGACCAAATCCTTAAGAAGAGGAAATGCAGCAGCACGCCATGGTTCTATAATAATGGTCTCTCCGTCTTTAAAATAACGCATATGCAACTGGCATGTAGTAGTCTGCATAGGTCCATGAGGACGGCCATTTATATATAAGCTACACGCACCACAAATTCCTTCACGACAATCATGATCAAAAGCAACCGGATCTTCCCCTTTTCTGGCTAACTCTTCATTCAACACATCAAGCATTTCCAGAAAAGACATCTCCGGATTGATATCCACTTTATAATCCACCAATTTGCCACTGGCAGAAGCATCACTCTGACGCCATATTTTCAGATTCAGTTTCATATGTATCGTGTTAACCTTATCCAGCAGAAAAGGTCTTGTTTTTTTAATAAGTTAAGAGAAGCCTCTTATTTGTAGCTTCGTTTTGTCAGTTTCACATTTTCAAAGATCAATTCTTCTTTATGTAATTCTTCTTCCTGACCTGGTCCTTTGTATTCCCAGCAGGAAACATAGGCATAATGCTCATCATCCCGTTCTGCTTCCCCATCTTCCGACTGGTATTCTTCACGGAAGTGACCGCCACATGATTCATTACGAGCCAAAGCATCATCTACCATTAACTCACCTAATTCAATAAAGTCAGCAACGCGGTGTGCTTTCTCCAGACTTTGATTTAGTTCTTCATTTTTGCCTAACACTCTTACATTTTTCCAGAAATCAGCTTTGATCTCTTTGATCTTTTGTTTGGCAATCTTCAAACCCTCAGCATTCCGAGCCATTCCGCAATACTCCCACATCACCTTGCCTAGTTCCTTATGCAGGTCATCTACTGTTTTAGTCCCATTAATAGATAATAACTTTTTAGTCATATCCATTACTTCCTGTTCTGCCTTTTTAAATTCAGGGTGATCAACAGACACTTTATCCGTAGAAGGATTCATACCGGCAAGGTAATCACCAATAGTATAAGGAATCACAAAATAACCATCTGCCAATCCCTGCATCAGTGCACTTGCACCCAAACGGTTAGCTCCGTGATCAGAGAAGTTAGCCTCTCCTAACGCATATAGCCCTGGTATATTTGTCATCAGGTTATAATCAACCCACAATCCACCCATTGTATAGTGAACAGCAGGATAAATACGCATAGGCATTTTATATGGATTTTCGCCTGTGATCTTTTCATACATATCAAACAGGTTACCATATTTCTCAGAAATCTTCTGCTCTCCATCGCGTTTGATAGCATCTGCGAAATCCAGATAAACTGCCAGTTTGGTAGGTCCTACCCCACGTCCTTCATCACATACCATTTTAGCATTTCGTGAAGCCACATCCCGAGGTACCAGGTTACCAAATGACCGGTAACGGCGCTCCAGATAATAATCACGTTCTTCTTCAGGAATTTGGTCCGGAGGTCTGTTATCTCCTACTTTTTTAGGAACCCAAACCCGTCCATCATTCCGCAATGACTCAGACATAAGTGTCAGCTTAGACTGATAGTCTCCGGATACCGGAATACAGGTAGGGTGAATCTGAGTATAACAAGGATTGCTAAATAAGGCTCCTTTTTTATGTGCACGCCATGCAGCAGTCACATTGCTGTTCATTGCATTGGTAGAAAGGAAAAACACGTTTCCATATCCTCCTGTACATAGCAATACAGCATCACCAGCATGAGACTCTATTTTTCCTGTCACCAGATTGCGAGTTACGATACCACGTGCTTTCCCATCAACTGTCACTACATCCAACATCTCAGTACGTGTATACATCGTTACTTTTCCACTGGCAATCTGACGGTTCAGTGCACTGTAAGCACCCAACAATAACTGCTGACCAGTTTGACCACGTGCATAGAATGTACGTGATACCTGAGCACCACCAAAAGAGCGGTTAGCCAGTGTTCCACCATATTCACGGGCAAAAGGTACACCTTGTGCTACAGCCTGGTCAATGATATTGACACTCACTTCTGCCAGACGGTATACGTTTGCTTCACGTGCACGATAATCACCCCCTTTGATTGTATCGTAAAATAGCCGATAAACACTATCACCATCATTTTGATAGTTTTTAGCAGCGTTAATTCCACCCTGTGCAGCAATTGAGTGTGCACGACGTGGGCTATCGTGAAATGAAAATGCTTTTACGTTGTATCCTAATTCAGCCAGAGAAGCTGCTGCGGCAGCTCCTGCTAATCCAGTACCAACAACAATAATTGTATATTTACGCTTGTTGGCAGGGTTAACCAACTTAAGATTAAATTTATGTTTAGTCCATTTTTCTGCTAAAGGACCTTCTGGAATTTTTGAATCTAATTTCATACAGGTGAAACAATTAAGATTTCAGATTTTTGCTCCATATTATTCAGACATTCAACGCTGTATCTATCGGAGTCTTATATTTTGAAGAATAATTGACAGGTAATTATCCTTGTAAAAACATGTAAACAGGAATTATAGCAAAGCCTGCAGGTACTATAATAGAAAAAGCAAGACCTAAACCTTTTAGAAAAGGAGTATATTTAGGATGGTTAACTCCTAATGTGCGAAAGGCGCTCTGGAAGCCATGCGACAAGTGAAATGCCAGCGCAATCATAGAAACTACATACAGTAATACTAACCACCAATCCTGAAATGCAGCCTTTGTAGTTGTATATAGATCAAGATAATCCTGAGTTGTGTCATGTTCTACATAAGAACCAATCCCGAAATCTGTTAATTTCATTTTCCCCCAAAAATTCACTAAGTGAACAACAAGAAATACCAGAATGATCGTTCCTAAAATTCCCATGTTGCGTGAACTCCAGGTACTGCTGTTATTCACATATGCATACCCTTGAGGACGTGCCTTACCATTTCGGATTGTTAAAAATAAACTAACAAAGATGTGAGTCAGAATAAAAACAAAGTTCAGAATAGAAACAGTCTGGATTAAAGGATTGTGGCCCATAAACTTTGCATATGTATTAAAAGCTATCCCTCCATCGCTTTTCAATAATTGTAGGTTTCCTACCAAATGCACTACCAAAAATAGTATTAAAAACAGGCCACTAAGTGCCATCAGAACTTTGCGGCCAATGGTACTGGTTAAAGCGTTTACTAACCAATTCATAAATGTTATAACTCGATAGTTTTTGACGTGAAACAGATATTATTTTGATATTTTACTATCGCTCAAAAGTACATTTGGAAATAATAGCATGCAAAAGAATCCATTTATTTTGACTCAATCTAAATAACTTACTTGAATGGAAATCAGGGTCTCCCAAACATTTATAGAGTCTATTCTTATAAACTGAACAAACCTTACAAGCAATTCTGTTCTTTTTCTACACTCTACTATATAAATATCTACTAATCTCTTTGGACAAATGCCATCTATGAAATCCAACAATAGAAACTTGTCTACCACTGACTTGTAAATTGTCATGTATTTGTTTTCCGTATCCTATTAGTAGATAAAACACTCTGTGCTTACATATTGTTTTAAAGATTTACTTTCTTGATTACTTAATCACTTTTACAATTTGCATTGCAGTAAGATTTTAGTTAAAAGTGCTTTTACTATTATTCTGGAGTAAAATCTACTTCACAATAAAATCTATTCAAACTTTATTTCTCCAGATATACTTTCATTGTTACTATAAGCGTTTTGTAGTCAAAATACAATCCACTTATGAAACACTATATACCATTCTTTTCACTATTTACCTTTATAGTACTCACATCACAGATGTGCTATGCGACACATATACGTGCGGGACAAATAACAGCCGTACGAGACCCAAACAATCTGAGTACTCCTACTTATATCTTTACCCTTACCCTTTACAGAGATGCATGTCCTACATGTGCTGAGCAGCCTAACGCAACTATTATAGTGGTTCCCATTTCAAATGGACAGAGATTATCACCTATTGCCAATCTGAATGATAGCCTTAATCTTCCAAAACGTGTAGTAGGTTATGAAACGGAAGAGCTCACGTATACCTTCACTTACACTTTTCCAAGTCAAGGTTCTTATGTGATTTACTTTCAGGAACAATTCCGAAATGCAGAAATTGTCAATATGAGTAATTCGGTTCTAACCCCCTTTTATGTGGAAACTGTACTCAATATTATTCCCAGTATTGGTTCCAACAGCACCCCCCAGTTACGGAATCCTCCGGTCGACAATGCCGAAGTAGGTCAAAAGTTTACCCACAACCCCGCTGCCTTTGATCCCGATGGAGATAGCCTCTCCTACAAAATGATTATTCCCAGACAAAGTGTCACCCTCACGGTGGCTAACTATCGTTCGCCCGAAACTGTTGCTCCTCCACTGGGTATTCCCGAAGCCGGAGCAGGGGCTCCCACCTTTGTGCTCAATCCTCTAAACGGAGACATTACCTGGGATGCACCCGGTGCCTATGGCATCGGTTCGAAAGGATATGCCGAATACAACATTGCCTTTGTGGTTGAGGAATGGCGTAAAACCGCTGCTGGCTACATCAAAATCGGTGAGATTGTCCGTGACATGCAAATCACTGTCCGCGATCAACCCAACAAACGACCCGAACTGATCATTCCCAAAGACACCTGTATTATAGCCGGAACCGTGCTCAAAGCCATTATCCGAGCCACCGATCCGGACAAAAACCAATCGATTCGCATTTCCTCCGAATCGGCTATTTTCTCTACCTCCACCGCCTTGTTTCCCCATCAACCAGCTGCTACCCTGGACCCTCCCAACCATCCACCCAAGGTCCGAGATCAGTACCAGTATCAGGGAAATCCGGCACAAAGCAACTTTGAATGGAAAACGGTTTGTCAACAGGTGCGGGCCCAACCGTATGATGTGGTTTTCAAAGCAGAAGACAATGCTCCTGTGCCCAATCAACTGACCGATACCAAAACCTGGCGCATCACCGTGGTCGGTCCACCGGTGACAGGGCTCAAACCTATCGTAGAGGCCAATGCCATCCGCCTTAGCTGGGACCCATACACCTGTTCGGGTGCCACCCAACTGCTGATCTGGCGAAAACAGGGCTGTTCTCCTGATCAGATTGACCCCTGTGCCAAATCTGTTCCGGCAGGTTACACCCTGGTAGGACGAGTGACTGCGACAAGCACTAGCTTTCTGGATCAGACAGTGAAAAAAGGGATTCAGTATGCCTACCGGGTCAGTGCCGCTTTCACGGGCACTTCCGGTGGGGCAGGCATTTTATCTGATCAGGTGTGTGCCCGCTTAAAACTCACTGTACCGATCATCACCCATGTCTCTGTGAGCAAAACCGATCTGGCTCAGGGACAAATAAAGGTGCGCTGGGCACAACCGCTTGAAATCAATGCGGCAGAAATCCCAGGCCCCTACCGCTATCAGGTGTTTCGGGCCACTGGCTTTTCGACCAGCTTTGGCTCCACTCCCGTGTTCACCTCTGATTTACAAACAAGTATTCCAGATACGACATCGTATCTGAGTTTTACCGATAGTGGCTTGAACACTGAAGTGAATCCGTACACCTATGTAGTGGTGTTGCTTTCGTCCAATGGAGCCAGGGCAGATTCCTCTCAGCCCGCTTCGAGTGTTCGTTTGTCGGCCACTCCTTTGCCCAATGCCATTCAGCTCAAGTGGACAGCTCAGGTGCCGTGGGACAATACCAACTCAACTCACATTGTCTACCGGGAAGATCAGACTAAAAAGAATCAGGTGCCCAAAGCCTATGTCAAACTGGCCGAAGTACCGGTCAGCAGTGCCGCTAGTTTCACCTATATTGACACCGGCAATGGAATCAAACTCAACAAGGATTCGCTGTATTGTTATTATGTGGAGACGGTGGGCACTTACAATGAGCGCTTGCTGGAAGATCCGCTGATCAATGCCTCACAGGAATTGTGTAGCACTCCCTTGGATACGGTCAAACCGTGTGCGGTGGTGTTGGCTATTGATCCGACTCCGTGTGCCCAATGGGCATCCGAAGAAGGCAGTTCGTCTCCTTCATTCTGTAGTGTGAGCACTTACTCCAATCATTTGAGCTGGGTGTATCCACAAACAGAAGGAGACAAAGAATGTGATCAGGATTTATCACACTACCGGATTTATTACAAACGGTATGAAGAAGACACGGAGTTCACCCTGATCGACAGTGTATGGAGTCCTGTTCAGGTATACAACCACATCAATCTAACTTCGTTTGCCGGCTGTTATTATGTGACAGTGGTAGACAGGAGTGGCAATGAGAGTGCACCGAGTAATATTGTTTGTCAGGATAATTGTCCCTATTATGCTTTGCCCAATGTGATTACACCAACACTACCAGATCACCAAAATGACTTATTCAAACCTTATCCTTGTCCACGTTTTGTTGAGTCAGTAAAATTTTCGGTTTATAATCGGTGGGGCCGAAAAGTATATGAGACAAATGAAAGCATTTATATAAATTGGTCAGGAAGAATAGGTTCTGGAGAAAATACGCTACCAGAAATAGTATCATCAGGAGTATATTATTATCTGGCAGAAGTAAAATTCATTCGGTTAAAACGAAAAGATGAAATAGTAAAGATCAAAGGCTGGATACAAGTATTTTAATCATTATACAACATACAGATTGTGAACAAACCTTGCATATATTTAGCTATGCAAGGTTTTGCCATAAATAAGATAGCCCTAACCAGAATACCTGATAGTCAACAAAGTCTCATTAGTTGTTGTATTTTTTATATAATAGACCGGCAAATATCTGTATGTAATCAAACCTTTCTCCTGTTTTTTTCGTACGTATCAACCGTTGGAAATACATTCATTGCTAGTCAGAGAGTTGCATTTCAGCAATGAATTCCTATACTTTGTAGTATTAATCGTTTGTAAAAGAAATACATGCTGAAGTGTATTTGGTTCTTTTCTGATTTAAAAGTTCAATTATGGAAAAGAATTTATACTATAAAAAAATACTCTTACTTTTAACCAACTTCTCTTATTAACCACATGAAAGCATACATCTTTCCGGGTCAAGGCGCACAATTTACGGGTATGGGAAAAAACCTTTATGAAGAATCTGCCAAAGCTCGTGAATTATTTGAACAAGCAAATGAGATTTTAGGATTTCGAATTACAGATACGATGTTCTCTGGCACTGAAGAGGAACTAAAACAAACGAATGTTACTCAACCTTCTATTTTTTTACATTCTGTTGTATTAGCTAAGATAAGTTCTAACTTTCAGCCAGATATGGTTGCAGGGCATTCGCTGGGTGAGTTTTCCGCACTAGTAGCCAATGGAGCACTCTCATTTGAAGATGGCTTACGTTTAGTTGCACAGCGAGCTGCTGCTATGCAAAAAGCTTGCGAACTTCAACCTTCTACAATGGCAGCCGTACTTGGCCTTGATGATGAAGTTGTAGAAAATATCTGTAGGGAGATTGATGATGTTGTTGTCCCAGCTAATTACAACTGTCCAGGTCAACTTGTAATATCTGGTACTGTACGTGGAGTAGAGCTAGCTTGTGAGAAACTAAAAGCAGCAGGAGCAAAAAGGGCATTGATTCTGGCAGTTGGAGGAGCCTTCCATTCGCCTTTAATGGAACCAGCTCGTGCTGAGCTAGCAGCAGCTATTGAAAAAACAGTTTTCAGTACACCTATATGTCCTGTATACCAGAATGCAAATGCACAACCTGCTACAGACACAACAATCATTAAACAAAACCTGATAGATCAATTGACAGCTCCTGTACGCTGGACACAAAGTGTGCAAAACATGTTGACAGATGGGGCAACACAATTTGTAGAGTGTGGTCCAGGAAAAGTTTTACAAGGGCTTGTCAAGAAGATTAGTTCTTCTGCTGAAGCAATGAGTGTAGCTTGATATTGATTTATTTCATGTGTGCTGGTACAGTTTTTTATGCTAAAAACCCGCCAGCACACATTATGCATAAATTACTGATTATTAAAATATTAAAATAAGCAACCGACCGATAAACCAGCACTATATGAGATATTTAAATCTATTCAGACTTATAAAAGTTATTCCCAGATGGACGGTATTGCAATTAGATCTCTTACTCTGTAGCCTTGCACTCTCACTAGCTTATCTGCTTAGATTTAATTTTGAATGGGAACAAATCAACTTTTCTGAATTCTGGATTTCTTTACTGGTTGTTGTTATTGTAAAAGCTATTTTCTTCTTAGTTACTCAGAGTTTTGCTGGCATCATCCGTTATACAAGTATAGAAGATGCAAAACGTATTTTTTTAGCTCTCACCTATAGCATGTTGGTAGTAGGTGCTATAGATTTTGCCTACAGAAGCTCTAATATTTACGGACAATATCTGATTCCTGTTTCTATTCTGCTTATTGATTATTTTTTCTCCATGTTATTCATGGGGGCATTCCGCATTCTGGTAAAGATCATTTACTTTGAATGGAAAAATCAGCAAAGTGAGAAAATCAATGTTATTATTTATGGGGCAGGAGAAGCTGGGGTTATTACGAAAAAAACAATATCACAGGATAAAGATACACACCTGCATGTAGTAGGTTTTTTGGATGATGATCCTTCCAAGGCACGTAATACAATTGATGGAGTGCCTATTCTTCCTAATACACCGGAAAACCTTCATAAGATCGTAAAAAATAAACAAGCAGAAATTCTGATTATTGCGATTCAGGATATTACTCCTGAACGTAAAAAACGTATCATTGATCAATGTCTTGCACTGAATGTACAAGTGCGTAACATTCCTCCTGTACACAAATGGATCAATGGAGAGCTTAGTCTGAAACAAATCAAGGATGTAAATATCGAAGATGTACTCGGACGCAAACCAATTCAACTGGATAAAACCCGGATTAAGAAAGATATTGAGGGAAAAGTTGTGCTGGTAACAGGTGCGGCAGGTTCTATTGGAAGTGAGTTAGCCAGACAGATTGCAGCATTTCAACCAGAAAAGCTATTATTGGTCGATCAATCTGAATCTGCCTTGTATGATCTGGAGTTGGAAGTAAAGGAACTTGCGTTGTCGTCACGAATTAATTTCAGAACTATCCTGTGTGATATTACCAATGCAGAACGCATGGGTAAAATATTCCGAAAATATCAGCCTGAAATTGTGTTTCATGCAGCAGCATACAAACACGTTCCTGTCATGGAAGATAATCCTTCAGAGGCAATCATTAACAATGTACTGGGAACTAAGATTGTAGCAGATCTCTCTGCTCGATATCATACTGAAAAGTTTGTTATGATCTCCACTGACAAGGCCGTGAATCCTACAAGTGTGATGGGAGCCTCCAAACGGATTGCAGAGATTTATATTCAATCGTTGAATGAAGAGCTGGAAAGCCGTCAGCCAAATGAAGTCTTACAACATACCAAGTTCATTACTACTCGTTTTGGTAACGTATTGGGTTCCAATGGTTCTGTAATCCCTCGTTTTCAGAAACAGATCAATATAGGCGGTCCGATTACAGTTACTCATCCTGAGATCACCCGTTATTTCATGACAATTCCTGAAGCTTGCCAGTTAGTACTGGAAGCGGGATCTATGGGCAATGGTGGAGAGATCTTCCTTTTTGACATGGGTGAATCTATCAAAATTGTAGATCTTGCTAAGAAAATGATTCGCCTGTCTGGTTTGACACTTGGAAAAGATATTCAACTGGTATTTACAGGTCTGCGTCCAGGTGAAAAATTATATGAAGAATTATTGAGTAATGAGGAGAACACAGTACCTACTCACCATCCTCAAATCATGATTGCCAAGGTTAGAGAATATGATTTCAATCTGATTCAGGAACACCTGGGAGAAATGAATCACTTGCTGTCTATTCAGGACAACGATTCTATTATTATGAAAATGAAGAAGATTGTGCCAGAATATATTAGCAATAACTCAACCTATGAGAGGTTAGATCAGATTCGTGAAGTATAAAAGTATTTATCTCTGAAGTTAGTTAAAATCCCTCTTCGTCAATTTAGATAAAGAGGGATTTTTTATTTTATCCCTTCTCTCTCCACCATAGTACAGACAAGGCTATGAGCAAAGTCATAAAGAACCAGAGCAGTGGAATATTCTTCCAGGTTGTAAATGTCTGATTTGCATTGATAGTAGTAACACTTCGAATTTGGGAATTAGCCTGAAACCAGCTTGCCTGTCTTAAATCTTTCCATTTGTCAGCTTGTACTACATAAACACTTGCTGCATGAGTAGTATCTTTGTCTGACGTAACCGTTAACCAACCTGCTTCAGCCGGATAAAAGGGATAGGTGGCAACTCTTGTTTCCGGCAACTCAATTTTTGGTTGTATTTTTTCTTTAATCCCAGACAAATATTGAACAGTCATTGCAGCTACAGCAGTATCCGTGTATACTAGACTAGATATATTATCTTCCCATGCAAATGGAAACTGCTTAAACTTAACTTCTGTCTGCTCCTTTTTACGACCAAGTTCCTGTAGTACTTCTGTCCAGAATGTGCTATACACTTTGTCCTTCGCATTAAGTATCCATGTATATGTGCCATTAGTCAATTGTACCCCTACTCTACCCGATCCAACAGGCATATAAGCTGCCACAGGTTCTTTGTCTTTGCTGTAAACAATCGGGACAATAATTTGTCTATCACTGAATGCAACTGGCAGCTTTTCAATTGCATCAGAGACAATGTCTGAAGCGGATAACTGTACCGGAATAAACTGCTTTATACCAGTAGTATGAACAGCAAATTTATTACCTAACACATCTGCTTTCTGAGGCCATTTGTCATCTGGCAATAAAAGTAACCCTAATCCTTGATCTATAGCCGTCTGCACCTGCTTTTTCTCCTGGGCAGAGAGCTGTTCCAAGCTTTCTGCATCGGTAATTAATAGGTCTGCATTCCCAAGCGAAGCTTTGGATAAAATAGCCGGTTGCTGCTTTTGAATAGGAAGATTGATTTGCTGAAACGAATATTTATCCCGACTAATACGAGCACGAACTTGTACCTTATGTTTCTGGTCAGACAGCCAGTCTTTTAAATAATTGGTTTCAAAATCCGGATAAGCCTGGAGTACAATAACGTTCAGAGGTTCTTTGGGAGTAACAATATAAGGTAAAGGTTCATGTCGAACTTCTTTGTTTTGTATTACCTGTATTTCACCAACGAAATTCCCAGGTAACAGAGGATATGCATTCAGCGTAAAATCCGGATGTTTTTCAGTTATCCAGACGGAATCCTGAGCTCCTTCGGAAGTCACTAACCGAATCTTGAGGCTATCTGAAGAATGAATATAGTAATTTCCACTCACCCTCAATGCTTCTTCAGCCTTTACCTTATGAGGATAATCCAGCCAGTTGAATCCTTCCGGTCTATCTTTTTGTAAAAAAGTTAACTGAATTCTATGTAGGGACTTTGCTTCTTCCGGATCTAGTCCATACCCAGCGACAAACACTTGTTTTATTTCCGGATGGCTACGCTCCAGCTTAGCAAGGTCAGTGATGGAAGTAACAGATTCATCCTCCTTTACACTATGCAACGCAAATACAGGTAAAGAATCGGGTACAGACAATCCATTTTCAGTTAGTAAAATAGCACGGCCTGTTTGTTGTTCTTTTGCATATTGAGGCTTCCATATAATTAAACAAAGGCTAAACGCTACTACAGCCAGTAGGAAACTACGCAATAACAATTCTCTCCCACTTACCTTTTGTCGTGATATAAAAAGGTATAACCCTAAAATACCAACTGCCACCAAACCTGTCAGTAGTGTCTCTGTTGTTGGAAGTTGACTCCAATGCATACTTATTTACGAAGTTCGTTTACAAAATTATCAAGTTCTGGTTCATTTCCCTTCCCTACTAATCCAGGCTGTTTGTTCTCAATTGGTAGCAGTCGCTGTAATTGCCACTGCATACGTCGGATAGTATCTGGTGAAATCTTCTCTCCTGCTATAACTTTCCGGAGATCATTCAATGTGCTTGCCCGAATACCTGGTTGTTTAAGGATTAAAGAAGCTAATTCACCACTGGCTTTTTCCAGTATCTGTCGATCCGGGGTAGTTGTAGCGTAATTAGACTGATTATGCATCTTTTCCAAAACGCTTACAGCTTGTCGAAGATGCGGATAAACCACAGTTATGGTGTGAGCATCCCATGCTTCATGAGGACTCTGTATATCTTCCAGTTCACCAGTAAGCCTTTTCTCTGCAGGTTTGAGTGGCGGAGGTTTAAAGCCTACTTTCTCAACATAAACTCTGCTCTTCTGTTGCAGAGATTTGATTAACTCCAATGCCTTGTATTCATAAGGAAGTGCCTCGGCAGGACGCATGGTGCGTAATCGCAATTCGGCTTCCCACATCTGAGCCAGTGCAGCTTTCAACTGAGATTTCATAGTCTCATCAAAGAAGGTAGCAACATCTTCCATATCATGGCGGTGGGCATACCCATTGAGCATATCTCCTAGTTCGCCAAACTTAGTGGGAGAGTTATTACTCCCATGATCGTGACTATGTAACTGCTCAACGGTTTTTTCCTGCGATCCTTCTTTTTCACTATGCTCATCATGGTCATGCTCGTCTTCATCTTCATGTTCATCTTCCTCATGGTTATGTCTGTCACTACCTATACTTGTCTCGAATTCTTCGCCCAAAAACTGACCATACCGCAAGCGAAGTACTTTCTGATCTACTCCTAGATCATTACTACGAGTCTTAAAGGTCTGGTTATCCAATCCTTTCTTCTCAGCCAGTAACTTCTCTGTATCTATAATCACCTGCCGTTGACTCCGAAAATACGCGGGCATATTGTCCAAGGCAATACCTACCATTACGGATGTTTTTTGCGAGGTAGTATCTTCCCACTGAATAAAATAGGTATCCGTACGACTCTTTTGTGAAGGGCTGGCCTGATCCCATGTTTCTGCATAAAAATACAGTTCATCTCCCGGCTCCATTTTCAAACTGGTAAAATCGAGCTTCTTTTGCAATGAAGCAGTACGGCTACCTGTTATATTATCTGGAAATGTTAATTCTACTTCTCTGAATTTTACAGACTCTCCGCTTCCACGACTCACTGTGGCAATCAGATGTGCCCGATCCAATCCATAATCATCCGTAAGTTGCAGCCCTACCTGCACTTCTGGTTTTTGTCCATATAGCACCAGTGTATAAGGTCCGGGCTTCTGCACTGTAATTACAGGTGCCTGATCATCTATGACATGCAATGTATATACTGAGCTGAGAAACCATTTGTCATGTATACCATACCGAAACTGATAATAAACAGCAGACCTTAGGTTATATTTCCAGGTATAGTGATTCTTTTTTGTGGTAGAGACAGTCATTGTATCCTTCCCGTTCCAAATTACCTGAAAAGCTTCTGCTACTCCACTTAACTGGCAATCCCATTGAATCCCAGATTGTTCAGGAGCTTCCAAAGAAAGCTCTTTTGCCGTCCAATTGCTTTTATGTGTGTAAGCAGGTGGCGTCACTTCTACCCTTATGGAAACAACTTCCGGTAATTTCCCAGTTAGTGCTTTAGGAACTGAGGGTAAGGCAGTAGATTCTATATTCCCTGACTCTGCAGTCGAAGTATATCCTTTGGGAAACCATATATACCAAACCGAATAAATAAGAGCTATACCAGCAAATACAACAGTAATCCGGCACAGATCAGGCCATGCCTTTATTTCACGTTTTTTATCTATCAATGTGTTCAATACTCTCTGCCGTTGCAACTGTGGTAACACACCTTCTGGACTTATAGGAATTAGCTGAGCACTAAATTCCAACCAGGAGTACTGATGATTGAGGTATTGAATCAATGCTTCTGCCTGTAAATATCGGCTAAACCGAATACTCAGAAATGCAACTACAACTAAACTTATAAAAGCAGGCAAAGCAAAACCTGTGGCTAGGTTAAAAATTCGTGCAAGTAAGTCTACCAACAAATAACAAGAGGCAGCTATAAAGAATAGCTGTACAAAATGCCCCAACTGATGCTGAAAACGCAATTGTTTCCAAACAGACTGTGCTTGTATTTCTATTTCGCTTGTTTTGGCCATATCCTTTCTAAGGCTAATAGTACTAATGCTGCCATTCCAAACCACACTCTGTAATCGTATGAGGCAGAATGGTCTGTTCCAGCAATTATCATGTTGGGATTTACAGTGAGGCTGTCACTAAGCAAATCAATCTTTCTGTAATCAAGTGCAGGTGGGATGACGTTCTTCGTTTTGAAAGCCAGTACATAGGGTCTTATAGCCTGCAACCATCCACCTTCCAATACTTGCCCTGTAGATAGTTTCTTATGTATAATAAGACTGTCCATTTTTACTGTCTGAATCCATCCTGCATGATTACCTGGATAGTAATTCCACCAAAGATCTGGTTGTGCAGAATTACCTATTGATAAGTCTTTTCCCATGCTAACCAACCAGTCTGCTTTTTCAGTAACCCCAACAAATCGAACAGGTATTTTATGAAATGCAGCAACCGCCCGAACAGATGCCTGAAAAATATGCCACTCGTTCAGATACTGATCGGCAATTGCTCCTGCTACTTGTAAAGTGTCGATCCTTCCTACTGAAACTTCATAGCTTTTTTGGTTTTGACTTACTTTTATAATTTGTCGATCTTTCAGATACTCTACTTGTGGCCTCCTTCCAGAAGTATTGGTAGTTCCTTTCTCCCATACATAACCTGTGTATTCTGGAGAGGAATAAAACCATAGGAGTTCAGGCTCCTTATTGATCAGAGAAGCTTGTACTAACTGGAAAGTATCTTTCTTTACAGGAGTCAGTTCCCATGAGAGTGAAGCTTGTGTAGGTATTCGTTTGCCATGCCAGTAATCAGATCTGTCTGGAGCTATTACATGAATACTATCAGAAGGGAATTTTTTATCTGCCTCTGCTAACAGTGACCATATGAAAACGTTACCAGTATCTTTTTCCAATGGATCATTTATAACTGAAAACCTGGGTGTAAGCCAACGAACCTGCACCGAATCATTTTGCCATTTCTGAGCTAGTTGCCGGAACTGTATGGAATCTCCTGCTTCCGGATGAATCAGGATTACTATTTTAAGCTTACCAAGGGCTTTATTGGTATGAGTAGTATAGAGATCTACCAGTAACAAAATCACCACTACCAATAATGCAAGCCGAATCAACAATAGTGGCCATTGCTGAACACGACGAAAATTAGCCTGAGCAGGCTGCACTTCTGTAAGCCACCTCAGACTACCTAATATTTTTACTTTAGTAGGACGCCGGTTATATAAATGAATCAGTATGGGAATAGCCAATGCTCCCAATCCCCACCAATAAACCGGATTAACTGCCTGCCACATATGCTTCAGAAGATTGACCTTTTAAAAATGCTCTTAATGCAGAAACTGGAGAGTCCTCAATCGTACATAAATAATAGTTGGCTCCCCATTTCAGAATCTGATCGCGGGATGACCGTATAAACTCAGTTGCCTGCTTCTCATATTGACTACGAATGCGGTTAGGATCTGTCTGTACTTGTTGACCGGTTTCGGCATCCTCAAATACTGTAACTCCGGAAAAATCCAGATTCAATTCTTTTTTTCCCATCAGATGAAAGACCATTACCTCATTGCGGGCAGGCAATAGGCTGCGAATAAAAGCTCCCAGCTCATCAGTATGTTCATACAAGTCAGTAATAAGAATGAATTTATGTTGAAACCCTCCTTGTTGCAGAGGTAATTGAATCTTCTCAGGCCATTTCCCTTTGCTATCTGCCTGAAAAAGCATCTGCATCCGAGCATTTTCCATACCCGCTTTAGGAGGCAGATGCAACACCTGCTGATCATTAATCAAAGCTAATCCATCCGCATCACCTTGCTGGCGGGCGATAAAGGCAATAGCAGCCCAGAGTATTTTTGCATACTGCCATTTGCTCATCCCGTTCTCTTCGTATATCATACTGGAACTAGCATCCAGTAATCCATACCAACGGGTACGGCTTTCCAATTCAGATTCTTTCAGATACAACCGATCTGTACGTCCAAAAATCTTCCAGTCTATCCGGCGCAGGTCATCGCCGGGCATATACGTCCGGTACTGACTAAAATCTGTACCTTGCCCTAGCCGCACGCCTCCATGCAAACCCGAAATAGCCTCATGGGCTACTTTACGGGCCAGCCACTCCAATCCTTTTAAACTTCGAAGTTCTTCAGGAGTAAACCATTGGGTTAAGGAAATAGGTTTGTTTTTAGACTGACTCATAGTCCTAATAGGTGATGGGTTAATATCTCAACTTTAACAGACTGAGACATCAAGTAACAGATGTAATCTTATGCAGAAGGATTTATGGTGAAATAGAATACCTGGACTAAGCGCCTTTTGCTGGACGTACTTTTGAAAGCAGTGCTTCAATAACCCGGTCAGGAGATACACCATCTGCTTCTGCTTTAAAGTTTAACAGAATGCGGTGACGTAATACAGGTTTTGCTAATGCTTCAATATCTTCAGGTGTCACAGCATATCGACCTTTTATTAAGGCACGCGCTTTCGCACAAACAACTAGTGCCTGTCCTGCACGTGTACCAGCTCCCCATTGTACCCAATCTTTTACTTCCTGTGGACTATCAGATCCGGAACGAGTAGCGCGCACCAGACGGTTAATCCAGGAAAGTAAATCATCATGGACTGTCACTTCTCGAGCCCAATGTTGCAAATCCAATACTTCCTGCTGGCTTAGTACAGGTTCAATAGCCGCTTGTTTGCTTCCTGTAGTCTGACGCAACACTTCCAATTCATCTGCGGACTCTGGATATTCCATCTGGATATATAACAGAAAGCGGTCTAACTGCGCTTCTGGTAACGGAAAAGTGCCTGCCTGCTCCAGCGGGTTCTGGGTTGCCAGAATAAAGTAGGGAGCCTGCATTTTGTAGGTTTTCCCAGAGTAAGTTACCGACTTTTCCTGCATGGCTTCCAGCAAGGCAGCCTGTGTCTTTGGAGGAGTTCGGTTGATCTCATCCGCCAGGATAATATTGGCAAATAAAGGTCCAGGTATAAATTTAAATTTTCGCTGGCCAGACTCATCTTCCTGTAAAATAGATGTTCCTACAATATCTGAAGGCATCAGATCAGGAGTGAACTGGATACGTCGGAATTTCAGATGTAATGCTTGCGCTACAGAACGTATCAAAAGTGTTTTACCTAATCCAGGAACACCTTCCAACAAAGCATGTCCACTCGCCAGCAAAGCAATTAACAACTGCTCTACTGTATCTTCCTGCCCAATCACAGCCTTGCCAATTTCCTTCTTCAACAGGGTTAGTTTTTGCTGAAGTTCCTGTACATAAGTCGTCGTATTCAACATTTGTATGGTTTGATTAGTTGCTGATACGGAAGTTCCGTATAGTAAGTGATGTTTTAAAATAATAAAGTCTTCTTTATCATGAGGTGCTTAACGGGTCAGAGCATGAACAACAATGTTGACACCAAATTTCGTATTGTCTTTGGCCAGCCAACGTTTATTGCGATAATCGTAGTCCCATTCACAGCCATAATCCTTATTACTGTACAAAACTCCAATACGTCCATTTACCAGAATGGCTTTCAGATAATCGTGTACCAGATCATCACCCCAACCATTCAGTTCTACACTGGTAGCGGGAGGGCCATCTTCAAATTCAAAGAAGCAAGAATAGAGGGCATGATCGTTAGGGAGTTTCTGTAAAGCATTGGCGCCAAACAACTCTTCCATCTGTCGCTCAAAGGACTTGGCAAACAGACCATCGATATCATGATTACAATCGTCTACAAACACAAAACCACCACGCTGTACATATGCCTTAAAGTTCTCTTTCTCCTGTTTGGTAAACTCAACCAGTTTATGTCCACTCAGATAACAGAATGGCGAAGAAAAGACAGCTTTGTCTGATAAAGAGACAACCTTTTCTTCAATATCGACAGGTATGGTTGTATACTCAATCAGCGAGTTCATCAGATTGGTAGGCATACGCTGATCAGTATTCCAGTCACCGGAAGTGTATTGTAATCGTGTAAAGAAAAAAGCCTTGCTAAACTCCATATTTTTGTAACAGAGATAGCATTACAGTCTAAGATAATTAAACTGTAATGCTATTCATCTCTTAAACAGCGTCAGATAAACTGGTAAAGGTAAAGTCGCGAATCCGCATAGGAGGAATCAGGTTGCCATTTACACGTTGTGCTTTTCCCATGGCATCCAGATTGTTCAACATGATGACCGGACTTTCATTGAAACGGAAGTTTTTGACAGGATATTTGATTTGTCCGTTTTCAATGTAGAAAGTACCATCACGCGTAAGACCTGTATAGAGCAATGTTTGAGGATCAACAGAACGGATATACCAGAAACGAGTAACCAGAATGCCTTTTTCTGTACCTTTAATCAGGTCTTCCAGACTACCGTTTCCCCCAGGAATGATAATATTAGAAGGGAAGGCAATAGCTTCCGTGCCTTTTTTCTGTGCCCAGAAACGATCATAAGCCATCGTCTTTACTACACCGTTCTGTATCCAGTCTGTACGTTTGCGAGGTAGCCCATCATTGGTCCAGGTAGAGCCCGGAACTTCTGCATTCAATGGATCAGAGTAGATACTGATTCGTTCGTCCAGCAGTTTTTCTCCCAGTTTATTACCTCCTCCTTTTTTAGAAAGGAAACTACGACCTTCATCTGCATTACGCGCATTGAAGCTACGCATCATATTTTCAATCAGATCTACAGCAGCAGCAGGTTCTAACACAACTGTATACTTACCTGGTTCAATAGCTTTTGCACTACGAGAACCTATTGCCTTTTGAATAGCAATTTCAGAAGCCTCTCCAGAATCCAGTTTGGCAGCATCATTAAAATCACGAGTAACCCATCCTGAACCTAGCCCATCATTTGTACGCATGGTGACAGTAAAGTTCAGGTCACTCTGCGTATGATAAGCAAACAATCCTTTGGAATTCATTATGGAAGAAAAACCAGATGAATGCTCCAGGAAACCAGCTGCTGTTATGTCTTTTTTAGAAGCAGGCAAAATACTTTTTTCAGCTACATTAGCCCGAAATTCAGGATCGATTTTCCCTGTGCTGTCAAAATACGCTTTGGATTCAGCATATTGCTGCGGACCGAGTATACTTACATATTCGGGGTTCTCAGGTGCTAATCTGGCCAGTTCTTCTGCCCGTTTCACTACTTTTTCCAGAGATGCACTGTCAAACTCATTGATACTGGCAGTTCCGGTTTTCTTTCCAAATGAAGACTGTACAGACAGTGTCATGTTCGTTTCTTCACCACTGGTAGAAACTGTATTCCGTGCATAACGAATGTTTCCTCCATGATTGCTGTTCAAGCTTATTGAACACTCGTCAGCCTTCGAATAGCCTAATACTTTTGTAAGCAATTGTTTTGCTTCCTCTTTACTTAATATTGCCATTGGTTAGGTTTGTTTTAAGAATAGATGATTAGATTTTCCGGGCAGTGTTGATGACATTAACACCATCAAATCGAGCAGTAGAACTTCCATGTGAAACCGCGCTTATCTGAGAAGGTTGTCCTTTGCCATCAAAGAAAGACCCAAATAAACGATAATCACTTTCATCACATACTTTCGAACACGAGTTCCAGAATTCCTGCGTATTGGATTGATAGGCTACATCATTTAGCATACCTACAACTTTTCCACCTTTTATTTCATAGAAAAGCTGTCCGCCAAACTGAAAGTTATAGCGTTGCTGATCAATGGAATAAGACCCACGACCTGCAATGTAAATACCTTTCTCTACATCTTTAACCAAGTCATTGACAGAACATTTCTCTTTTCCTGGAGCAAGAGAGATATTCGCCATCCGTTGAAACTGTACCGAACTCCAGCTATCGGCATAGCAACATCCTTGTGATTCGGCTTCGCCAATGATATGGGCTTGATCTCTGATAGCTTGGTAATTAACAAGTATCCCATCTTTAACCAGATCCCAACGTTTGGTTTTTACACCTTCATCATCATATCCTACTGCGCCTAATGAACCAGGTTGAGTTTTATCAGCAAATATGGTTACCTGTTTGCTACCATAATTAAATGTTTTCGTTTTCCACTTATCCAGTGTGGCAAAAGAGGTTCCTGCATAATTAGCTTCATATCCAAGTACACGATCGAGTTCCAGCGGGTGACCTACCGATTCGTGGATCGTTAGACCCAAGTGGTTAGGCTCCAGTACAACTGTGTATTTTCCCGGCTCTACAGATTTAGCAGTCAGCTTTTCTTTGGCATGTTTGGCTGCTGCAGTAGCATCTTCGATAATGTCGTATGAGTTCTTATATAAAGAGAGACCTGTACCTGTTGGCCCTGCAATTTTGCCTGCTCCCTTTCCAGTCAAATATTCATATCCCATTCCCATAGGAGCACTCAACGCATCACGGGTTTTGAAAGAGTTGGTTTTAGGATCAATGGCAGTTACTGTAAAATTAGGCCATATCCTATGTATATCCTGATCAATGTAAGACCCATCCGTCGAGGCAAAGTATTTTTGCTCGTTTATAAGGAACATAGCAGAGTTCACGAAGTTGGCTCCATTTTTCATGGCAGCAGCATTAGCGGCCAGCAATAGATCCACTTTCTCAGAAACAGGTACCTCAAACGCGTTTTTCTGAATAGGTGTCTTCCAGGTCACCTCTCCATATCCCTTTTGTGGAGCCAATTGAACCGGGTCTTTTTGCAAACGGGAGTTTGCTTTAGCAATCGCAACAGCTTGTTTGGTTGCTTTGGCAATGCCTTCAGTTGTTACTTCAGAAGTTGCAGAAAATCCCCAGGTGCCATTTACCAAAACGCGAATTCCAGCACCAAAAGATTCTGTATTCACAATATTCTGTACCTTATCTTCTCTGGTAAACAGATACTGGTTCAGGTAGCGACCAATACGAACATCTGCGTATGAGGCTCCACTACTTTTTGCAGCTTGCAATGCCACGTCAGCCAATTGTTTTTTCTGAGATACTTCCATTCCTGAGTTCAGAAATACGGAGGGATCAACAGACTCTCCAAACATAGGTATAGGCATCATAAGTCCGCCTAATCCAAGTCCGGCTGCTTGAATAAAGTTTCTTCTTTTCACTTTGATTGGTTTTTAGGTTGACAACTCCTCTTATTGGAAATATTATATATCCTGTTGCTATAAGTCAAATCCAACAAGCTATATTCTTCAATTATCCCAAATATAATTTTTGTTTATATGAATGGAAGAAAAAAATGATGGGCGGTAGTATGTAAAACATTATACTCTTTTGCGAAAAGCATCCTTCACCAAATTATATCAAATAAGCGAATTTGCCATACTTTTTTCACCAAAGAAGAGTACTTCCTATTTATATATCGTATACAACAATGCCGAAAACAAGGTAATAATAGACTAGCCTGACTACAGAAATTATAAAAAATCTTCAATTTTGACTAACCCTACCATCCCACTTATCCTGATACATAGACCATACTTCCCTGAATCCTGCCGTTCAAAAAATTTGACTATTACTTTATTGCTGCCACTCCTAATCTTATGTAATTTAAAAATCTGTAATTTTATATGGCTTATTGTGTATTTCTCCGAAGAGAGTTTGCAGAAGAGTCATTTTTTCAAAACCAACCTAACTTAAACCAAGGAGGAAATTACCTTGAATCGTAGAGACTTCATCCAACTAGCCGGTATGGGAGCAGGAGCATTTATGCTACCTAACATTCCAGTTTCCGGTCGTCCTATTGCAGTAGAAGCCATGCTGGAATCTCCCATGGACGTCGCCGTTAAAAAACGTTTAGCAGATGCAGCATTAAATGCGGCTAAATCCAAAGGTGCAACTTATGCTGACATCCGTATTGGCCGCTATTTGAACCAATTTGTCATAACCCGCGAAGACAAAGTACAGAACATTGTGAATACAGAGTCCTATGGAGTAGGTGTACGTGTCATTGCCAATGGTTGCTGGGGATTTGCTGCTGTGGTAGATGCTAAAAGTGAAGCTGACACTGCCAAAGCTGCAGAACAAGCAGTAGCCATTGCGAAGGCCAATTCCAAATTATTAAAGGAACCTGTTCAGTTAGCTCCTCAAAAAGGATTTGGAGAGGTAAGCTGGAAAGCACCTATCCAGAAAAATGCGTTTGAAGTGCCTATTAAGGAAAAAGTGGACCTGCTGTTGAATGTTAATGCGGAAGCCTTAAAAAATGGAGCCAATTATATTAACTCTCTATTATTCTTAGTAAACGAACAGAAGTACTTTGCGTCAACAGATGGGTCTTATATCGATCAGGATATACATAGGATATGGCCTGTATTTACAGCAACGGCTATTGATCCCAAGACAGGTAAGTTTGAGACCCGTCAATCACTAAGTGCGCCTATGGGAATGGGATATGAATATTTGCAAGTTAATCCTAAAGATAAGGTGACAGGTATTACAACCCGTTATAATAAAGGATATGACATGCTGGAAGATGTAATAGCAGGAGCAAAACAGGCAAAAGCAAAGCTAACAGCCAAGTCTGTTGAAGCAGGTAAATATGATCTGGTATTAGATCCTTCTCACTTATGGCTTACGATCCACGAATCAGTAGGTCACCCGCTGGAACTCGATCGCGTGCTTGGATATGAAGCCAACTTTGCAGGTACTTCCTTTGCCACACTCGATAAATGGAAATCAAAAAACTTTAACTATGGTAGCAAACAAGTCAATCTGTTTGCCGACAAAGTTCAACCCGGTTCATTAGGCGCAGTAGGATATGATGACGAAGGCGTAAAAACCAAACGTTGGGATCTGGTTAAAGATGGTATCCTTGTTAACTATCAGGCTATTCGCGACCAGGCCCATATTATCGGCGAAGCTGAATCACAAGGCTGCTGTTATGCCGATAGCTGGAGTTCGGTACAGTTTCAACGGATGGCAAATGTTTCCCTTGCTGCCGGAAAAACACCACTATCAGTTGCAGAGATGATCAAAGATGTAAAACGTGGTATTTATATTATTGGTGATGGTTCATTCTCTATCGACCAACAACGTTATAACTTCCAGTTTGGCGGACAGCTTTTCTATGAAATAAAAGATGGCCAGATTGTAGGTATGCTGAAAGATGTAGCCTATCAATCTAATACGCAGGAATTCTGGAACTCGTGTGTAAAGGTTTGCGACGAGAAAGACTACCGTCTGGGAGGTTCATTCTTTGATGGCAAAGGGCAACCTTCTCAATCCAGTGCAGTATCACACGGAAGTTCTACTGCCCGATTTAATGGTGTCAATGTCATCAACACTGCCCGTAAGCTATAACAATGGTGTCTATGGTATGGAGAGTACAATGGTATAGATAGAAGAAACTATACTCGTAACTCTATCTAATGCATGAGAAAAGGAAAATAAAGTCAACCACACCTACACAAGAATAATTATGTCAGTTATATTAACAGAAGCTGAAGCTAAAGCATTGCTTCAGAAAGTATTAAGCTATTCTAAAGCAGATGAATGTGAAGTAAATATATCGGGAGAACAACGAGGTAACATCCGTTATGCCCGCAGTTCCGTTTCTACCAGTGGATCTTTGATCAATAAAAACCTGGTTGTACAATCTGCTTTTGGAAAAAAAGTAGGTACAGCCACTATTGATGAATTTGATGAAGCATCTCTGGAAAAGGTAGTACGCCGTTCAGAAGAGCTGGCCAAACTCGCTCCGGAAAATCCTGAGTATGTAGGATTATTAGGACCTCAGCAATACATTAAAGCAACAGGTTACTTTGAAAGTACCGCTTCTGTATCCCCTGATGTTCGGGCTGAAGCAGTAGCAAAGAGTCTCCAGCTAGCTCAGGCAAAGAAACTGGTTGCAGCAGGATTTATGGAAGATCGCAGCGGATATTCTGCTATGATGAACTCCAAGGGTCTATTTGCCTATTATCCAAGCACAAATGTAAACTTCTCCCTAACTGTTCGCACAGAAGAAGGTACAGGTTCTGGATATGTTATACGTGGTTATAGTGATTTTAAAAAGCTGGACACAGCAGCAGCTACTACTATTGCTATTCAGAAATCTGTAAGTTCTGTTGGAGCAAAGGCTATTGAACCGGGTAAGTACACTGTTATACTGGAGCCTACAGCGGCGGCTGTTCTTTTAGAAAATCTTTTCTTTGATATGGATGCCCGTAGTGCAGATGAAGGACGTTCTTCTCTCAGTAAAGCAGGTGGTAAAACAAAATTGGGAGAAAAGATTGTAGATGAACGTGTCACTTTTTACTCTGACCCTACCAATCCTGACTTACCTGCCTCTCCATGGTCTGGTGATGGTCTACCGCAGGAAAAAATTAACTGGATAGAAAAAGGTGTAGTCAAGAACTTATCCTATTCACGGTATTGGGCTCAAAAGAAAGGCGTAAAAGCAATTCCTCAACCCAACAATATGATTATGGTTGGAGGAACAGCATCTCTGGAAGAGTTAATCAAAGGGACAGAAAAAGGCATACTGGTTACCAAACTTTGGTATATTCGTCCAGTTGACCCTCAGACATTGTTACTCACAGGTCTTACCCGTGATGGTACTTTCTACATTGAAAACGGACAAATCAAATATCCTGTTAAAAACTTCCGTTTCAATGAAAGCCCAATCATTATGCTAAACAATTTGGAAGCTATTGGAAAAGCAGAGCGAGTAGTAAGTACAGAATCAGATATAAATTATCTGATACCACCACTTAAGATTCGCGATTTTACTTTCACCAGTTTATCTGATGCTATTTAATTAAAATATACCTCTCTTCTCCCCTGATATATGTGATGTCAGGGGAGTTTTTATATCCTTTCTCTTTTTATTCAGCTTATATTCTGTAATGGATCAGTCTACTGAATTTCATCTGTCTCCCGATGAATCCACAATTGTAAAGGCAGATTTTAACCCTGTAGTAAAAACGTATATCTTCTGGTACATACTCGTTATTTTGGTATCTACTATAATTGGCATACCTGTAGCATTGGTATGGGTTTTAGGGTGGGGACAATGGTATAGTCGCAAGTTCTACGAAAACATGGTGTGTGTCTTAACAACAAAGAACCTACGTCTTCGTAATGGTATTATCTTTCAGATTGAGAAAACTATTCCACTCGAAAACATTCAGGATTTGACGTTTCTGGAAGGCCCCATTCTAAAAGCATGGCACTTATCAATGATTAAAGTAGAAACGGCAGGATCTTCTCACCAATATGGAAGCCAGATGAAACTTATTGGTGTTATCAATGCTCATGAATTTCGAAGCAAAGTATTGACTCAAAGAAGTCTTACAAAGAGTTCAGGCACATTACCACCTGAATCCCAAACAGCTATTCTGACAGAGATCCGAGATCTGCTACGGGAAATCAGAGATAATACAAAATCAAATAAATCAACAGGTGCTTAAAACAATACTTATTTATATTCTGTCACATACTAGAATATTCATACGTAAGCCAATAGAATAGTATTTTTGTGGTAAACATGTGAACTTAACACGTATTTTACTCCCTTAGACTATCAAGCGTTTAAATCTCTATTAAAAGTTACATACCCTATAGTTACTAGCCCTTATCATTATTTTAAGAGTAATTCTGAAAAATGAGTAAGTACAGAGTAAATATCCTCAAAAAACTATTTCAATACCGATTTTATTTACTTAACTACCAAATAATTATTCTCATCAGGCGCTTGCACAAACAAAATACCGTTTCATATTACGCCTCCTAGTAAACCAGTAAAACATCAGTGTCAATGTTGATCCATTAAACTACATTTGCCTGAAAAACAAGCCCTTCTATTATTATCAAGGAGTCTATTCATTCATCATTATTCTCCATTATGCTGGTACGCAAGTTATTTCAGAGACGGTATGTCATATACATTTCATTGCTAATTACGCTTGCTACACTATTTCTGGGTAGTATTCTTAGTATTTATAATAGATCTGTGGTACAAAATACCACCAACATGAAATTACAGGCAGAAGCTGTTGCCAGAGAGCTAAAGAACTGTTATGAACTTCCTGTACGACACATTGATGTAAGTTTGCGAGGGTATGCTCTTATTCACGAGGATAGATTTCTGTATATTAAACCATCAGAAGTTCGTGGTGACATGGAACGGGCATTTACACGTCTGGATAGTCTTTTGCGAGTACAGCAGTACGATGATCCCAAAGGTTGGGAGCAACTGAAGGCAATGAAACAAGCAATGCGTGAATATGCAACATTTCATGAATCCATGATAAAGTTGATAAAGCAAGATAACATGCAGGACTTTCTGGCAGAGTTCAGTAAGGATAAAGGATTCTCTCTTTGGAAAGTATATGAAAAGCTGTTAATTACAATTAACGCATTTGAAGAAAAACGCCTTCAGAAAGCAGAACAGGAATATGCAAATGCCAACAGTACTAATTTATACATCCAGATCTTATTAACGTTAATTGGTATTCCATCTATCTTATTCGTTATTCAACGACTTCGTAAGGAAGGGACACAACGGTTTCAGCTTCTGACGGATCTGGATACTAATAACCGAAAGTATCTTTTTGATCCAGGCACTGCTCTAAACACAAATGAAGCTCATAAGAGCATCGAACACTCTATCGATAATATCAAGAAAGCATCTTCCTTTGTTAAGCAAATAAGTCAGGGAAATTACAATGTAGACTGGCAAGGTCTCACTCAGCAGAATATCCATCTCAATCAGTCTAATCTTGCAGGAGAGTTGTTACAAATGCGAGAGCAAATGAAAAAACTAAAAGCAGAGGAAGAAAAACGAAACTGGACCAATGAAGGCTTGGCTCGTTTTTCTGAAATAGTCCGCAATCATCAGCACCATATTGAGAAGCTTTCTTATGAGGTTATTTCTTTCCTTACAAAATATATCAATGCACAACAAGGAAGTTTATTTGTAGTACAAGGTACTGAGAAAGATGTCTATCTGGAACTAACAGCCTGTTATGCTTTTGACAGAAAGAAGTTTATTCAGAAACAAATACCTGCAGGCACCGGACTGCTAGGGCAAACCTATCTCGAAGGAGAATCTATCCTACTTACGGATATTCCTCAAGGTTATATTGAAATTACTTCAGGATTAGGTGATGCTACTCCAGGTTGCTTAGTTATTGTTCCAATGAGATACAATGACCAGGTTGAGGCATTGATAGAACTTGCGGGCTTTAATCAATTTGAAGAGTATCAGGTTCGTTTTCTGGAAAAAGCAGGAGAGTTTATGGCATCTGCCATTACCAATGCAAAAACTGCCATGAGAACAGAAAAGCTTTTGCAGGAATCACAGGAACAAGCCGAGATGCTAAAATCGCAAGAAGAAGAGTTGCGCCAAAATATGGAAGAGCTGGCTGCTACACAAGAAGAAATGTTCCGTAAGGAACGAGAACTTGAAGCACGGTTGAAATCTATAGAGAATATATCCCGTTAAAGAAAAAGAGAGCCTTTTGGTAAGGCTCTCTTAGTAACATAGTACTTAATACCCTAGAAAATCCCTTCCCAATTCATTTGCTATCTGAAAAATGAGATAAGATAAAAATATCTTATCTGTCATATTATCATCCATGTCTCTGCTAATAAAAGTATACGTATCCAGGCGTTTTTGTCCATTCTGGTTTCGAATCCCACCACGTTGGATCAAGGCCTTCACTTTATCGTTTATAGTCACCTCAAATGTATTTCGGGGAGGCACTGCCCTGATCGCAAAAACATCATAGCCAACCTGACCTTCAAAACGTTTTTCACTCAATGTGTAATCTCCTACCAGTAAGCGTTGAGCAGTACACCGGATTTGTATAGGAGACACATTACGAGAATATATATTTGTGGAGTCTTTTGTTACATTACTTGTAACCGTAATCTCATACTCAGTTCCAAATGCTTTATCATTAAGTAAAATACGAGTACGGTATTCTCCTCTTAAATAATTTTCACTTAATGAATAACTTTGACTGAATTGCCATACTCTGGGCACACGTCCAGACTGCCGGAAGGAAATAATCTTTTCACGGTTAGATCCTTTGAAACTGCTTGCTGTTTTTTCTGTTTCCTGTAAAATATAAAAACGGGGAGATGCACCTGTCAAACCATAGGCTGAAACTTCTGTGGCAGGTCGATAAAACGTTTGATGAGGCAATCGCTTGTTAGTATTCTCAAAGCCTGTATTGATAGCGTTAGTTAGCAATTTGCTCCAGTCTTCTGCACTAATTTCCACTAAACCATACACCTGTCCAGCCCGATTGGCAGTACTAAAAGGCTGAATCAACTTAGACGTAAACAGTGTCTTTCCATCTTTATCCTGTGCCAGAATAGAACACGTACTCATAAAGTTTTTAATAGTCATTCCCAGTGTATCAGCAGAAGTGGTAGTCAGCTGTATTACCTGCTGAATAGCAATATAGACTGTCCCATTTCCCCGATTGACATCTACTTGTACAGGAGCCGCTATATTTCTGAAATCAAGCCAATTTCCGGCAGACTGATTTATCACCACCTCTTTTACGCCAAACTTACGACTAACAGCAGACTTTACACTTGATATAATACCAGCCTGTAGTTTGGGGTCCAGACTAATATAGTCAGGAAAACTTTCTTCACTGAGCATACTCCGTACAGTGGGGGATAACCGTACAATCTGTTCAATCTTAGTGACTACAGCAGTGGAAGAGTCCTGAACGGGCAAACAGTATCCAGCCCTGGAGAGAAGGCTTATAATAGCTATACAAGCAATCCTCAAATATCTACAATCCATAATCATGCGTTAAATATACATCAGTATCTCCAAAGACCGGATTGCCCAACTAATATTTTAACATTTTTTCACTAAAACAGACAAATTTATTCAAATAAAAAAGCCTGCACTTTCTGGGAAAAGTGCAGGCTCCATTAATCAATTCAAGCACTAAAGTTTAGGAAAGTTGCCCTCCTACTTTTTCCAGCAAACGTTTTGTTGCCATGATACCTTCATACTCAGTAAGGTAATTTCCAGGAGCGCCCATCATCTTCATAAAACCACCTTCATACTCAATGCCAATAAATCCTTTGAATCCAGCATCTTTAATAATTTTCAACATGCGATTAAAATCTGTCTCTGTGTCTTTGCCTTTATCATCAAACACATGGGTTTTAGCACTAACACCTTTGGCATAGGGCATCATTTTCGTTACCCCATCGTATTTATCATATTCCTTGATTACCTGCGTTTTCATAAATGCCTCCATTGTCTGTGCTTCGGGCTCTGTACGACGAGTGAAGTTTCCAAAGTCAGGTAATACTCCTGCATAGGGACTCTTTATTTGCTTAACCAACTTCACCAACCAGTCAGGGTTAGTAGATGGACCAAAATGATTCTCAATAATCACTCCCATCTTATTTTTGGCTCCATATTCCACCAATCGCCCATACCCATCTACTCCTGCCTTCGCAATCTCATCATCAGTTCCTTTGCCGCTAATATTCACCCGAATTGAGTGACAGCCCAGAAACTTAGCGGCATCAATCCACTTGTAGTGATTTTCTACTGCCTGTTTTCGTCTGGCATCATCTGTATCGCCTAAATCACCTTCTGAGTCGACCATAATCAACACATTACGTACTCCCAGGTCATCTGTACGCATTTTAAGTTCTTTTAGATAAGCTTGATCTGTAGCTTTGTCTTTCCAGAACATAGAGACATACTCTATATTACTGATTCCAAAATCGTTTTTTGCCATAGCCGGAAAGTCCAGATTTGCCAGCTTGCCAGCAAACAAAGAACCAGCCAGAGAAAATTGAGCTAATGAGATTTCAAAAAACAGCTTTTTAGGGGTTGCAAATAATTCTTCAGGTATAGCCGCAGCCAGTCCGAGACCAGCTGCCGAAAGACCTAATTTCTCAATAAATCTGCGACGTGATGTATGTGTATTCATAATAATAGGGTTAAAAAGTGAAAGGATAAATGTCTTTGTATAAATCAGAACCTGTTAGTTTATACCACTTCTATTTTCCAGACGCAACATTCTCTCCGGCACTATATTGCAACGTCAAAACAATAAATAGTGGTTTTCCGCCAGACTTATCATTCTTAAATACATAATATACATCATGAATACCCTGAGTAGGGGTAAGTTTGGCTTTGACCATATCAGGCGTAAATGAAGTCCCTGTAATTGGTGCATCTTTAGGTACTATAGTGGAACTTTGTCCAATCATCGGTCCTGTTGGAGAATCCAGATGCACTTCAATAACCCCTCCGGCAGCATTTAATTGCTGGACAGGAGCACTTACAACAAAAGTAACATAGTCTATACCTGTCAGATCGGTTTTACTAAATCCAATGTAGTTATCAGGTGCCATAGCAATCACCATTTCAACAGGTGGCTCAGGAAGCTTAAATTTCTGAATCCCTCCTGATTTATCTGCATTGCCAGCAGGAACAGATGGATTACGCAATACCAGTACATCTTCTGCACTGGCAGATGGTACGCCATTGGCACCTTTATCTTTATAAGCGGCCCGAATGATAAATGCTCCCTGATCATTACCAGTAGTAACTTTAGGAGTATAACTTCCTTTTACAGGTAAAGACACTGCGGCGGCTTTGGTGTCTCCCAGACTTAAAACATACTGCACAATCTCCTTGGCATCTGAAACAGATAATTGCGGATGTGCAGGCATAACTGCATCTCCCCAAACACCACCACCACCCTGTACTACTTTGGTAGTTAAGCGGTCTGCCGCCTGAGGGTCGCCTTTGTACTTTTGTGCAACTAACTGATAAGCAGGCCCAACAGATTTCTTATCTACAAAATGGCAAGATCTACAATCATTGGCATCCATCAGTTTTTTACCAGTAGCTAATGAAGCAGAAGCTTCAGCAGTACGATGGCCAGCCTCGATTTCTACAGGATCTACTCCATCTTTCAGATAATCTATGGTCACAGCTACCTGAGCAGGTAAAATCTTTCCATTGGCCAGGCTGCCATCTTCTTTATCTGTTACAGCAACGGCGTATTCAAATGGCTTATTGGGGAAATAAAATGACCGATTTCCCTTATTCATAGAAAAAGTGAGTTTAGGTGCTTCATTTCCAGCAACAATCTCCATTGAACGGGTAGAGGGTTCACCTTTACCATCTGATACAGTAAGCACCACATTATACACACCTGGCTTTGTGAAAGTATATGCAGGGTTAGACTCTTTAAATGTCTGTATAGCTATTCCCTTTTTGTCTGTAATAGTCCAGTCATATGTTAGAGCATCGCGATCATAATCCTGTGTTCCTTCTGAAGAAAACTTAACAGCCAGAGGAGTGGCTCCTATTTTCTTATTGACAGTAGCTTCCACGATAGGTTTCCGATTACCACCATTGTACTCAATCCGTACTAACCGAGCATCGTCATTGCCTTGAAACCACCCAGTTCCATATTCCAGCATATACAAGTCACCTTCTGGTCCAAACTCCAGTTCAATCGGATTCGAAAATTTGTGTGACGGCATAAAAGGTTCTGTACGCAGATAATTTCCATCTTCATCCAATGTCACAGCTAAAATCCATCCCCGCATCCATTCGTAGATAAATAGTTTGCCATTATAATAATCAGGAAAGGCTCGTTTGGCAGTACGAAAATCATCTTTATAATAGACAGGGCCTGCCATAGCACTACGTCCTCCTTTACCCAATTGAGGAAAAAGAATTGACTCATTGGCAGGATACCAAATCATAGCATTCTGGGCAGAAGGTAACTCAGTAAGTCCGGTGTTGTTAGGAGAATTATTAACAGGTTTGGTAGGATCAAAAGGAGAACCAGATTTTCCGGTAGCAAAATCATAATCCCAAAAAGGCTTATTATTTCCCTGAAAATAAGGCCAGCCAAAATTACCTGGTTGTTTTGCCTGATTAAATTCATCGTGACCTCTGGCTCCCCGCCCGGTAGAATCTACCCCAGAATCAGCTCCTACATCCCCCCAATACAAATAGCCAGTCTTTTTATCTACTGAAATACGATAGGGATTGCGATGACCCATCGTATAAATTTCAGAACGAGTCTTGGCAGTACCTTTGGGAAACAAATTACCTTCCGGAACAGTATAACTACCATCTGGTTCCGGATGTATACGAAGTACTTTTCCACGTAAGTCATTGGTATTACCTGATGATTTCTGTGCATCCCAAGGGCTACGTCCTGGTCGTTCATCCAAAGGGCTAAATCCTGTTGCCCGTGGACTTGTATTATCTCCAGTAGAAAGAAATAGATTTCCTTTTCCATCAAATGCCATAGATCCTCCTGTATGGCAACATTGTTCTCTTTGTGTGGCAACATGGAGAATAACCTTCTTTGAATCCATCACCAGTTCATCGCCTCTCAGTTCGTATCTGGCTAATATATTTTCAGACGTTTCTCCTGCAGGTGAATAATAAAGATACAACCAATGATTCTGTTCAAAGCCTGGGTCGAGAGTTAATCCCAGCAATCCATCCTCAGCTTCTGTTTTCTTTCCTTCCTTATCTGTGTATTTGGTACTCACAGGTATTGTTGTAATCACTTTTACCTGCTTTGTGTCTGGACTGTAAAGCTTTACATTACCTTTCCGTTCAATAAACAATACCCTTCCATCACGTAAGGGTGCCATTTCCATAGGTTCATCCAGCTTTTCTGCCAGAACAATCTTGGTAAAACGATTCTCTTCAGGAGGAGTAGGCTGTACTACATTCTGACTGGTTTCTGGCTTGGAATGATAGTTCCATAAACCCAAAGCAATAATACCTGGGAAGGCCATCCGCGTAATTGACCATAGAGAGAGAGTATAATTGGTCATAAAAAAGAATTAAATATGAAAGATAAACAGGTGTTAGAACTGGAGATTGTAATCGTTATAAGGCAAGAAGTTGACTCAGAAAATTTTTATTGCGTACTTAATACACAATAATACTAAAAAATATAGAATGTATTAGTTACGCAATAAAAAATATTAGATTTGTTCAGTATGAATGTAACAAAAGAACTACACGACTTCATTTTTAATGGCCATCTTACTTATGTTCCACATCTTTCAATAGACTGTGCAGTGTTTGGATTTCATGACAATCAATTAAAGATTCTGCTTTTGCGGTCAAAATATCTGGATGGATGGGCATTACCAGGTGGACATATACAGAGGAATGAACACATTGACATAGCAGCACAACGCATTTTGAAAGAACGGACTGGCCTGGATAAAATATTTTTGAAGCAGTACCAGACATTTGGAGATCCGGATCGTCTGAAAACGCAAAGTAGTCAGTATTTTCTCAATGCTGTGCAATTACCTATACCACCTAATAACTGGTTAATGGAAAGAATTGTATCCATTGGATACTATGCCTTGGTAGAATTTTCAAAAGCTACTCCTACACCTGATCTTTTTACAGAAGAATGTGTCTGGTGGGACATTCATCAACTACCTGTATTAATTTTTGACCATGATCATATGGTAGACCTAGCATTGCAGACACTTCAAGCCCAACTACATTACCAGCCTATTGGGTATAATTTGCTTCCGGATAAGTTTACTATGCCCGAATTACAGAAACTTTACGAAACAATAGTAGACAAACCCCTGGATCGCCGTAATTTCCAAAAGAAGATACTGGGATTGGGCATTTTAGAAAAGTTAGAAGAACGAAAAAGTGTAGGCCCACACAAATCACCCTATTATTATAGATTTCATGAAAAAAATTACGAGAACGCCCTTACGGCAGGCCTTGCCTTTGGATTTTAAAATTGTACTCTCAGTTATAACCCACACTTGTAAACTACTTACTTATAAATTCGTATGAAACCATTCACACGTTTTTTGCAATCAATTTTACTTTACCTTCTTACAGGCCTTAGCCTACTTCAGGCTCAAACAGTAGCTTCCAAATTCAAAGTAATTGCCTTTTATACGGCAAAGAATGATCAGGCACATATTAGTTTTGTTCATGAAGCCAATAAGTGGTTTCCTCAAATGGTAGACAAATATAATTTTACCTATGATACTACTTCTAACTGGAACAATTTGAATGAACAGTTTTTATCTGGCTATCAGGTAGTATTGTTTCTGGACACACGCCCTGAACTACCTACCCAACGGGAAGCATTCCAAAAATACATGGAAAATGGAGGGGCATGGATGGGTTTTCACTTTGCAGGTTTTGCTTTAACTCCTTCTACCTATCCCCAAAACTGGGACTGGTATCACAACACTTTTCTTGGCTCAGGTTCTTATGGTAGTAATACATGGAGACCTACTTCAGCCGTATTACGTGTAGAAAAGCCGAAGCACCCTGCTGCCAAAAATTTGCCTGTTACGTTCAAATCATCACCCAATGAATGGTATCGCTGGAGTAATGACTTACGAAAAAATCCTGATATTGATATACTATTATCTATTGATTCAACAAGCTTTCCTCTAGGTACAGGGCCTAAGCCTCATGAGATATGGCATAGTGGATACTATCCTGTAGTCTGGACTAACAAAAAGTATAAGATGCTCTATCTTAATATGGGTCACAATGATATAGATTATGAGCATGGCACCAATAAGGAGTTATCCTTTACCTTTGCCAATGAGACACAAAACAAGTTGATTATAGACGGACTATTGTGGTTGGGCAGCTCTGGAAATAAGTCTGCTATCAGAAATAAGAAAAAATGAGTTGTGCCAACTGTCTTTCCTTGATAGTATAGTACCACCAAAAATACGGGGAAATAAATAAAAGAGAATCCCATAGATAGTTTGAATATGATGAATTGTCTATGGGATTCTCTTTGAGTATTATAAAAATTAATAAACTAATAATTTCTTAATCTTTTCCTCCATACGTTTTCGGGGTAGAAAGTTCTTTTCCAACACAGGAGAAAACGGCACTGCCGTATCCAGACTGCCTTCACGCATAACAGGTGCATCCAGATACATAAAACAATTTTCACCTATCCAGGCAGCAATCTCCGCTCCGATTCCTCCTGAAAGTGTATCTTCATGTACCACCAAGACGCGGCCTGTCTTTTGGACACTCTTTGCTACGGCTTCTTTGTCCCAGGGCAATAAAGTACGCAGATCAATGATATCAACAGAACCACCTTCTCCTAGCTCAGCAATAATTTCTTTTGCCCAGTGCACACACAATCCATAGGTTACAATCGTCAGATCCTCCCCTTCACTTACTAAGGCAGCTTTTCCAATAGGTACTGTATAGTATTCTTCAGGGACTGGACCAGAAATAGATCGGTAAAGATATTTATGCTCAAAGTATAAATAAGGATTAGGATCAGCTAAGGCAGCATTTAATAATCCTTTGGCATCATAGGGATTGGATGGATAGACAACCTTTAATCCAGGAGTGTGAAAGAACCACGCTTCATTAGACTGAGAATGAAAGGGACCTGCCGCAGTATTAGCTCCGGTAGGCATTCGTACAACCACATCTACATTTTGTCCCCAGCGATAATGGCTCTTCGCCAGATTATTGACAATCTGATTAAATCCACTGGTTACAAAATCGGCAAACTGTATTTCTACCATAGCCTTATATCCTTTGATAGATAAACCCAATGAGGCACCTAAAATTGCAGATTCACACAAGGGTGTATTACGAACCCGATCCTTACCAAACTTGTTTACAAAGCCATCTGTAATTTTAAATACGCCACCATAATCTGCAATATCCTGCCCCATAAGCACTAGTTCCGGAAACTGTTCCATACTTTGCCGTAGTGATTCGGAAATGGCATCAATAAATCGGATTGACCGCTCACCTGTTGAAGGATTCTCATTAGAAGAGTGTGCTGAAGAAGTAGGAGTATAATACATATCTGCCAGTTCTTCTTCTGTATCTACCACAACTTCAGGAAGATCAAAAACCACAGACAATGCCTGTTCTATTTCCTGTCGAATGTCTTGGCGTACTTTCTCGATTTCATCTGTTGTCAAAACATTTTGTTCCAGTAAATATCTCTCATAATTCAAAACCGGGTCTTTTTTTCCCCATTCCTCAAAAAGCACCTGAGGAACATACTTAGTACCTGATGCTTCTTCATGCCCTCTCATTCGGAAGGTCAAGGCTTCCAGCAAAATCGGACGAGGTCTTTTTCGCAGATTACGCGACAGTTGCTGTACCGTATCATATACTTCAAGGACATTATTGCCATCTACCTGAAACGCATCCATCCCGTAACCAATTCCTTTATCGATAAAGGAACGACATCTGAACTGTTCGTTGTTGGGTGTAGAAAGTCCATATCCATTATTTTCTACTAAAAAAATAACAGGGAGATCCCATACAGCTGCTACATTTAAGGCTTCATGGAAATCACCTTCACTTGCACCACCATCTCCACTAAATACCAGAGTAACCTTTGGATTTCCAGCCAGTTTATCTGCCAGAGCAATTCCATCTGCCACCGCCAACTGAGGACCTAGGTGTGAAATCATACCAATAATGTGTTCATCATGTGTCCCAAAGTGAAAAGACCGATCTCTTCCTTTGGTGTACCCATCCTGCTTTCCCTGCCATTGTGCGAACAATTTAGGTAACGGACAATTACGCACTGTAAATACTCCCAGATTGCGATGCAAGGGTAATACATATTCATCTGATTCCAGTGCAGCAGTAGCCCCTACAGCAATAGCTTCCTGGCCTATACCCGAAAACCATTTTGAAACACGGTTCTGTCGAAGCAAAATCAGCATTTTTTCTTCTATCAGACGAGGTTTTACCAAAGAATGGTAAAGGTTACGTAGTGTATCGTCAGAGTAATGTTTGCGGTCAAATTTCATATAGGAAAACAATAGCGTATCGCAAATGTGCAAATGTTTTTTAGAAATTCAATCCTCATACTTTTCTGAAGTATGGACTATAAGAAATTACTACTTTGACGGTTCATTTGTTTATATTCATAATTTTCAATTTCTTTCGGACTATGCAACCTTTTCAACATATAAGGGTTTAGCAGTATAGGTTGCCTGAATACAATCTTAAAACCAACGAAATTATCATGATTCATTATCAAAATTTCATATTAGACAATGGCTTACAGGTATACGTACATGAAGATCATAGTACACCCATGGCAGCAGTAAATATACTTTATAATGTGGGATCGAGAGACGAAGATGAAAACCGAACAGGGTTTGCACATCTTTTTGAACATCTCATGTTTGGTGGTAGTAAACACATTCCATCCTATGATGAACCTCTGCAGTTGGTAGGAGGAGAAAACAACGCGTTCACTTCTCCTGATATTACCAATTATTATATCACATTGCCAGCAGCCAATATCGAAACGGCTTTCTGGCTTGAAAGTGATCGGATGCTGAGTCTTTCTTTTGATCCAAAAGTGTTGGAAATTCAACAAAAAGTAGTGATAGAGGAGTTCAAACAGCGATATTATAACCAACCATATGGTGATGTTTGGTTAAAACTTCGTCCACTAGCTTATCAGGTACATCCCTATCGCTGGGCTACCATCGGGAAAGACATTTCTCATATAGAACAAGCAACCCTGCAAGATGTTCAGGATTTCTTTTACAAGTATTATCTCCCAAATAATGCCATTCTGGTTGTTGCTGGAGATATAACACTGGAACAAGTAAAGCAGTTGTGTAAAAAATGGTTTGAACCTATTCCCGCTGGAAAATCCTATGTTCGGGAATTACCTAAAGAGCCTCTACAAACTGCTGAACGAAAACTGAAAGTAGAGGCGTCTGTTCCTTTGAATGCCATTTATAAGGCATTTCATATTGTAGGAAAAACAGATGTATCGGCCTATTTCAATGCAGATCTTCTTAGCGATATCCTGGGGAGAGGAAAGTCATCCCGCTTGTATGATAATCTGGTTAAGGAGCAGAAACTTTTCAGCAACATATCCGCCTATACTCTTAATTCTATAGATCCTGGCCTAATGGTAATTCAGGGGCAGATCAATGGTGGTATTTCCTTGGAAAAAGCGGATGCGGCTATTCAGGAAATTATAGAGGAAATAGTAGCAGATGGCATTCCAGAAGCAGAGGTAACTAAAGTAAAGAACCAGGCAGAATCCTCTCTGATATATTCAGAAGTAGAACTTCTTAATCGGGCCATGAACCTCGCATTTTATGCCAATATGGGAGATGTTGAAGAGGTTAATCGGGAGACAGAACGAATTGAAGCTATCACACCTGCCACCCTTCATCAAATGGCAATCGAAACATTAAAACCTGAAAATACTTCTACACTACATTATATTGCCACACAATAACAAATGCCCCTTGTGTAAGGGGCATTTTCTTTATTCTTTTATATCAAAAATTGCTTTCAGTTCATTAGCATCATTGGGAGTCATACGTCCAGCAAGAATCAACCGTAACTGGCGTCTACGTAAGGCGCCTTCATATAACGAATTTTCTGCCTCTGTTTCAGGAACTGCCTCTGGCACTGTAGTTGGTTTGCCATCCTTATCCAAAGCAACAAATGTAAAAAAAGCTTTATTAGTAGCCAGCTTCCGACGATTAGGAATATTTTCTGTCCAAGCCTCAATATATACTTCCATAGAGGTGTTAAAAGCGCGAGTAACCTGTGCTCTTAGTGTTACTACATCTCCCACCTTAATGGGTTCTGAGAAAGAAATATTATCTACAGAAGCAGTTACAACAATAGCACTGGCATGCCGCTGAGCAGCAATCGCAGCTACTATATCCATCCAGTACATAAGCCACCCTCCCATCAGATTATTTAAGCCGTTGGTATGATTGGGAAATACCATCTCGGTCATTGTGGTAAGTGACTCTTTAACAATTTTTTTCTCTGTCATTTAGAAGGCCATTTAATATGGACACGAAGGTAAAACGATTTATAGCAAAATAAAAAGGCAGCCTGTATTTATCCAGACTGCCTCACACAATATATTTATCTGATTTATCTTCTTCTTTTCTGACGAGAGCCACCTGTACCTCCAGAAAATTTAGGTCTTCTGAATTTAACGTTGCTACGACGGGTTTTAACCAATGGATTGATTGTATACTCTAATTTTGCGGCAACAATAATATAAGAATCTTTTCTATCTGGATTACCTCTCTTATGTCCTTCATTCCAATGAACCTTATCATTTGAATCATAGGTAGGAGCTGCTCCACCTAATTCTTTTGTCCGGTCTGCCAAAGCAGCTGCAATAGGATCCATTGTTGCATTGTTCTGGTAAACTGTACTTACATCATCCAGATAATCTGTAAATATCTTTCTATATCCCACTTCAATACTTAAATCCCACTCGTTTGCCAATGCAATCTGCACCCCAAAACCAAAAGGTATTACAGGTGTAAACTGGCTATAGTCTACTCCTTCAGTATCATAACGAGGCAAGGTATACCAACTTCCCTGATACTTGGTACGAGGAGTAAAGTAACTAACTCCAATACCCGCAAACAAATAAGGGCTAAAAAGAGGGCGTTGATTAAAGAATTTATTATAAGAATAAAATTCAAATATACCGGTAGCTGCTACTTCTATATTTCCTGAACGGAAAGACAAATTTCGTACAGCATTTTTCCCACCTGCATCAGTTGATGCCAAGCGAAAATAGGCCCCTTCCATACGTGCACGAACCCGCCCACCAAAACGATAATCAAATCCCAGATTAAAGTAAGGTCTCACACTTATACAATCTCCAGTTTCACACAAATCACCAAAATAAGTTGCGCTTCCTACTCCAACAGAAAGTTTCATTACTCCATAGTTGCTAAGCCCACTATACAAGCGAGAATTTCGCAAAGGCCCCCGTTGGCGGGATCTCTGGGCTTCAGCTACATTTGTAGCCAGAAAAAATGCCAATAAAACGAATCCACATGTAAAGTGTAAAATATCTTTTCTCATAAAAAAATGGTTAGCACAGCGTAATTGCGAACAAAAATAACGGAATATCAAAAAAATCAAAAATTATTTCCAACCGTATTTACCCAAAAGAGGCACAAAACTAAATAAGTCAAATATTTCTGTATCAAACTGTTGAAAAACATTACATGTTATTCGATACATCTTCTGGGTTTTAGGTTGCCCTACAGGTATCACTAGTTTGCCACCAGGACTCAATTGATGCAATAAATCCTCAGGAACAGAAGGCGCACCCGCTGTAACCAGTATACGATCAAATGGCGCATAAGTTGGCAATCCCAACGATCCATCGCCCAAAAATGTGTGAATAGAATAATTTAATTGTTCAAATAACTTTCTGGTCCTTTGATAAAGAGTTTGATTAAGTTCTATTGTATATAGTTCTATTGGCCATTGGTACAATACTGCAGCCTGATACCCAGACCCTGTACCTATCTCTAAAATTTTATTCCCTTCCTTAATATCCAGTAACTGTGTCTGATAAGCTACTGTATAAGGTTGAGAAATGGTTTGCCCCTCGCCGATTTGCAGTGCATGATCAGCATAGGCTTCTTCAGGCGCTGTGTTTATGGGTACAAAAAAATGCCGTGGCACTTTCTCTATTGCTCCCAACACCTCTGAAGATGAAATTCCTTTCTCTGTCAAGTTATTTACTAACTCTTTTCGCAAAGTTTTATATCCTTCTGAATCAGATATATTATATCGTTCCCCTCTCATACTAAACAAGTTACAAAAAAAGCAAGCCAAACGGTTGTTTGGCTTGCTTTTTTTGTAACAAACAGAGTTAAATTTATTCTTTATCAATAGATCCACCACTGTTTGCCTTACCATTTACGCGAGCATCGCCACGGTAGCGTATATGACCACCACTATTGGCATTCGCCTCCAACTGTTGATTGACATTAAGTTCAACAGAAGCGCCGCTGTTTGCATTCACATCAGCATTCTCGGCTTCCAGGTCAAATGCTGATAGCTGAGCGGCGCTGGTCGCGTCAACATTCAGATCTTTTGTATTTCCACGTAAAGTTAATTGTCCGGCAGAACTTACATCTACCTTTAATTCATCAGCATCTACATCAATTTCACCTCTTGCTCCTGCTGAGATATCAATATCCAGGTCATGTAAATCATCAAAATTATGTACCTCAAATGAAGTTGCACCTGAGAAATCGAATCCTTCTGCATCAGGCATAGTAATATGTATTGTTAAACGTGGCCCTTCCTCCCGGTTCCACTCTTCCCATTTAAACAAAGGCTTTCTCCAAGTAATTTCCAGCTCATCTCCATTCTTATCAAATTCAACATCATCAATGTCGTCATCATTACCTTCTATAGCTACCCGATATCTATCGTCCTGCTCAACAATCACCTGAAAAGGTCCTCTAATACGTAAGTGTTTAAAATCTCTGTAATCACGTCTGGTACTATTGCTATAAAACTCCTCATTATCAAACTCTTTCCCCTGGTTACATGTAATACAAACCAATCCTTCTCTCTCCGTAAACTGGAAAATATTTCCGTTCATTTGTGAGGTATTATATCCATTCCGATATAATGTATTCTCAAGAATATTCTCCAATTCAGGGTCCATCCGGAATTTCTTTCCATAAGGAACATATAACTTCATGTGTAATTCCTGATTACGGAATTTTGCCCCTTTCTTATATTCAAAATGAGAATCAAAGATCAGTGTTGTATCTCTTTGCACTACATTATAGTCTATCATCTGAGCATTTTCCTGGGCATCTTCTCTTGAAGATCCTCTTGCTTCAAATTTCTGTTCCAGTTTAGGTTCGTTCCCACTAAACCCTTCAATCTCCAGTCTGGCACGTTGATTCCAGTCATCACCAACATCATTCAGATCAATAAATAAACCTTTGTCACCAATCGTGTATTCTGTAGTTTTTTCAAAGGTAGCCTCTCGTCTGAATTCATTTATTACTCTAGGAACTGTAAACGCAACTCCCAAAAGTGCCAATATCCAGAGGCTAAATAGTGTCCAACCAACAGGTTGATTCAATACAACACGTTTTGACAATAAACTCAGGCCAATCACTCCCAAAAATATGGCAGGAATTCCCATGGCAGCAAAGGCAGCCAGCCAGCCAAAGAACGGGAATGTATTATGAAACATGGCTACCGGCATACTACCCATAACAATTGAATCAGGAGCATCCCATCCAATTCCTATACCTAGAAATATAAGAGCAGCAAACAACAAGGATACAGCTATGATCACCACCATTAACCCTGCAAATATTCGTGCAGCTTCTACCAGAAAAACAGCCAAAGGGCCTAACACTTTTCCTAATGCTTCAAACACTGCAGCTATGGCACGAAACGGAAACAGGATGATTTTAGTGGCTGTATTCTCAGGAGCATTTACATCACCTTGAATGTTTTTTTTTACATTGGCCTCTATATTGGTTAATGTCACAGGCTCCCCTTGCATCTCCATCTTTTCTGTAAGAGATTTTGCCTCTGGCATACTAATCCATAATACAATGTATAGAAGGATACCTGTTCCAAATAATAATACTGCCAACACAAATAACAACCGGATAATGGTCACATCAGTATTAAAATAAGCAGCAAGCCCACTACATACTCCACCTAGAGTACGATTATCAGGATTACGATATAATTTCTTAAAAGGCTGGCTCTCTTCCAGACTTCTCGAACCAGGAACTACAATCCAAAGTACAACATAGGCAACGAATGCAGTACCAGAGAAAGAACCTGGTAAGAAGAATAAATCCAGTAATGTTCCAACAAATAAAAGGCGTATCCAGACAGGGTCAATTTCAAAATAAGCAGCTATGCCTGAACAAACACCTCCCAGCACCTTTCTGTCGAGATCCCGAAATAATCGTTTGGGTTTGGCATTGTTCAAGCTAGCAGCCTCATTGTAAGCGTTGTTGTTCTGTTTAGTTTTCGTAGTTGTAGTAGCAAGTTCTTCGTCAGCGATCGCCTCAAAATCAGGAATATTACCCATTGTGGCGATCAAATTATCTACATCTTCAGATGTAATTACCTGTTTGCCGGCATTTAGCTTACCGGAAAATATTTCAGCGATTCTGTTTTCAATATCTGATATAATCTCTACTCCGTCCTCATAATTGGAAAAATAGCGTTGTACTCCGGACAAATAACTCTTCAGTTTCTCATACCCGTCTTCTTCAATGTAGAAGATCATACCACTTATATTAATACTGATTGTCTTTTTCATATGTATAAAGTTTGGAAGCCGACTGCAATAGATTCTGATCTATACTAAGTTTGATTATCAATTATTTATGAATATCGTAACAGCTGGTAACCTGACTATTTTCTCTAAGGAGCATATTCTTCTTCTGTAAATGAATTTCCCTCTGAAGCATTCCCATTTTTGTGCTGTATTATCTGTTGTGTAGAAGATACCAACTCCTCCCATGTTTTCTGTAACTCTATCAGAAACTGTTTACCAGTGTCAGTGAGTGTATAATATTTGCGAGGAGGCCCAGAAACGGATTCAACCCATTTGTATTCTACTAGTCCTGCATTTTTTAAGCGTGTTAGTAAAGGATAGAGTGTCCCTTCTACCACCATAATCTTGGCAGCAGTCAACTCCTCCAACATATCGGATGCGTAAACCTCCCCACGGGATATGATATGAAGTATGCAGAACTCCAGAATCCCTTTACGCATCTGCACTTGTGTATTTTCGACGTTCATATTTTCTCACTAATTGAATGATAAAAGCATTGATGAATCAAACTGCCATAGTGTTATTCACTCGTTGTTTTATTTATTGAACACTACAAAGGTAAAAGAAGGTACTATGTAAAACAAGGTACTTTATAAGATATTTATCCTTCATAGGTTAAAAGGAGAAAAATATGGATGAGTGGTAATAAAGTCAGAGCCTATAAAAAGTGTATGCTGCTAAAATCCTGTTATTTTTGTATTTGTAACCTTTTATCAGAAATAACTATGAACCGTATAGACCGCTTACAAGCTATCCTGACTCAGTTACAAAGCAAACGAATTGTGAAAGCACAGGAGATTGCAGACCGATTCGAGATTAGTTTGCGCACTGTATATCGCGATATCCGGGCCTTGGAAGAAGGAGGGGTTCCCATTGGAGCAGAAGCGGGTATAGGTTATTACCTAATGGAAGGATATCATCTGCCGCCTGTAATGTTTTCAAATACAGAAGCCCATGCACTATTATTAGGTGCCAAATTAATAGAGAATATGGCGGATCAATCTGTTGATACAGCATTCCAATCCGCGTTATATAAGATCAAGTCTGTATTAAAAACAAATTCCAAAGACAGTCTGGAGGATCTGGATCAGCGCATAAAAGTAGTTTCCAGTACACGCACTGCCCCTCAAACATTTGATAGTCATTTCCTTTCTGATATTCAACAAGCATTAGCTCAGCATCAAACATTAACCATCGAATATTTCTCCTCATATAACACTAAATTGACTGAACGTACAGTAGAGCCTGTAGGATTGCTCTATTATAACTCCGACTGGCATATGATTGCTTATTGTCTGCTTCGTAATGATTATCGGGACTTTCGTGTAGATCGAATTAAAAGTCTGAAGTTCTCCAAAACTTTTAAAAGCCGTTCTTCAGATACTCTCCAAAATTACCTGGATAATCTTGCAAGAACTGAACATCTGGAAGAAGCAGTTATCATCTTTGATAAAGAGATACTGCGTTATGCAGCTCCACAAAGATATGGGTATGGATTTGTATCAGAAGAAGATCTAGGGAATCAGGTACGTATGCGTTTTTTAGTAGGCTCTACTATGGGTATGGCACACTGGCTACTTATGTATACGAATGCTGTAACTATCGAATCGCCCTTCGGCTTGAAAGAAGCTGTCCAAAAACTGGTCATAGAGTTACAGGGGCACTACTTTGCAGAATCTCAACCAATCATAGCAAACGAGTAAGCTTTCATATAGATACAACTCAATCCATTCAAAATGGCAGAAACTACATATAATTTTCTGTCATTTGTGTTTCTTTTTGAAGTTTATTTTATCTGGCAATTCTATCCCAAATTCAGAAGGCAGACTTTCCTCCATATCACTTAATTGGATATTCAATGCTTTCGTTGATTTATAAATCTCCGCTACTGAAATACTTAATGAGATCATCAGCGTTACCAGAGAAGCTCCAAATGCATAAGTAGCCAACTCCATCTTCCCATTAAAAATAAGAAACATACTTACTACACTTAAAAATAAGCTCATTACCCCTACTACCTGCATGTTTCGAATCAAATTAATACGTTGTCGCAGATTACGAATCTGTGCAATCAGCTTAGGATCATGACTATCCTGGTACAAAGCATGAAGATTACGAATCAGGCTGGCAGTTGCCATAAAACGATTCGTATAGGCCAACATAAGTAATGATATTGTAGGAAAAATAAATGCAGGTACATTAACTGATAACTCCATAAAACAGACCGATGCTCATTATTAACTTTTGAAATATACTACATTCCCAGCTTAAATGTCAATGCCTTGGGTATATTATCACTTCCGTTAACAACAAGCTTGGTTACTATAGTTATTCACTTAGAATTAAAAGTATCATTCAATTGTTTTTCCTTTATTCGATAAAAAATATGAAAAAATAATTATATCCGTATGCATGCATAACAATATTTTGTTATTTTTGGAGAAGTAATTTAAAGAAAAAGAGATAAAAACAATAAAATCAGGTAGGCAAAAGTTTTGTTCACAGACCTGCTTACGTCTATTTATAATACTTCCAATTGGCATTATCAATTTATGAAACGCGAAGAAACCGTTGATTATCAAATAAAAGCTTGTTGGCATGCCATTTCGCGTATGTATAATGGAGAAGCAGCGCAACATGATTTCACAATGGCTATTGGGCATGTATTGCTTACTATTGATGCAGAAAAAGGAACACCAGCCACTCACATAGGACCACTGGTAGGTCTCGAGAGTCGCAGTCTCACCCGTATGTTGCGAACACTGGAAGAAGATGGCCTGATCTATCGTGAAACAAACGCAAGAGATAAACGCTTCGTAAATGTTTTTCTGACAGAAAGTGGGAAAGAAAAACGTGAAATAGCACGTCGTACAGTGCGTGAATTTAACTTCATGATCCGAAATAATGTTCCTTCTGAAAAACTGGATATCTTCTTTGATGTAGTTCAGCAAATTACTAAACTGGTAGAACAACGGCGTACCTTACAATCATCTGCATTGATGGAAACAGATCTTCCGGAATAATTTTAGTCATACTCTTCATCACTAATCTATTATATATCTTTTTCATTCTTAATTCCTTTTCTGAATTATGGAAACATTAGTTGCCGAGAAAATACAGACTACAGGACAAAAAACTCACCGCAATCGCCCGATCAGACGAGTAACGGTACTGGGTGCAGGTATTATGGGTTCGCGAATTGCTTGTCATTTCGCAAATATCGGTGTGGATGTCCTGTTGTTGGATATGGTGCCTAAAGACCTGAATGATGCCGAAAAAGCAAAAGGTTTAACACTGGATAATAAAAACGTACGAAACAGAATTGTCAATGATCTGTTTCAGACGGCCATCAAAGCTAGCCCTGCGCCTCTATACAATACTTCCTTTACCAACCGTATCTCACTAGGGAACTTTGAAGACAATATGAAAGATATTGCTACTTCAGATTGGGTGATAGAGGTTGTTGTTGAAAGACTGGATATCAAAAAACTTATTTACGAACAAGTTGAAAAATATAGAAAGCCTGGCACCTTAATTACATCCAATACTTCAGGTATTCCTATTCACCTGATGTCTGAAGGTCGGAGTGAAGATTTCCAGAAACATTTCTGTGGTACACATTTCTTTAATCCTCCACGCTATTTACGTCTACTGGAAGTAATTCCTGGACCTAAAACCAATCCGGAAGTTATTGACTTTGTGATGCAGTATGGAGATCGATATCTGGGTAAAACAACCGTATTATGTAAAGATACTCCTGCATTTATCGCTAATCGTGTAGGTGTTTATGCCATGATGAGTGTAATAAAAGCAACTGAAGAATTTGGACTGACTATAGAGGAGATAGATAAACTGACAGGTGATATTTCAGGAAAGCCTAAATCTGGTACTTTCCGTTTATCAGATGTTGTAGGTTTGGATACTACTGTAAATGTTGCCAATGGCTTATATAACAACCTTCCAAACGATGAATCCAAAGAAACATTCAAGCTTCCTGCTATTGTTCAAAAACTGAGTGAAAATAAATGGCTGGGAGATAAAACAGGCCAGGGATTTTATAAAAAGATTAAAAATGCAGCAGGTCAGTCCGAAATCCTTTCACTTGATCTGAAAACATTGGAATACCGCCCTCAACAAAAGGCACGTCTGTCTGTATTCGAACTAACGAAAGGAGTAGATGACCTGAAAAAACGCCTTCAGATTCTGATTAATGCCAAAGGAAAAGAAGGTGACTTCATGCGTGCTACTACCTATGATCTTTTCAGTTATGTCACTCATCGTATCCCTGAAATATCAGACGAGTTATACCGTATAGATCAGGCTATTTGTGCAGGTTTTGGCTGGCAGATTGGTCCATTCGAAACGTGGGATGCACTGGGAGTTCAGGCAACGATTACCAAAATGGAAGCTGCAGGTAAAAAACCAGCAGCCTGGGTATATGAAATGCTAGCCAATGGTCATGATACTTTCTATAAAGTAGAAGGTGGTATCCGAAAATACTATGATCTACAGGCTAAAGGATATAAAGCAGTACCTGGAACAGAAGAATTTATTCTGCTGGATACCTTAAGAGGCAATAAAGTAGTTTGGGAAAACAAAGGGGCCACACTATTTGATATTGGTGATGGAGTGTTGAACCTAGAAGCTCATACCAAAATGAATACCTTAGGCCCAGAAGTAATTGAAGGTATTAACAAGGCAATCTCTATTGCAGAAAAAGACTTCAGAGGTTTGGTAATTGCCAATGAAGGTGAAAACTTCTCAGCAGGAGCTAATCTGGGTATGCTGTTTATGTTTGCTGTTGAACAGGAATATGACGAAGTAGACCTGATGATCCGTCAGTTTCAAAACACGATGATGCGGGTACGTTACTCTGCGATTCCGGTTGTTGTAGCTCCGGCAGGACTTACACTGGGAGGTGGATGTGAGATGACTCTGCATGCAGATCGTGTACAAGCTGCAGCTGAAAGTTATATCGGTTTGGTAGAAGTGGGTGTCGGTCTGATTCCAGGTGGTGGTGGTTGTAAAGAAATGGCTCTTCGCCTATCAGATGCTTATGAAGCAGGAGACATTGAACTGAACTCACTCCAGAATGCCTTTATGAATGTGGCAATGGCAAAAGTATCTACTTCAGCCTATGAAGCATTCGACATGAAATATCTTCGTCGTGGTGATAAAGTAACCTTAAATCGTAGTCGCTTGATTGCTGATGCAAAAGAATCTGTACTGGAACTGGCAGATGCCGGATATACCCAAGCCAAACAACGTAAAGATGTAAAGGTACAGGGACGTACAGGTATAGCGTTATTCAAAGCAGGTATAGCTGCTATGCGTTATGGCAAATATATCAGTGAACACGATCAGAAAATTGCAGAGAAGTTAGCTTATGTAATGTGTGGTGGGGATCTATCCTATCCACAGATGGTGACAGAACAATACTTGCTGGATCTGGAAAGAGAAGCTTTCTTGTCATTATGTGGTGAACGTAAGACCCTTGAGAGAATCCAAAGTCTGCTGAATGGAGGCAAACCTCTCAGAAACTAATTACCTGAATGATTTCAGTCACTATTTCGTTTTCATTACAGAATACTTTCATTTAAAAAATCTGACAATATGAATGCATATATAGTAGCCGGATATAGAACTGCTGTAGGTAAAGCGCCTCGTGGAGGGTTTCGGTTTACCCGTCCAGATGATCTGGCAGCAGAAGTAATTAAAAAACTGGTAGCCTCTGTGCCAGCATTAGACCCTGCTCGTGTAGACGATATTATTGTAGGGAACGCAGTACCTGAAGCAGAACAAGGCATGCAGATGGGACGGATGATTTCATTACTTTCTATGCCTATAAGTGTTCCAGGAATGGTTATCAACCGTTACTGTGGGTCAGGAGTAGAAGCTATTGCTATTGCTTCGGCTAAAATCCATGCAGGGATGGCGGATTGTATGATTGCCGGAGGAACAGAATCTATGTCGCTTGTACCTACTACAGGCTGGAAACTGGCACCCAATTATGAATTAACTCTTCCTCATCCTGACTATTACCTGGGTATGGGACTTACTGCCGAGCAGGTGGCAGATCAGTACCACATCACTCGTCAGGAGCAGGACGAATTTGCGTTCAAATCTCATCAAAAAGCACTTAATGCAATCAAGAGTGGATATTTCAAGGAGCAGATTGTTCCTATCACTGTAAAGGAAACTTATTTTGATGCAGATAGTGGCAAAAAGAAAACCCGCGAATATGTAGTAGATACAGACGAAGGTCCACGGGCAGATACCAACCTGGATGCTTTGGGAAAGCTAAAACCTGTATTTGCAGCAGGCGGAAGTGTAACGGCAGGTAACTCTTCTCAAACATCTGATGGAGCAGGCTTTGTGTTGGTTATGTCTGAACGGATGGTAAATGAGTTAAATCTGAAACCGATTGCCCGTATGATTACTTATGCAGCTATGGGTGTAGAACCTCGCATCATGGGTATTGGTCCTGTGGCCGCTATCCCACAAGCTTTAAAACAAGCTGGTATGAAGCTGGATGATATTCAACAGATTGAATTAAATGAAGCATTTGCAGCTCAGGCACTGGCAGTAATCAAAACACTTGGTATCAATCCTGATATCGTAAACCCTAATGGTGGTGCTATTGCATTAGGCCATGCCTTGGGTTCAACTGGTGCCAGATTGTCTATTCAGTTATTTAATGAAATGCGCCGACAGAATCAGAAATATGGTATGGTGACAGCCTGTGTGGGTGGTGGACAAGGAGTAGCAGGGATCTATGAGTTTTTAAACTAATTTAGTGTATCTGATACAGTGAAAGAGGCAGGCCAAAAACCTGCCTCTTTTTGTTTCGATTAGAATTGTACTGTAAGTGTAACGGTTTCAGTTCCTCTGCGGATCTTAACCTGAGCGGATGCTCCTTTTTCATAAAAGTTTAGGGCTTCCATATATGTATGGATATCAGTAACCTTATGCTCATCAATAGCCACAATCACATCTCCTGCCAACACACCTGCTTTTTTAGCGGGTTTATTCTCAGAGACTGCGTCTACTTTCAACCCATTTCCATCGGAAGCATAACTTGGCATGATTCCCATAGTAACCTTCATAGAAACAGAAGCACTTTGATTACTGTTGGTTTTAGTAGGAGTAAAAGCCAGATGAGGCAGTACAGCTATGTCTGAAATAACCTGAATGATATACTGTAAAACAATCTGCTCTCCTACGTAATTAATCTTATCTGCATCATCACCAGGTTTATGATAATCGCTATGAGATCCTGTAAAAAAATGTAATACCGGAATATTCTTCAGGTAAAAAGATGTATGATCAGAAGCTCCTATTCCGGAAGAATCGAATGAGGCTTTCAACTTATCTGACTCGTATTTACGAAGTATATTTCCCCATGATGGACTAGTCCCTATTCCACTTACAATGAGTGTCTTGTTTTCAGGAAGTCTACCTATCATATCCATATTCAACATACAGTCTATCTTTGAAAGATCAATGGTAGGATGGTCTGTGAAATATTTAGATCCCAGCAACCCCATTTCTTCGCCAGAGAAACATATAAACAAAAAGTTAACCTTCTCTTTTTCTTTATTCTGACTATAATACTTCGCTAGCTCCAATACGCCAGCCACTCCACTAGCATTGTCATCTGCTCCATTATGAATTTTCCCTAAAGGTGAAGTATCCAGTGAGCCACCATCATGCCCCATACCTAAATGGTCATAGTGGGCTCCTATAATAATTGTCTCTCTTGCGCCATTATCCAGATACCCTATTACATTTTTCGTAGTTCGTGTAGTGGTGTCTACAGCGCCATGTGTACCGGAATTTCTTAGTTCAAAACGTTGGAAGTAATCTTTCGTCTCCCCTTTAGATACCAGCTTCAAGACCTTGAACTGGCTGGCAATATAGTCAGCGGCTAACTCACCTCCTTTTTTGCCTGATCCACGCCCTTCCATCTTATCACTGGCCAGTATAGTAATATGCTTTTTTAGTTCTGCTGTAGAAATAGTTTGTGCCCCAGCATTATAAATGCTCAGCAGAGATAAGGTGATTCCAATAAGTGCATTTCTCTTCATGGTATTTGAAGTCATCATGGTTTGTATTTTTTGAAAAATTCATGTACTTGTAGCTATAGGTCATCTTCATCGATATCTTCAAACTTAAAACTTCTTTTTCAGTTTTGACTATTGGAAGATTAACTATCTTTCCAGGAATCTATTCAATTTTCTTATCTGTGACCTTTCCTGTAAACTTTCACATAGCCGGATTTACCATCAATTCTCATTTAGTATTTGAGATATTATCGTACTCCATTGGTTTTCAGTATTACTTATGGCTACGTCGTCATACACATGACCCTATCAGCAACTCAGATCGTCTCTGGATATTTATCGGAACTGCGGCTGGAGGGTTAATTGGTTCTCGGCTGATCGGTATACTTGAAAACCCGAATATATTCATACAGACCTCTGGAAACTGGATAGTTTACTTGCAAAGCAAAACTATTGTAGGAGGTCTACTGGGAGGATTGATTGGAGTTGAACTAACAAAAAAACAGTTGGGTGTCACTACTTCATCAGGAGATCTGATGGTTTATCCTATTATATTGGGAATGGTTCTGGGACGTATTGGTTGTTTTCTGGCAGGCATAACAGATGGTACACATGGTAGTCCCTGCTCATTGCCCTGGTGTATGAATCTGGGAGACGGAATTCCACGCCACCCGGCTGCCTTATACGAGATTCTGTTCTTACTTATAGTAGGAACATTTATCTTTTTCCTTGAACAACAGTATGTATTAACGAATGGCAGTCGATTTAAAATCCTGTTAGCATCTTATCTTATTTTTCGCTTCTTCATTGAGTTTATCAAACCTGTCTATCGATTCAGCTTTGGCTTATCCACTATACAACTAGCCTGCCTGGCTGGGTTGATCTATTATTATAAAGTTTTTCTCTATCCTGCTAACTTAGTTGATACAAGAAAAAAGATATCGAATACATAAAACAGAAAACCACCGAAGGGCTGGGGCTCCGGTGGTTTATATTCCTAACAAGTAACCGTTCTATTACTCGAAAGTGAATGTTTGAGTAGTACCATTAATAGTAAGTGTAGCCTTATTATCGCAGGTACCATCACCAAAATCGTATGTAGCATCTGGATGTCCATCTCCTTTGATCAGATAAGTTCCGCTTACTAGACCATATTGACAACCTTCACTAATAGACAAGGGACTGGTAATTGTGGCAGAAAAGTTCTTACCATCTTTACCTGTTCCGGAAATACCTCCTGTTGTATTGTAAGTAGCACCAGAGATACTAATGGAATAAGCACTGTTCCATTTCACAGTTGAACCATCAGCATAGGTAAACACAGCATTTTGGAATTTCCAATCATATTTAAGACCTGCTTTTGCTTCAGTTTTAACATAACTCATATCCATTATATAATCTCCTCTCAGTTTTTTCCCATCAGCTTCATAATCAACAAAATTTATAGTGGCATTAAGTCCATTTGTAGTATATGTATAGGTGAATACAAGTTTTCCTTTATAGACAATTCCATTACAGGTTGTACCTGTTCCATAATCAACTGTAACGATAATATTACCAGAAGCTTCACTCCAATTGAAATCTATTACCCCACATGTTCCTTCTTCTATTGCAGTTCGGACATTTTTTATATTAGCAAGTTTTGTATCTGAGGAAATCTTACCAGAAAAATCTATTGCCATATTCCCAATATCATTCACTTCGTTTGTCAAAGAGATCGTAGCTTGAGCAGATGCAAAATCTTCTTCTTTTGCAGGCTTAACTTCATCATCTTTCTTACAGCTTGCTAAAAATGTCACAACAAGTAACAGGGTGAAAATGCGGTAAATAAAAGGGTTCTTACGCATAAGGTCGTTATTGTATCTTTTTAACGGTGAGTGTGTAAATTTTACAGTATTAAATACTGGATTCTTTTTAAACGTAAACTTCTGCCTCTGTAATACACAGAATTATAGATGTAATAAAAACTTTAGTTAACACTTTCACTAATTTCTATAAATAGTTAGGTTCATCTATGATTACAGATTTATCATCAAATATGATACTATATTTTTCTATCTTGCTATATAACATCTTGTAAGAAACCAACCACAAATTATATGTCAAAACAACGTCCTTACACCTATTACGACTTTACATTAAGTCTTTGTTCTACCTGTCTGCGTCGTATTGAGGCCAAAATTGTGTTTGAGAACGATAAAGTTTTTATGCTGAAAAATTGTCCTGAACATGGACGGGAGAAAGTTCTGATAGCAACAGATATACCTTATTATAAAAATATACGAAACTACAACAAGGCCAGTGAGATGCCTCTCAAATTTAATATGGCAACTCATTATGGTTGTCCTTATGATTGTGGTTTGTGTACAGATCACGAGCAACATTCCTGTCTTACACTTATTGAAGTTACAGACAGATGTAACCTCACCTGTCCAACCTGTTATGCTGAATCCTCTCCTACTCATGGCAGACACCGCACCCTGGAAGAAATTAACCGAATGATGGATATTATAGTGGCCAACGAAGGAGAACCGGATGTAATTCAGCTTAGTGGAGGCGAACCTACTGTGCACCCTCAGTTTTTTGAAATACTGGATCTGGCGAAACAAAAGCCTATCAAACACTTAATGGTGAATACTAATGGTATTCGGATTGCACAAGATGAATCTTTTGTAGAAAAATTGGCATCTTATATGCCTGATTTTGAGATTTACCTACAGTTTGATTCTTTTCGGAAGGAAGTACTGGAACAAATGCGGGGAAAAGATTTACGGGATGTACGTAAAAAAGCATTGGAGAATCTCAACAAATACAATGTATCTACAACATTGGTGGTGACTTTGCAGAAAGGATTAAATACAGATGAGATTGGGAGTATCATTGAATATGCATTGCAACAACCCTGTGTGCGGGGTGTCACTTTCCAACCTACTCAGGTTGCAGGCCGACTCGAAAACTTTGATCCTGCCAAAGATCGGTATACACTAACCGAAGTCCGTCAGGATATCCTCAGTCAGACTTCGATTTTTCAGGAAAACGATTTATTACCTGTTCCCTGCAACCCAGATGCTTTGGTAATGGGCTATGCTTTGAAACTGGAAAATCAGGTATTTCCACTTACACGGTTTATCAACCCGGATGATCTACTCAATAATTCCAAGAATACGATTGTCTATGAACAGGATGACCGTCTCAAGGACCATATGGTAAATCTGTTCAGCACAGCAAAATCCGTAGAGTGTGCGACAGATGAACTCAATTCTTTATTATGTTGTCTGCCATCTGTTCAGGCACCTGGATTAACTTATCAAAACCTATTTCGCATTATTATCATGCAGTTTATTGACGCCTATAACTTTGATGTACGGTCTATTAAGAAATCATGTGTGCACATAGTCAACAAAGATGGGAAGATTGTTCCATTTGAGACAATGAATCTGTTTTATCGGGATGATAAGGCAAAATATCTGGAAACACTACGTCTTGAACGGGAAGACAAAAGTATGGTATGATGCTAAGAGGTCGTCTACACTATTTTTATAAGAGCTCGATGATCTGATTTTCTAAAAATAGTGTAGATACCCTTAAATAAGGGTCTTATTCTGTTTCTGCCAGTTTCTTTATCTCTTGTAAAATAGGCCCCCACCCACCACTGTTAATAGCATCACTGTAGCGACTTTCACCTTCAGCAACCTGAGCAAAATCACCTTGAGTCACAACCAGGTTCGTTTTGTCCTCTTCACTATGTAGTATATATGAAACAGTGAGATAGTTCTCCGGCTTATCTTCCAGTTTAGTATTATTGGGATCAAATGTGGTATAAGACAGAACGTTTTCTGGTTTGATTTCAACAATATGTCCTGTAACAGCAACTAATTCCTGCCCATTAAAAACACCTTTCCAGATCAATGAACTACCAACCTTCCAATCAGAAATAGCTTCACAACCGTGCATATATTTCTTTGTTTGTTCAGGATTGGTTAGAAGATTCCAAACCTTGGCAACAGGAGCATCAATACAGATGCTATTCTCTACAATAAGTTGATTCATAGTGATTGCTATATTTTGATAGTTATACTACAATAGTAGAGAGTTTAACGATCAGACTAATTACAACTTTACGGATTATTTCTAACAAAAAAAGGAGTGATACCAAATCTTTTTTTAAATGCATTGTTAAAATATTGAGGAGTAGCAAAACCCAGATCAACAGAAACTTCAGCAGCAGTTTTCTCTGTATCCCGCAAATATGTATATGCCAGTTGCATACGTTGCTCAGCCAGATATCCAAACACTGTAGTATCAAATATCTCTTTAAAACCACGTTTAAGTTTGTATTCGTTTAATCCAACCATTCGTGCAATTTCAGAGAGGTTGGGAGGTGACTGTAGCCGTTCATTTAGTAAGTCTCGCACAGCAATAATCTTCTCTTTATCAATCTGACTTCGGATAAAAGTACTCTTCCTCTGCAACAAAGTCTGATAAGCATCTGCAGACAAAACCAACAACTCAATACTCTTTGAAAGTAAAAATAACTTCTGCAAATCTCCGGTATAAGGACAATGTATAATCTGTTGAATAACATTTTGCGTTGGAAGGTCAATCGGAACCCACTGCTGTGACAGAATTACGTTTTTTTCGCTTAAAATATCTTCAGCAAATTGCTTTAAAGGTTCATTTGCATTTTGTGTGTATTGAATAAATAAATTCTTCGGAAACTGCACTCCAAACGTCTCAATTTCAGGCGTCTTATTTTCAACTATGATATCAAATCCCTTTGAATACATAATATTGTGGTGACTCCCTATAAGATCAAAAGACTGATTGAGTTGTTTATAGACAAATCGATAATCTCCTTTTAGACCAAAATGTAGCCGAACAACATCTGTTGGGCTACTAGCAGTATGACTTACACCTGTAGCGAATTGAGAAATGGCATGTCCCATCTTTATCCCATCGCAATCCCATCTGGTGGCTGTCATTCTTCCATTTTCATAGATAATTTCCTGTTTATTCTCTATAAGTCACAAAATACTATAAAAATTATCATCAGAGGCTATCTGAACTTATTTATAAAAGCTACAAAGGCATCTTTTGAGTAGATCTCGTGAGGTTGTGCCAGTCAAAATAGTCTTGGTTCACTCTAAAATCTGATAGCTGATCTCATTTATAATTTGTTTAGACCGCTTCAAATAGAAAAGGCAAGTCACCATCGACTTGCCTTCATCACTTAACTATTTAATTGCTGCAGAGTGTATTTTCAAGATTACGGTTTGGGTAAAACAAACTTAATAGGTACGCCCACATCCATCCGGTAACCAGGAGCTTTAAATTTAAGCAGTCCGGCAATGCGCATAGCTTCTGCTCCACATCCTCCACCAATCTCTTTTACCAGTTTAAATGAAGAGGTTTTTCCATCAGCTTCCAGTACAAAATTTATCAGGCATTCTCCCTGAATACGATTCCGCTTTGCCGTTGGAGGGTACTGAATCATTTGCTGTATATCAGCAAGAAGTTTTTCCTGACCACCTTCATAATATTCAGCAACAGGAATAATACGCTTGTTCTGTGCCTGAGCAGTCAGACTCATTACTCCAAATGCAATTAGAAATAATACTAAAACCTTGATTTTCATTTTCATAAAAAATAATTCAAAAAAACAGGTAAAACTTTAAGAGAAGTTAAAACAAATAAATTACCAGTGGTATCTTCTTTGGTATACGTAAATACGCTTTCTATGATTTTTGTGATTGCATTCTGATGGCAAAAATGCCTCAAATTATTACAAGCCTTAGAAGTAAGGCTATTACATTGATTTTTGCATTGTGAATACCCGAAATCCTACAAAAGTCTCTTTGTTAGTATACACATTCACAGCAATTTGTATTTAGTAAACCTACCTACTCATAAAACACTTGTGCTATACGTTAGTCTTGAGGTACAGGTTGCCAATCCTGATTCAATTCATCAATAAATTTTAAGATCTCATCTTTTCCTGTTTTTGTTAAGGAAGAAGTAGAGAAAGAAACTGGCATTTCTTCCCAGTAATCAAGCATTTTGGTGGCATATTCATTGAGCAATGCCTGTGTTTTGGTTTTGGATTGTTTGTCTGTCTTCGTAAAAATAATGGCAAATGGCAATTCATTTTCTCCTAACCATTGCATAAACTCCATATCTATCTTTTGGGCAGAGTGACGTGAATCTATTAATACAAATATACAATGGAGGTTTGTCCGATTCTTTAAATACTCCTTTATCATTTTATCCCACTTCTCCCGCTCTTTTTGGCTTGCTTTGGCATATCCATACCCTGGCAAATCCACAAGATACCATTGATCATTGATGGAAAAATGGTTAATCAACTGTGTTTTTCCGGGTGTTTGAGATGTTTTGGCCAATGTCGGCTTGCCTGTAATCATATTGATCAGAGAGGATTTACCAACATTAGATCTTCCAATAAAAGCATACTCTGGCATAGTTGGAGCCGGACACTTTTTATAATCGGTATTACTCTGTTTAAAAACTGCTGTCTGAATTTTCATATCTGAATCTGATTGCTGTTTTGTATACATTCACAGTATCGGCTTTCACAAACTACAAAGAGATTACTTGTACCCTTTATTTACCGCCAGTTGTGAATGTAAATGTGTCTATTTCACCAGTAAACCATTCAACTGGTAATTTTCTGTAAAATTAGAAAAATCCCTTCCCTTTTGCGTGAGTTATTTCGGCAAACTTACATTCTCTCTTCTGAGTGGAGACTTATTACAGAATGCTCTTGTCTGGTAATTCTATACATTTGTTTGGTGCTGAATGTATTTCATCAGGTAACCATCACATATAGCATCTGTTTGTTTATGAAAAAGATAGCATTTTTTTGTTGGGTTTTACTCATAGCTCTGACTGCACAGGCCCAGTCAGCAAAAAAACTTTTTAAGGAGGCAGAGGGATACTTCGAAGAGAAAATGTATAGTCAGGCACTGGAACTATACCTGACAGGTTTAAAGCTTGATCCGGAAAATCCGAAGGCAAACTTTAACACAGGTCTTTGTTACCTGGAAACAGCCTACAAAGAAAAATCTTTGCCTTATCTGAAAAAAACGCAGCAGGTAAAACCCGATATACATAAGCAATTACTGGTTTTCCTGGGTGAAGCATATCAATATAATCATCAGTTTTCAGAAGCACTCAAACAATACCAGGCATTTCTGAATACAATGGACAAGGATGACCCGGTAGCTTCTTATATCAATAGAAAGATGTTTGAGTGTAATAACGGTATTCGTTATATGAAAGATCCGGCAAAAGCAACCATTACCAATATTGGTTCTGTCATTAACTCAAAATATGCTGACTTTGCTCCTGTAATCTCATCAGACGAAACAGTCCTGGTATTTACGTCACGCAGAGAGGGATCTACAGGTGAAGAATTATCTCCTGAAGACAACCAGTTTTATGAGGACATGTATATTTCCTATAAAGCAAATGGAAAATGGTCAACACCCCGTAACCTGAAAGAGATTAATACCGATCAACATGATGCCTGTGTAGCCTTATCGTCAGATGGTAAGCAACTGTTCATTTACAAAGATAAACAAGGTGGTGATCTGTATTATTCAGATTTTGACGCTATTAATAATATTTGGTCTAAACCTCAGAGTTTGGGAGATAATATCAATACAAAATACTATGAGACATCTATTTCCATGACATCGGATGGTCAAACTATTTATTTCTCCAGTAATCGTCCTGGTGGATCAGGTGGACTTGATATTTATATGAGCCGCAAAACACCTGAGGGGAAATGGGGAGAAGCTGTTAACCTGGGTCCTTCTATCAATACACCTTATGATGAAGATGCCCCCTTTATCCATGCAGATGGAACTACATTATATTTCAGTTCACGAGGATTGGCAGGTATGGGAGGCTACGATATTTACAGAAGCGAGCACAATGAAGATGGCACCTGGACAGCACCTGAAAACCTTGGCTATCCAATCAACACAGCCAATGAGGATATCTACTTTGTACTCTCAGCAGATAATAAACATGGATACTATGCCTCTGCAAAAGAGGGTGGTGTTGGAGAAAAAGATATCTATATCATCTCAATGCCTCCTCGTAAAACAGTAGAGGTTGCGTCACAGATCAAAACCATACAGGTTAAAACAGCTGCACCTACTGTGAAAACGGTAGAGATGAAAATGCAGGAGCCTATTGAGATCAATTCCAATGCAACTATTGTGAAAGGAAAAGTAATTGATGCAGAGACCAAAGAACCTTTAGTAGCAGATGTTGTCTTAGTAGATAATTTAACAGCGACACAACTGGAAGAACATAAGACAGATACAGAAGGAGCATTCAGCACATTTATGCCATCCGGAAAAAATTATAACTTCTCTGTTCAAAAAGAAGGATATCTGTTTCACTCTGAAAACTTTGACATTCCTGAGGCGAAAGGTTTCCAGCAATTTGACCTGATTGTAGAGCTGAAGAAGATAAATGTGGGGTCTAAAATTGTATTACGTAACATCTTCTTTGATTTTGACAAGGCAACACTACGCAAAGAATCTACTGCCGAACTGGAAAACCTCCTGGAAATTATGCAGGAGATGCCTAAACTGAAAATCGAAATCTCCGGACATACAGACAACAAAGGTAGCGCAGACTACAATAAAACACTTTCTGGAAAGCGTGCAAAGGCAGTTGTTGATTATCTGATCAGCAAAGGTATTCCAGCAGAGCGGATGCGTTCAGCAGGATATGGAAAAGAACGTCCTATAGCTGCTAATGACACAGATGAAGGACGTCAGCTAAATCGTAGAACAGAATTTGAAATCATTGGCAAGTAAACGTAACATTAATTCATATATAATCATTCTGATTTATTCACTATACATCTTGATAGAATTTGCATAGTAAGACTCCCAGCTAGGAAATGAAACCCAAGTTAAGTTTATGAAAAAGTTTTATACATACCTTTTATGGATTGGATTGTCTCTGGCAAGTGGGCACCTGATTGCTCAATCGGCCGATGCAGATCTGGTAGCAGAAGGTGACGCGGCCTACAACATTGGTGGTAAGATGCTGGCATTGGAGACCTATGAACTAGCATTAAAAGCAAACCCAAACAATGTCCGCGCCAACTTTATGGCAGGGAAATGTATTCTGGAAACAATTGACAAGGGCCGTGCCAGTAAATATCTTCAGAAGGCGTATGAACTTGACCCCAAAGTAAGTAAAGACATACTTTTCCTGATTGCAGAATCGTATCACCTGGGTTTTAAATTTGATGAGGCGATCGACTATTATCAGAAATATACTACTGAATTGAAAGCGGGAGGGTTGAAGACAACAGAAGCGAAAAACTCACTGGCTAAAACAGAAAAGCGTGTCAAAGAATGCGAAAATGCCCGTAAGTTTACAGCAGAACCTAATGCATACCAAAGTACCAACGCAGGTGATGGGGTAAACTCTATCCATCCTGAATATGGCGTTGCTGTAAATAAAGATGAAACGATGATGGTATTTACATCCCGTCGGGATGGGTCAACAGGTATTGGAAACGTGGATACAGACCTTCAGTTTTATGAAGATATTTATATTTCCTATTTCAAAGATGGAAAATGGCAACCTGCTAAAAACATTGGATCTCCGATCAATACCGAATACCATGATGCCAGTATAGGTTTGTCTCCTGATGGTAAAACCCTATATCTATACAAAGATGAGAATGGTGGTGATATCTATGTATCTGAAATGAATGAAGATAGCACATGGACAGACCCCCACCCAATTGATCAGCAGGTAAACTCAAAATACAACGAAAACTCTATCTCTATCTCTGCTGACGGATTAACCATGTTCTTTACAAGTGACAGACCTGGTGGATTAGGCGGTATTGACATCTGGATGTGTAAAAAAGATAAAAGAGGACGCTGGGGTAAACCAGAAAACATGGGAGCACCAGTTAATACACCTAATAATGAAGATGGTCCTTTTATCGATTATGACGGTAAGACATTGTATTTCAGTTCGAATGCCCATGAAGGAATGGGGGGATACGATGTGTTTGTTTCAGAATTTGATAGTGCCTCAAAAAAATGGAAAGAACCTGTTAACATAGGTTATCCGATCAGTACGCCGGATAATGACATCTATTTCGTAAAATCCGGGGACAGCAAATACGGGTACTATGCCTCTGTAAAAGATGATGGTATGGGAGAAAAAGATATTTATAAGGTACTCCTTCCTGAAGATCGTCGTACGTATGAACAACTGAAAAATAAACCGATTAAGAAAGATACGAATCAGGTTGTTAAGGATATTTCAAAAGATGTGCCTATTGAAGCCAAAGAGATGCAGGTGGTTAAACTTCAGATCCGGGTTCTGGCAGATGGCAAGAAATCACTTGATGTAGGAAGTATTATTGTAAAAGGCAAAAATGATGGTGTAGTTATCGGAATCAAAAAAGTAGCAAACGGTATATACCAGTGTACATTCCAAAACAGCTCTCCTCAGGACTATATAGTATCTGTTGAACAAAATGGATATATGTTTGAAAACCTCGAGGTAACGGTTCCGGCCATGTCAGAGATGGAACAGCTAGTCAGACGCGATGTAAAACTACAGAAGCTGAAAGTGGGATTTGTAACCGTTCTTCACAATATCTATTTTGACTTTAACAAAACATCTTTCAAAATAGATTCTTATAAAGAGTTAAACAAACTTGCCCGGTTATTGAAGGAAAATCCATCGTATCGGGTGGAGATTGCAGGTCACACAGATAATGTAGGCTCGAATGATTATAATCAGCAGTTGTCTCACAGAAGAGCTGTGGCTGTAGTAAATTATCTTATTAGCCGTCGTGTGGATGCAAGCCGTTTAGTAGCACAAGGGTATGGAGAAACCCAACCTATGGCATCTAATGACGATGAAAGAGAAGGAAGAGAATTTAACCGACGAACGGAGTTCAAGATTATAAGTGAAGGTAAATCACCAACACCTAATCCAGCTACAAACACAACAAATACAGAGTTCTGATAGTAAAACAAAAGGTGCCGTTTAACAACGGCACCTTTTGTTTTAAAGTCCTGCAATATGAATCATCCCGAATTTTGAAGAAGAATGTTGCTGAGAAAGTAATAACAAACGTTATAAAGAAAGCAAAGACGACTTAAATAGGGAATGGCCGTATAGGTGCGTTGGGAATCTTTTCTCCGCGAGGTTGGCCTTTGGCCTTGCGGGCAGAAGGATCGGGAAAAAGTACCTTTTCTTTACAAACACACAAATCTGGCTCACCAAATTCTCATTTGGTGCCCCTTTCTTTGGGCAAGCAAAGAAAGTAACAGGTGGTAGGAAGAGATATGTTTTGGACTATAAACCAACCTTGGATACAAGAAAGAGAAAAGGGAGAGTGATTCTCAAAAATTAACCCAAGCCCACAATTTCAAAAATATAGGCTTAGTTTTATTCATATCCAAAATTCGGGATCACTCATGTCAAAGCCCTGCAATAATTGATTCCATTTCCTCTCTGTGGGTTTCCATTAAGGACAACAAGCGCATTTGTGTACGACTTCGATCCAGATTATGTGTAGGCCTATGTATTTTATAATATACGTCTCCCTGTAGAAAGTCTGTTAGAAAACGGATACCCATAATATAGGTCATAAGCATTCCTCCAAATACCAGATTATCTCTCTCTGCTTTGGTTATCCACTCTCCTACCTCAGACCAATATCCTTTGGCAAGAGATTCAAAGACATCCATACGAATCTGCACTTTATCTAAATCTGTTTCATCTTCGGCAGCAGGACTTAAGAATGTACGCATCATATCCCCAAAGTCATATAACAGAGTTCCTGGCATCACTGTATCCAGGTCAATGGCACATACTCCCTTTCCGGTTGATGCCCCCATAAGCACATTACTGATCTTGGTATCATTGTGAACAATGCGTAATGGAACCTCTTTCTGACGTAATAGTAAATCTATTTTATCAGCAATATGCCCTCTGGACTCAAAGAAAGTGATTTCTGTAGCAGCTGCTTTAATTCTATCAGGCAAACCTGTTGAAATCGCCTGTGAAAAGGCATTCCGACGTGAAACAGCATTATGAAAGGCAGGAATTGTCTCCTGTAGTTCCTCTGCAGATAGGTCTTGTAAAGACCGCACAAAAAAACCAAACATACGGGCTGCTTCATAGGCCTGTTCAGGTGTTTGTACTTCTTCAAAAGAAACAGTGTCCGGAATATAGGTAAAAGCCCGCCAGTAATTACCCATTTCATCTTTTAAGAATGAACTTCCGGAACGAGTCGTAACCAATTCAGGAATAACTGCATTAATTCGCTGAGAACGAAAATACTCCAACTGAAAAGCAGTTGCCTTCCGGATATTTTCCATCACCGTTTCCGGACTTTTAAAAACCAGATGATTTACGCGTTGTAATACATACTGCGAAGAACCACATTCAAGCAGGTAAGTATCATGAATATGTCCGGAATGGAGAGTACGAAAGGAAATGCCATCTGTAGCAAACTGAAACTGTGCAGCAATCTCTGTAATTTGTGACGGAGTTAACAATGGATAGGATAGTTAATGTATGAACAAAGATTTTTTTTACACTGCCTGCAATCTTCTGTTGTCACCTTCCGTTATGCAGTATAATTACATAAAGAGTCACTGATTAGCAGAAACAATGATAGAAAGCAATAAACATGTATTTTTAGACAAAAAAATATTTTTTTATTATAAATCTTATACTTTTACCAACAAAATTCGTAGAAGCTAGTCAATGGTCCTGATTGGGTATCAGGTTTTCATTTTTTTCGTTACTTTAACCTATTTTTAAACTAACTATTTTTGTAAGCTATGAAAGATAACACAAAAAAAGTGCTTCAGGGATTTCTGATCGGAGCAGCAGCAGGAGTGGTTGCTGGCCTTTTACTGGCACCTTCCAGTGGTAAAGAAACCCGCAAGAAAATTGCAGACTCTGCAAAAGATCTTTCCGATAAATTTGGTAGCGAGTTTGATGATGCAATGAGCAAACTATCCAGCTTTACAGAAACTACCTTATCTAACATTAAAAATGCTAAAGGCGAGAAAGTATCTAGTAATTAACTTTCTTTCTGCTTTTCCGGTGATTAGTCACCCTATAAAAAAGGTCCTCTTTTTGCTAAGAGGACCTTTTTTATCTCTGATACCAGATCAACTAAAATGATTTGATAATATCGAGAAAATCACGTGATTTTAAGGAAGCACCTCCAATAAGGCCACCATCAACATCAGACTGTCCGAATAATTCGCGTGCATTACCTGGATTGGCACTGCCCCCATACAGTATAGAAGTTGCATCTGCGACAGCTGCACCATACTTTGAGGCAATATGTGCACGTAGTTTGGCATGCATTTCCTGAGCCTGGTCAGAAGTAGCAGTCTTACCTGTTCCAATAGCCCAGATAGGTTCATAGGCGATTACTACGTTCGCAAACTGCTCAGGTGTCAGATGGAACAGACTTTCTGTTAATTGATTGCATACTAAATCAAAATGAATTCCCTGCTCACGTTGCTCCAGCGTTTCCCCACAACAGAAGATTGGCTTCATTCCGTTTTCCAAGACAATATTTACTTTGTCCTTAAGTAATTCGTTTGATTCTCCAAAATATTGTCTTCTTTCGCTATGTCCCAAAATAACATATTGTGTACCCACAGATTGCAACATAGCAGCTGAAATTTCTCCTGTAAATGCGCCAGAAGCTTTCTGATGACAATTTTGAGCGCCTAAAGAGATATTAGACTGAGTTTCCAGAAGCTTCCCTACAGACGTCAGGTATACAAATGGTACACATACTACCACCTGTACATCACCTCTTACTTCATCACGAACCATGTTTACTATTTCGGATGTAAGAGCCAACGCCTCATCACGGGTTTTATTCATTTTCCAGTTTCCAGCTACAATCTTTTGTCGCATATTTTTAATTCTGAATGAGTGAACGATAAAATTAAGTTGGACAAATATAAATGCTTTTCCCAAATCTTATCCAACTGAAAAGTCTTTGGTTGGAAAAAGATACTATTTTTGTTCTCCTGATAGTTACCCTATCCAGCTTATCGTTTAAAGCCTCTTTACACTTTACAGTAAAATCAATAACCTGTTTCAAAACATTCAAACAAACTAAATCTTGCAATCCATGAAGAAAAAGCTGTATGCATTTCTCTTTTTCGTTTTTTTAGGTCTGTTTTTCACAGACACTTTTGCGCAAACTGCCGATACTGCCTTTGTTCGCAACAATTACCAGAAGTATGAATATCAGATACCCATGCGGGATGGTATCAAGTTATTTACCATTGTATATGTCCCCAAAGATGCATCTAATAAAAACAAGTATCCAATGATTATGCAGCGGACCTGCTATTCAGTAGCACCTTACGGCCCTAATGCCTACTCGCGACATATCAGTCCGTCTGATGTCATGATGAGGGAGAAATACATTGTTGTGTATCAGGATGTACGCGGACGCTATATGAGTGAAGGCACCTGGACCAATATGACACCTCATCATGAAAAGAAAGATCCTAAGAAGGATAAATCCATTGATGAAGCATCGGATACCTATGACACCATTGACTGGCTACTGAAAAATGTCAAATACAACAATGGTCGTGTAGGTCAGTGGGGGATTTCCTATCCGGGATTTTATACCATCGCAGGTGCCTTGTCTCAGCACCCTGCTCTAAAGGCTTCCTCTCCTCAGGCTCCGGTATCGGACTTTTATTTTGATGACTTTCATCACAATGGTGCCTTCACAGAAGAATACTTCCTGACATACCCGCTGTTTGGCATTCAGCATCCTGCTCCTACTTCTAAAGACTGGTTTGCGGATAAAATGATTGCGCCTATTGGTGCCCGTGATGGATATGATTACTATATGAAACTAGGCCCACTCAAAAACGGAAACAAATATTATGCAGACAACTTCTTCTGGCAGGAAACAGTAGAGCATCCCAACTACGATGAGTTCTGGCAAAAACGGAGTATTGTACCTCACCTCAAGAACGTAAAACATGCCGTATTAACGGTAGGTGGCTGGTTTGATGCAGAAGATCTGTATGGCCCTCTGACAATCTATAAAACACTGGAGAAAAACAATCCGGGAATCTTCAACGTGATTACAATGGGACCGTTTGGGCATGGTCGCTGGTCACGTGAGACTGGGCATACCTTGCATGGTGATATCTATTTTGGAGATAGCGTGGCTACCTTTTATCAACGAGAAATCGAAGGTAAGTTCTTCCACCACTTTCTGAAAGACAAAGAAGATGGAAAGGTTGATTTGCCTGAAGCATGGCTTTTTGACACAGGTACTAAAGAATATAAGAAGTTTGATAGATATCCTTCGCCTGCAGCAAAGAAAACAACCTTTTATTTCCAGGCCAATGGCAAACTTGCTACGTCTGAGCCTGGTGAAAGCCAATCTTTTTCAGAATATATCTCAGATCCAATGAAACCTGTTCCATCCAGTGAAGAAGAAGCTGAAATGTTTGGGTTTACTCCATTCAAATACATGTCCGGAGATCAGCGTTTTGCAGCTTCCCGTCCAGATGTGCTTGTCTTCCAGACGGATGTGCTGGATCAGGATATAACACTGGGAGGAGAAATTATGGCGAAGCTTAAGATTAGCACTACAGGTTCAGATGCGGACTTCTTTGTAAAGCTGGTTGATGTATATCCTGACAACGAACCCAATCATAAGTACATGCCCAACAAAAATGTAATGCTTGCCAGCTACCAGCAAATGGTACGCAGCGAAATTATGCGGGCACGTTTCCGAAATAGCTTCTCTAAACCAGAACCTCTGACTCCAGGTCAGGTTACGGAAGTAAACTTCCGGTTACAGGATGTATTGCACACTTTCAAAAAGGGACATCGTATTATGATTCAGGTACAGAGTTCATGTTTCCCTGTATTTGACCGGAACCCTCAGAAATATGTGGAAAATATCTATAAAGCCAATGAGGAAGATTTTATAAAAGCTACTCAGCGAGTATATCATCAGAAAGGCAATGCCAGTGTGATTGAGGCAGATGTTCTGAACTGAGAATAAATTATCTTGAATTACTGCATCCCTGTCTCTGTATGGCAATGAAAGCTACAGTGACAGGGATGTTTGTTTATACATTTATTTTCCGTTGGGAATCTCTACGATAAACTCTGTAAAATGTCCGGGTACAGATGATACACGGATATCCCCACCCATTCGGATAGCGGATTCTCTGGCAATATATAACCCTAATCCTGATCCTGGCAGCGAATGGCTAGCCCGGTAAAACATATCGAAAATATGAGTAAGATGCTCTTTCGCAATGCCAATGCCATTGTCTTTTACTTTAATGATCGCCTGATCAGAAGAGACATTGCACGTTATATTAATCCAGGGAGAAGATTCCTGTGGATTTCTGTAGCGAAACGCATTGGAAATTATATTATTAAGAATAACCCGCAGTCTGTAACGGTCAGTTATAAAGTCTGAATGCTGAACGATTGCATTGGAAACATCTATCCGGGTAGCCCCATCCATAAACTGATATTGCTGAATCGCATCATTAATTTCTTCTTCCAGAAAAATAATATCTTTCTTTATTTCGAACTGGGCATTGCGTGAATAATCCAGAATATCTCCGATAAAAGCATCCAGACGTAACAGATTTCGTTCCATGATCTGGTTGTAGTCTCTCATCTCATTCATATCTTCTTCATCCTTCATCAATTCTACCAGTCCCAATGCAGAAGCAACCGGAGCTTTCAAATCATGGCTGATGCTATATACAAACCGGTCCAGTTCCTGATTAATCCGTAACAGATCGCCATTGATAACACGTTGTTGTGCCTCTGACTTTTGCAATTGCCTTTCACTGTTCAGGTTTGATACAACGATCTCGTAAACAAAGAATTGACACAAAGTAATAACCAATACCAAACTGATAGCCCGAAAAACCATCTGATCTCCAGGAAGAATAATAGGTGTAACAAAGTCTGTATCTACGAATGTAAGAATCAATACAAAAACTGTTGGATGTATAATGTGGATAACAAGCTGTAAGGTATTTCGGTAATTGATGAAGAAGGGAACGGCAAATATGAGCGGAAAAAAATACAGAAAAGAAAAAGCAGGAGAACCCAGTAAGAGTGAATATAAAAATAACAGAACGCTGATAGAAAACAGAATAAAGTTACCTGCTGTGGTAACATATCCACGAAGATTTATATAGATACCTACCCCAAAACAGATAGTCATGGCTGCCATCAACACCGCTACTTTCCATATTCCAACATAAACCGCTGGAATAACAGAAAATAGAAGTATGCTAAAGCATACCCATGAAACAGTATTAATAAACTGCTTTCTCCTCTCCTTCCGTGTCGTCTTGTATTGCCCTTCTAAAAAGAACTCCATGGCCTTAATATAGGATGGACCATAACCCTATATTAACAAATTTACTCTGTATTCTATCTATGAGGCAAGTACCAAATTTCATTTGTATATCACAGGTAGGTTTTTGAGTAAAAACACATATAGTCTAGAAAGAATGCCCTACTAAAAAAATCCAAATTCAAGACAAAGACCTGATTGATCTATCTGAATGTATACTAACTATTTACCCTACTATACCTGTTACTTTAAGCTGATAATTTTCTTCAGTCAGTACTATTCCACTTTTCTGAAGTATATCCCGGATAGGTTCGATACGTGTGTTAAAATACTCATATAATAACGGAATAATCTTCTGATTAAAGATTTCAGGAAATTCACTGACTGACTTATTGATAAAGAAAGAGTGTCCAATCATAAAATCTACTCCTTTACGTTCCCGTATCTGTTCATTCAATGATTGCAATACAGAGGCTGCTTCAGGTATCAAATCATACTGAGGATACATAGGAACAAACACAAACCGTCTGCGTAAGGCAGCATCCAACAAGGATATGGATTTGTCTGCGGTGTTCATTGTACCTACAATCGATAAATTGCAAGGCACGGCAAAGCTTTCACCTGAGGGTAATGTTACAGTAAGGGGATGCTCTTTGCCTAAACGTTTGTCTTCTTCCAATAATGTAATCAACTCTCCGAATACCCGTGAAATATTTGCCCGGTTTATTTCATCAATGATCAATACATAGTTTTTTAACCGATCTTCAGACTTGGCATGTTTGAGATTTTTCTCAAACTTCCGGAGTGCATATACTACTGCTTCGTAATAGGGTCGATTAATAGCTTCCCGAATCTCTTTTCCATAAAAGCTTTCCCGCAACTTATGTAGATATAGCTGTCGTACTTCTTCTTTGACATTGTCACCGCGTGTAGCACGACGCTTATACAAAAGATAAGTATCTCCTACCTCATAGATAATCATACTCCGAAACTGCCCTCCCGGATTCTGTAATGGAATCTCTACCTCTTCAGTTTCACGGTTCATACTCTCCATCAGCATCTGATCCAGCAGAGATTCAAAAGGCAGCTTGGGTTTGTTAATAGTACGTCGATACGCTTCATAGTTCGCTTTTGCACGGTCAGCAATCCGTTTAAATACTCCGTCAGTCAGTCGAAAGTGCAGATTATCTGTGTGACGATGGGTGTCAGGCCGTAATCCCTGCACAAACTCTTCATAAGAATAACTTTGGTGAAAGGTGATAAACTCAATCTGTTCCTGCTCCTGATAATATTCATATCGTTTCTGAACTTCTGCACGATCTTCTGCCTGTATAGCTTCTATCGGTTTGCTTTCGATAATAGCCACAGCATAGTTTATTGTCTGGTAAGTTTTTCCAGTACCTGGAGGGCCGTATAATATCTGATTTAAAGGAAATAGCTGAACAGGTTTTGTATAGGTAGCTTCTTTTTCTTCTACACTATCTGTTTGTCGTTGTAATTCAACACGGGTTACCAATGACGATAACTTCTCCAGCCGAATGTAGTTTCCATAGGAAGCTTTTTCAGATAGATCAGGAAATATATCTAGTATTTCATCCTTGCTCACCTGCAATTCATGCATTGGGTCATATACATGTGTTTCTCTGTTTCCCCGATACAACGGACCAAAATAATATTTACACACAGATGCCAGAGAGAAGAGTTTATCCTGACGATAGCGTTTCATAAACTCTGTTTTGGCAGGTTCAGACAAAGCCATTGCAGCTGTAATTCCTGCTTCAGTCTGTAAACGAGGTTCTCCATCACGAAATACCAGTGGCAATCCTTTATAGTCTCCTTCAGAGGTTTTAAAGTATAACAGAATCTTTGTCTTTGGATATATGGTCAAATATTCTTCTAAAGGTTGCCAGAGTTTTTCGTGCCGAATGCCCATCTCAAAAAATAATAAATTCAAAGTTTGGTTGGTTCAAAAATGCATTTTTTTATGAAGAAAAACAGGGTATAGTGTTATTTTATCAATAGAATTGTTTTCCATTCACCATTTAAAGATTGCGATTTCACCAGTTTCTTCATTTCTGCATGTCTTTCCCTAGCTTGGTTTAGTGTCCCGTTCTCGATTCTTCCACCATTTTCTTCATTTTTTGCTTTCTTGTATCCAAAGTTGGTTTAAAGTCCAGAACATTTCTCTTCCTATCACCTTGTCACTTTTTTGCTTGCCCAAAAAAGTAACCAAAAAAGGGCACTTTCTGCCGAACCTCCTGCCCGCAAAGCCAGGGGCTTTCCTCGCGGCAGAAAGAGGGCTAACGCACAGATACGAACGTTCGCGTTTAAAGGGAACAAAACTCTCTTCGTATCAAAAGATGATCTTGACTATTTGTGCTGACCTCTATACTCAAACAGCACATGATACAAAGAGAATAATGGTAACTTCAATCGTGTAAGGTGGTGAAGGTGCGTAGGGATAAAAATTCCGCGGGCCTAGCGTTGGCCTTGCGGGGCGAAGCTTTGGAATTTTTTGCCCTTTTTTGGTTACTTTTTTGGGCAAGCAAAAAAGTGACAAGGTGATAGGAAGAGAAATGTTCTGGACTTTAAACCAACTTTGGATACAAGAAAGCAAAAAATGAAGAAAATGGTGGAAGAACAACGAAAGAAAATCTGAAATAACCAAGAAATCAGAGTGAGATAAGAATCGTGGATAAACCAACCAATCTTCATAGGAAGCACAATGATATATATACCTTTAGACTATTCTCTGAAACAATATTCCTCATCATTCTAAAAAGAATACTATTTTTGCCTGTGGTACATCACTTTTAACTCATGTGTTATACTTATCATGCCTCCTCGCCTTTCTCCTGACATATATATCCAGGGCATCCGCCAGGGAGATCGAATCATTCTGAGCCGTGCCATTACGCTGATTGAAAGCAATTTACCAAAAGACCAGGCTATTGCATCAGAAGTCATACAGGGGATATTGCCCTATACAGGCAACTCATTGCGGATAGGAATTACAGGTGTACCAGGCGTAGGCAAAAGCACCTTTATTGAGGCCTTTGGCAATCATATCACTTCATTGGGCAAAAAGCTGGCAGTGCTGACAATTGACCCGAGCAGTCAGCGGTCGCATGGAAGTATTCTGGGAGACAAAACCCGTATGGAAACACTGGTAAACCAGCCACTAGCCTATGTTCGTCCTTCCCCATCTGGCTCGTCTCTGGGAGGTGTAGCCCGTAGCACCCGCCAGTCGATACTTCTTTGTGAAGCAGCAGGCTATGAAGTCATCTTTATTGAAACCGTTGGGGTGGGTCAATCAGAAACTACTGTTCATGGCATGGTTGACTTCTTTCTGCTGCTTATGCTGGCCGGTGCTGGCGATGAACTTCAGGGCATCAAAAGAGGTATCATGGAGATGGCTGATGCCATTGCTATTACCAAAGCTGATGGATCAAATATCATGGCTGCCCGTCAGGCTCGTGCCAGCTACCAGAATGCACTACACCTGATGCCTCCGACAGAGTCAGGCTGGATTCCGCCTGTACATACATGTTCAGCCCTTACAGGAGACGGAATCAAAGAGTTATGGCAAATGCTGGAGAAATATGTAAACCTTAGTAACCAAAATAGATTTTTACATAAGAAACGACAGGATCAGAACTTAAACTGGTTGCACGAAACCATACGGCAGGAACTGGAAACAGCCTTTTATCAAAATCCTTCCACTAAACAACAAATACCCCACATTGAGCAAAGCATATCTTCTGGAGAGATTACAGCACTATCGGGCGCCCAAAAACTTCTTCAAACGTACTTTACCCATTACTCTACTTCCCATCGTAGCTCAGATGGTGATTCATAGATAAGATAGAAGTCTGAAAATAGTTCTGTAGCCGATCATTATACAAAACAGGCTTCTATCTATACAAATATTTTTAGTATAAAACCAATATCTACTCCCAGACTACAAACATATAAAACAAAACACTCAATCCATTGTATATCAACACATTAATTAAGTACTCTTTATTTACTAAAACTCAAAAATACATGCATATTTTTTTGTATATTTAAAGTAACAAAACTATGAAATTAACCACTTTATATTTACAAGCTATATGCCTCGTTATCACACCAATACAACTGCTATTCGCAAATATAAATCTGACTATTATGGGCTAATGGTCTATGAAGCCCGTCTGAATCATGAACTATTCCGGATGGCACAATGTATCAAAGCTATTCAGAAAGATGAAGCACAATCTCTTGCCGATCAAACCCTTCTGACTAAACTGGTGGCACACGCAACACAGCAAAAGGAACAACTGGAAGCTCAACCTGCCTCCAAAGAACGTGATAAGCAGTTGAAGAAAGCGGAAAAAGAGTATAAAGAAGTCAATGCGAAACACAAACGCAATGAGTATCATCTGGCTGTGCTGGAAAAGAAAAAGGACAAAGCCAATGCAGCTAAGTATGTGTTGAAAGAAATGAAGCGTGATCAGGTACGCATTCGCATTAAAACAGCCTATGCTATCTGGAAGAAGTTAGAAAAAGAGCAGCAAGAAGACTTTATGGACTTTGAGATGTTTCAGGCGCTGAAAACAGTTAAGCAAATACAGTCAACAACTATCCAAATTACATCTACTACTGCTTCAAAAACAGGATGTACCTCTACAAAACAACCAGTGGATATAGTAAAAAAATGGCCACGCACCAGCTCAGTTTTGTATGTATCCCGCCCTCAGCAGCCTTCCCTGTATCAACCTATCTCAACTAAGGTACAAGTATATAATGTGATGCAGGAGTAATTAAGCTATAGCATATTTCTTTCTTACAGACAAAACAACTTCTATCAACAGATAGAGGACGGATAGTTATTTGCATGTTCAGTCTTTGCAACGAAGAGATCTAACCTTCAAAAAGGTTCGAACAAATGTCCGAACCAATTTTGCATGTTTTTTCATAGTTGCAGAGTCTATATTAATGGGAATTAGTAGTGTAAGAAATCTTTTGAGCCATTTTCTCCTAACATTTGTGAGGCAATCAGTCTAAAATCGTTTTCCTGGATTTCCAGAAAACCAAACCGAAATGGATATCCCCATTGCACTTTATTTTGAATAAAATTCAGTTGATCAATCAGAGGTAAAATAGAGGTCTGTTGACAGTTGTAAAAACTTATGTTACGGCGAAAAGGGATAAAGTCTTCACTCATTTTATGTACGTAGACCAGATCATCTGAAGCCTGTCCGATAGCAGTGAAAGCCATGCATTTTGCAGATCCTTTCATTTTTTCTGCCGGACTATATACAATTAGCCAGTCCTTGACCGACATACGCTTAAGAGGTCCTTCCTTCCCATGACAAACCTGCATAAATCCTCCATTCACACCTCGTTGTGTATGTTCTTTTGATACAACTGCAATAAAATATCGTTGTTTCATATCAGAGTTTTTTAGCTACCTGTATTTGATGAAGCATTTCAGTAGGTAAAGCATCTACAATAGATTGTGCGACAACTTTACGCCAGAAAAACCCCAATAAGCCTTCAACCTTCATAGTCGTGGTGATGCGTAAACCTTCTGTAGTTTCTTCGAAAGTATGCTCACCATACATGCGGCCCATAGGAAATCGGGTCATATCGGTAAAAGACTTGTTCTTAGTGGTTTCCATAAGCTGTATTTTTACTTTGGGACCTCCTTTGGGCTTGAGAGTAAAAAAAGCCCCTTTCTCAAATTTACCTTCAAGCTTTGCATATTCCACCCCTTCATCCCATGCAGCCCAGTTATCTACATCTGCAAAGAGTTGCCAGAGTTGTTCTTTTGTTACTTCCTGTGTTGTGACAGAATGTGATCGTATCCACATATTTTTTTTGGTTTTGAGGTGGTTTCTATTTTTTGAATTACGATGAAAAGCAGACTATCCAGAATAGAATCAAACAATGGTAGTCTGTTGAGTAGCTCTTTCCTTTGCTTCTTTTGTGAGAGGTGTAAAAAAATTCACCAGGTTGCCATCCGGATCTCTGAACAACAGTGAACGGTTGCCCCAAGGCATCGTGGTTGGAACTTGTACAACAGTGTTGCCAAGAAAGTCAGCTAGTTGCTGATATGTATCGTCAACATCATCTACCTTAAATTCAATAATTGCTGAGCGATTAGCAGCGGCTTCTGCTATATTATTCCCTCCAAATAAGGCTAATGTACGTGTACTTCCAATAGCTAGTGTAGCCTGGGACGTACGTAGTTCAGCAAAATCGTCAGTGTATTGTGTGAGTGTCATCCCGGTGACTTGTGTATAAAAATCAACCAGGCGTTTAACATCTGTGGTAATAACCCGAACTGAAGAAAGATTCATAAAATGTATCATTTTGGTTTGAATGATACAAAGTAAAATGGCTCTACTGACAACCTTATGTCAGTAGCGTTAGCATTTCTTTATTTGAGTGATAAGCTTTAAAGGTCTATCTCTACATATAACCTTATGAAAGAGATGATCAGATAACCACAAATCTACTTTTGGCATTTTCTATTCCTTTACTGCAATTGAGTTATTATTAGAAGTGGATGAATACAAATAAAATGTCTTTGAGTCTAGATGTTATTATTCAAATTGATGACAGACCTCTCTCTTCACTAGTATAATTCTTATGTACTAAAGGATATATCCAAATTAGTTTCATTCCACAAAAAAGTAATACATATTTACCAATGTAATATTTTTAACAAAACTAAACATTTCAAATATTTTGTATCACTTATACATTTAATAGCAAAAATTGACAAAAATCAGTAAAAAATAATTACTTAGTAAATACATTAGTAATCAATCCACTACAAAATAGATGAAAAAATAATTATTTTTATTGACCACAATATTCGACCTTTACTTACAAAGTAAGTTTTACACTTATACTAAAAAGGAAAAAATCACTGCAACAATAATTAAACATTTCTCATATTGGACTATATCCTTTAGTCTAAAAAGTTGCTGGTATCATTCAAAATATCTTTTTAGTACTACAATAAACCTCGATATAACCTTACAAGTATTTTAAAATGTTAAAAGTAAAAAACCGCATTAATGCCCTCTCTGGCATTCGAATATTCCTGATATTATCCATAGCAGCAGGCCACTTTATAGAAAGTTATATTTCGCATCTCCCTCAATGGCAGCAGGGATTATTTACTAATTATTATTTTAGCACAAGTTTTTTTTTCATTCTTTCCGGGTTCATCCTGACCTATGTTTACTTTGATGATGAGAGGGGAATAAGAATTCCTGTTAAACGTTTTCTGCATTCCCGTCTTTCCAAGATTTATCCCATTCATCTATTGTTCATAGTTATAATGGCTCCACGCTTTTTTTCTATGGAAGGCAGTTTAATACCTGGAACAGACATTACTATTACCAAACCCTATATTATTGGATCTTTCTTTTCACAGGTATTTTTATTGGATGCATGGAATCCGGTTTCTTTATCTGTTAATGGACCTGCCTGGTCAATATCAGCATTATTCTTTTTTTATCTTTTGTTCCCATACTTCTGTCGAATCATCAAAAATGACACAGTTAGCCAACTTCAGAAAAAAACTCTCACCTTATGGGCTATCTATCTGATTTATCCTATTTGTTATATTTTTTTTGATCTGGATAGCCAGCATCCTATTTTCGAGGGACTATTGCACCACAATCCTCTTTTACGTTTGCCAGAGTTTTTAATAGGTATGCTGGTTTGCCGAATTTATCAGATCAATCAACAAAATGATCAACTAATAAATACGCCATTTTACATGCGTTTATCACCAAGCCTTATGTTGATAGTGGCGATATTGGCCTACGCTATTTTTCCGGTTTTTATTCCCTATGCATTATTACACAATGGATTGTTTCTTCCGATACAATTAGTTCTCATTCTTTCTCTGGCTGCAGATAGAGACCTAACAACCCGTTTTCTATCACATCCATTTATACTTAAAGTCAGCAATGCCAGCCTGACCATTTTTATCGCACATTATTTTATCCTGGGGTGGTGGGGAAGAGTAGATCAGGCATTCCGTTTTTTCTCTTCTTTACATTGGAGGGAACTATTCGAAGTCCGCATATTTTTAAACAAATTGATTCAGTTAAAAAACCAACCTACTGATGTATCTTTTACTTCTTTTCTGATAGGATTAGGTGTGTTGGTTACAGTAAGTTATTTTCTACAAATGTATTTTGTAAATCCAATAGGAAAGCTGTTTTCCTATCAGCAGAAACCTTCACGTGTTCTGGTCAATTCATGATTTATAAACCAACATACGTTATCTCAAAGCTTTAATTAATCTGATATCTAAAAAAACAGATCCTACACTCTTTTCGAAAAAGTAGGATCTGTTTTACTTTTGACTGTTTGCCAGCTTTGTTCTTTACGATTGTACTTGTAACTTCTTCTTTGGTATAATCCTCTATTTTTCTTTACAGGAAACATTATCTCCTAAAAATTGGGAATCATCTGTGTTTATACTACATCTGCATACCTGAGAGCAAGCTTATCTGCCAATGCATGAATATCCCCAACACGTGCTAAGGCATTAACCCATTTATCAGGTATCTGCTCAAACTGATAAACTAATCCAGCCAATCCACCTGCAATGGCAGCTGTTGTATCAGTGTCTTTACCCAGATTTACTGCTTTTAGTACTGTTTCACTATATGAATTGCTGTTTAGCAAACACCAGAAACTTGCCTCCAGGCTATGTAATACATATCCAGAAGAATATACCTGTACTTCTTCATAGGTATGAATTGGCTCCATACCAAACTCTGTAGATGGATGCCCCAATATCCGGTAAAACTTTCGTCTTTCATCGTCTGAACAAACCGCGTTTTCATCCAGAAATTGATTCACAGTAACTCGCATCTGTTCAAAAGCTTTCCATTTATCCAATCCTTTGATCAAGCACAGTGCATATTCCAGATAAATAAAACAAGCTAATATAGATCGAATATGCGCATGTGTGATAGTCGATACCTCTTTGGTCTTTTCAAATCGGGTTTGGATGTCTTTATCTATCAGATACAAAGCAAGTGGCAGAATCCGCATCAATGAACCATTGCCGTTGGATTGCTCATCCTTGCCTCCCGCTAATGCCGGACTTACTCCTTTTCTTAGTCTACTAATTGCATCAGATGTGGCAATACCGATATCAAATACATGACCATGTGGTGTCCAATGGTTATACTCCCGCCAGGTTATAAATCGTCGGCTTAGGTCAGTGAGATCATACCCTTTACATAAGCTTTCTGCCAGACAGAATGTAAGTGAACTATCATCTGACCAGGTTCCAGGTGGCTGATTGTAGGTTCCATATCCTATCATATCCGTCACAGGAAACTGTTTCAGGTAGCTTCTGTCTTTGAACTCAACAGGTACACCCAGTGCATCACCTACGGCAACTCCAAACAATATATCTTTGGCAAAATTTCGTTGATTCATTCAGTTAATTATAAAAGCAGTTTTTTATTTTATTTATTTCTGTGTCATCTTATCTATCATCTCCATTATTCTTGCTCCTTCGGAAGCAGTGCATGGGTTTGGGCCTTTTCCCAGAAAATAGCTTACTACTTCTTCAATCATGGGTTGTTGCACATGTGTGGGTGCTTCAAAAGGTAATACTGACTCCTTTCCATTTCTAGTCAGATAAATGATTTGTTTTCCAAAAACAGAAAAAGTAATCTTTCCTTCAGAGCCAATGATTTCAAAGCTGTCCTTTGTTTCGGATTCATCTACAGTAAAGCACCATAAGCCCTCAAAGAGTACACCTGATTGAAAGAGCATGCTTCCACTAACTATATCATCTGCACCATACTGTTTTGACTGATTAGTAGCCATTCCCTGTATAGTCACTACATCTCCAAAGAAGTAATAGGCCAGATCTAATTGATGGGGAGCCAGGTCATGAAATAATCCTCCACCGGAAATGGCAGGATCGACTCGCCAAGCTATCTTTTCAGTCTGTAAAGCCTCTTGGGATAAAGGTTTGTCAAAAAAGGAAAGTCTGGCAAAACGTACTTCACCAATAGCACCTTCGTCCAGCAAAGATTTAATCTTTTTAAAGTAAGGTTGTGCTCTCCGATAGTGAGCTACTACCATTTTTATATTTGTATCATGGGAAGCCTTTACCAGATTCACTGCTTGAGCATGAGTGGTAGTCATTGGCTTCTCTATGTAGGCAGGTTTGCCTGCTTCCATGGCAGCCAACGCATAGTGCTCATGACTATCAGGCGGCGTAGCAATATAAATTGCGTTTACTTCCGGGTCCTGAATAAGCTTGCTGGCATCATTGTACCACTTAGGTACGTTGTGTCTTCTGGCATAATCCTGCGCCTTCACCCCATCACGCCGCATGACGGCAACCAGCCTGGAATCAGCCACTTTAGCAAAAGCAGGGCCACTTTTAAGTTCTGTTACATCTCCACATCCAATGATGCCCCAATGAATTGTCTGCATAGTAAAATCAGTAATAATGTTGTAATGGAGCCAAAATATAGGTAGTTCGTTTCTCTTTTACCAACTGTTAGTTTTATATCCTGCTAAATATTTAGTTACTTCCCAACTAGTTAAACTAAAAAATACCAATGAACAACTGGGATAGAGATTTGTATAATAAGGCATGGGACTTTGCCACACTTCACCATTCAGGCCAAACTTTTGGTGGCCGTACACCGGGTATGCGTGTTGACTATATCAATCACATTGGTGCAGTTACGATGGAAATACTCTGGACACTCCAGCATAGCACCCAAACGTACAATGCGGATCTGGCAATCCAGTGTGCCCTTTTGCATGATGTAATTGAAGATACAACTGTAACCTATGAACAGGTTAAGGAAGAATTTGGTACAGATGTAGCAGACGGAGTAATGGCCCTTACCAAAAACACACAATTTCCCACTAAAATAGAACAAATGCAGGATAGCCTCCGTCGTATACAACAGCAGCCTAAGGAAGTATGGATGGTTAAGATGGCAGACCGGATTACTAACCTGGCTCCCCCTCCTCATTACTGGAATAATGAAAAGATTAAAGCCTATCAGCAGGAAGGTCAGCTTATCTATGATTCACTACATACCGCAGAGGAGTTGCTGGCAATTCGGTTAAAAGAAAGAATCAGTCAATATCTTACGTTCTTACACATTGAGAACATATAACTTCATAAAACTAACGCAACTTATTCGTCTATTTTTCGTATAGATACTTAAATAAACTATCAATAGCTTACCTTAAATTTTAGAGCCTGTATTTATTCTATGAACAACTTTTTACGATTCACTATTTTAACTCTGCAACATGCAACGCATAGCGAATCAGTTCTGGATTGTATTACAGGAAATCGCCAAACTTTTCTGGATAATTGTCTGTGAAATAGCTTTTCTGCTGGCTCGCGCAGGAAAATATCTATATGCCCATCGTAAACAAATTGCTACTCACCGAGCTACACCTTGGGTAATTATTGCATTGGCAACGGTATGGTCTGTATGGGCTATGTACCGACATGTACAGCAGCAACAGGAAAAGCCTATTGTGGTTACACACATTCCTACTGTACTGATCTCAGATTCTGATTTTCAGCAGCGACATATTCAGTTAACAGGACAACCACCCTTGCCGGAGTCGAACAAAGCATTAACACAGAGTATTACAGAATGGATAGGAGTTCCATACAGAGACAATAGTGATAGTCGTACCGGAACGGATTGTTCTGGCTTTGTACGAAATGTATATCAGGAAGCCTATGGTTTAAATCTTAACCGCAATGCTCTTAAGATGTATGAACAGGATGTAGATCCTATCGAGAAAGAAGAATTACACGAAGGAGACCTCATCTTTTTTGATACATTCGGTTCTGGTATTTCGCATGTGGGTATTTACCTGCAGAACGGACGATTTGCCCATGCATCCACTTCGCGTGGAGTAACTATTGATTCCCTTACCAATCCTTATTATTCAGACTGTTACTTTAGTAGTGGCAGGGTAAATCGAGATTTTCTGGAAGAAGAGTCTACTCGCTGATACAAAAACCGCCTTAGCTAAGAATTATTTCTGCTAAGGCGGTTTATACTTTTTAAATCAGTTCCATTTGTTCTTCTGTTATATCAATGTTGTGGTAAACTTTCTGGATATCGTCGTCATCTTCAAATAAGTCAATCAGTTTCATTGCCTTCTGGAATGTGTCATTATCCAGTGTGACCAGCACATTAGGAATACGTTGCAAAGCAGCTTCTGAGATCTCAATCTGCATATCTTCCAGCTTCTTTTGCATGGCCCCATAATCTTCAAAAGAAGTGATCACTGTTACCAGATTATCTTCTATGTTTACTTCCTCTGCCCCTGCATCAATTAAATCCAGTTCCAGTTCATCTGGACTTATAGTAGAAGGCAATGTAAAATTGAATACTCCTTTGCGGTTGAATATAAACGCCAGAGATCCGTTAGTACCCAAGCTACCTCCTATTTTATTATAATAGGAACGAATGTTGGCTACTGTACGGGTGGTATTATCAGTTGTAGCTTCTATAAAGATTCCAACAGGCCCAAAGTTTCCTTCATAAGTCACTTCCTGATAGTTCTCAACTTCTGCTCCTGTTCCTTTCTTGATTGCCCGTTCGATATTGTCTTTTGGAATATTAGCCGTTTTGGCATTCTGAATAGCAATACGCAAACGAGGATTACCCGAAGGGTCACCACCACCCAAACGTGCAGCAACAATAATTTCCTTACTTAGTCTTGTAAATAATTTGCCTCGACGAGCATCAGTAGTCCCTTTGCGATGTTTAATATTTGCCCATTTACTATGACCAGCCATATATAACTCTATTTTAATAGATTTAGTAAAAAACTTCTTCCTCCGGAATTTTAGTCAAGATCAGTGCACTACAGTAGCCTCATATTCCCTTTCATTACGTTCCATCTGACCAATGTGGCGTTCTGCATGTTTTGCCAGGAAATAAATATATTCGTAGACATTTATTTTGCCCAGATTATTCACTGTCATGGTTGTCTTGTACAAAACGCCTTCCCCATCAGGCATCTGGTCCAGGTATGTCAGACAACGTTGTATTTGCTCAATAAAGAGTGATCGTATTTCTTCTTCTGATTTCTGTCCGGTTGGCTCCATGTGTTCTGGCCGAATCCACTCAAAAGACTGATACACTCCTATCTCATCCAGCTTTTTGCGTTCAAATACATAGTGTTCCAGTGCAACTTGTAAGTCCTGCTTCTGTACATTCTCAAGTGCCTTTCTAGTGCCCTTATCAATAAGAATCAGCAGAAAGTGACTTGTCAATGTAATATGTTCCAGAATCTGATCCATTGACCACCCACCGTTGTGTGGTACGTATTGCCTTGTTTTTAATGGTTTATCAAACCACACCAATACACCATTCTGTACACCTATCAGTGTATCTCTTATTTCCTGAATTAAGTCATGAATTTTCATAGTCGTTTCTTTCAAAGAGCCACAAAATTACAAATGTTTGTATACAAGCTCCAATACAAAGCAGACGGTTTTTCTAGTTCTTCACTAATTCAAAGAAAATTGGTAAGGATTTTGCAGGTTATCAGCGTTGTAAAATCTTACTGTAATCGGTCTGTGTTATATAGTTGTCATTAAATATTTCATGTGTGAGTCGCTTATCAACTATTTTCATCTTCTCACAAGAACCAATTAAAGAGCATTAATTTATATTCACGGAGGAGAAACATGTCATCAAACATGCAGATAATTAGGAGGTTATATATTCTATATATAGAAATATCCTTACTTCTTTCCTGAATCTGATTATGTTTCAAACCATATTTTTTACATCTTTGCAGTCCGAATTGCAGTAGGATCCGTTTATCACAAATCATCGAATTAGTTAAATTTATTTTACTATTTTCTTAATCTTTAAGTACGTATCTGATTATCATGGAATTAAAAGAGATTGTTACAGTTTCGGGCAAAGGGGGCTTGTTCAAAGTGGTAAAGCCAACCCGGACAGGTATGATTCTGGAATCAATGGATAAACAAAAAACTCGCTTTATTGTAGGACCTCAACATCGTTTGTCTTTATTATCAGAGATTTCTGTTTATACAAATACCTCCGAAGGAAGTACTCCATTACAGGATGTATTATACAACCTGGGTGATAATTATGGCGACAAAGGTTTGCCTGTAAGTGGTAAATCAAGTCCTGAAGAACTGGCATCTTTTATGGGAACAGCTGTTCCTGATTATGATAGAGACCGGGTATATGCTTCAGATATCAAAAAGCTGGTTACCTGGTACGGTATCCTGCTTGAGTATGCTCCTGAGATTCTGAAAAAACAGGAAGCAACAGCTGCTGTAGCCGAAGAGAAAGCGGAAGCATCTGAAGAAAAGGCAAGTGCAGAAACAGAAGAAACACCAGCACCTAAGAAGACCACTAAAAAGAAACAAAAAAGTGAAGCATAAAAAGAAAATGCCCTGACTAGCATCAGGGCATTTTTTGTATTAGTAGTTGAATTTCTTCAGATAATCAGCACATAGTTTTGCACTGGCAAGAGAATCAGGTGAATAGTTATTTTCCTGTTCTACAAAGAAATGTTTGATACCTGCCTTAGGCGCCAGTTTCAGAATCTTAGCAAAGTCGATAGAGCCTTTTCCTACTTCTGTATTTTTTGTTTTATCAGCTTTACTCATATCCTTTACGTGTACCTGATGGAACCGTCCTGGATACTTAGTAAAATAATCATCCGGATTTTTTCCAGCAGCTACCACCCAATACAAATCCATCTCAAAGTTAACTGCTTTCGGATTAGTTTGTGCCAGCAATACATCATAGAAATCTGTATTTCCAAATTTCTTAAATTCAAAATCATGGTTGTGATAGGTAAATTTCAATCCCTGTTTTACAGCATATTCAGCCAGCAGGTTAATGATTGCAGCCGATTTTTTGTAATCATCCGCAGACTTGCGATGTTCTTCTTTCCACCATGGGCATGTAATGTAGGTTAACCCACCTTCTTTAGCTGTTTCTACTGCTTTCTTCCAGTTTGGCGCTACAGCATCCAAACCTGCTTTCACATCTTTGTCAAACTTTACATCAGGAGACGCATGCGATCCGATTGTTTTCATTCCCAGATCTGTTACTATCTTCTTGAATTCAGCACCTGACAAATTAAAGAACTTGCCACTATCAATACCATACGCCTCCAATTCCTTATAACCGTCTTTTGCTAATTGAGTAAGTACATTTTTTGTATCCTTTCCAATTACATCCCGAAGGGTATACAATTGAATTCCAATATTTTTGATTGGTGTGGCTTGTGCATAAGGCATTGCCCAGGCAGACAGAGCAGCAGCTCCGGATATTTTAAGAAAATCTCTACGGTTAAGTGTCATTGTATTACGTATTAATTATGATAAAAAACATCACTAAAGTACTATTTTTTGGTAGAAGTAGTATAGCCTAATTTCATAAAGCTGCAAAGGTATCTTCTAGCCTGTGCCTTCACCTATTCTCCTATCCATAGCTTTTGCTATATTGTGGCTGATTTATAGCCATATAGCTCGTCTCACTCTAAAAACTATACATTTCGCTCATTTAAAAATTAGCCTATACCACCTTATAGCAAAAAAGCTGCCAGTCTTAAAATAGAAAATCAGAATTATATAGCAAGTATATACATACATCACTATATAATTCTGATTCGAAATATAAAGTATTTATACAATGCTTAGTTTCAGCATGTTTGTATGCCGGTTACGACTTACAGGGATGCTGCCTGTGTTGATAATCACATCACCAGTTTTTACATGTCCGTCTCTTACCAGAATGTCCTTGATATCTTCAAAGATCTCATCTGTACTCTTGGAGTTATCATAGTAGTATGCACGGATACCCCAAACCAGACTTAGCGTATTTAACAATGTTTCATCAAATGTAAATACGAATATCTGTGATTTTGGACGATGGCTGGAGATACGTAATGCCGTATAACCAGACATTGTTAAGCCAACAATAGCCTGAGCATCTGTATCACGGGCCAAACGGCAAGCACTTACCACTACATTATTGCTGTAAAAGTTCTGGTCATGTACCTGTTGTGCATACGCATGGTTTTTATAATAGATATTAGCTCTTTCCTCTACCTGACGGATAGTTTCGGTCATAGAGCGTACCGCTTCTACAGGATACATACCTGAAGCAGTTTCCGCACTTAGCATAACGGTATCCGCACCATCAATAACCGCATTGGCAATGTCACTGGTCTCTGCACGGGTTGGACGAGGACTAGTAATCATACTTTCCAGCATCTGTGTTGCAACAATTACCGGTTTAGCAGATTTATTACACTTGTCCGCAATCATTTTCTGGATCATAGGAACTTCCTCCGCAGGAACCTCTACACCCAGGTCACCACGTGCAATCATGATAGCATCACTGGCAGCAATGATTGCATCGATATTTACAATGGCTTCCGGCTTTTCAATTTTAGATACAACACGACTTGTTCTTCCTTTTGACTTGATGATTTCTTTCATCTCCAGTACTTCTTCGGCAGTACGTACAAAAGATAAAGCGATCCAGTCCAGGTTATGCTCCAATCCAAATATAAGATCTTCACGATCTTTCTCTGTTAGTGCAGGAATAGATACATTGGTGTTTGGTAGGTTAATACCTTTCTTAGACTTCAGGATACCACCGTATACTACCTCTGTAATAACCTCCTTATACTCGCCACTCTTATTAATATCTGTTACACGTAATTCCAGCTTTCCATCATCCAACAAAATTCTCTCTCCAATATTTACATCATCTGCCATTTCCACATAGGTAGTACTGATGCGTTCACTGGTTCCTATGATTTTTTCAGTAGTAATAACCAGTTTGTTGCCTGCCCGCAGTTCTACTCCATTGTTCTCAACTTCACGGGTACGAATTTTAGGACCTTGCAAATCCTGTAGCAATCCTATATTTAGTTTGTGCTCCTGATTCAATTCTCTAACAAACTGAACCACCTTCAAATGATCTTCGTGGCTTCCATGCGAAAAGTTAAGCCGGAACACATCAACACCAGCCTGAATCAACTGCAATAATTTTTCTTTGGTATTGGATGCCGGGCCAACAGTGGCAATAACTTTTGTTTTGTTAAATGGAATGTTCATGATTTATCAATTAGTCGTTATTTATTTAGTATGTAGTACAGGATTTTTTTGAGTAATGTTTTTTATATGGAAATCCCAAGCCCGATAGAAAAGCAAATGACCAGCAAAATAATATCTTTTTGCGTTCAAAAACCTAAGTCATGTATGATTATTTGGCAAATTACATCTGATTACCAAATAACTTAGGGCTTTTTCAGTGGGCCTGCAAAACTGCTCAGTTTTTTTGAAAAAAGCAGGAAAAACATAAAAAATACTTCGCTCTTGTACTTTTGTAGCCAATAATGAACAAACTGATAGGATGGTAATAAAGAGCAAAACCCTGAAAAACCCATAGGTTAAGCTATTTTTATTGTCATAAGATTGTCTGACCAATAAAAAATTGTTTGACAATATAGTTTGAAATGCATTTCTTTGCAGCAAGTTTTCACTATTAAAATTCAAAAAAATGTCAGAAATAGCAGAAAAAGTAAAAAAAATCATCATTGAGAAGTTGGGTGTGGAAGAGTCTGAAGTGACAACTGATGCCAGTTTTACAAACGACCTTGGCGCTGACTCTCTGGACACAGTCGAACTGATCATGGAATTCGAAAAAGAATTTGGTATTTCCATTCCTGACGACCAAGCCGAAAACATTTCCACTGTTGGCCAGGCGGTAACGTACCTGGAAGCCAACGTAAAATAATTTTACCCCTCTATTGAATCCCGATTCGCTTTTGCGGATTTACCAACTCTATGCAATTGAGACGAGTAGTCATTACGGGTTTAGGTGCACTTACTCCGATTGGTAATACTGTTTCCGAATTCTGGAACGGATTAGCTAACGGAGTAAGTGGTGCTGCACCTATTACCAAGTTCGATGCGACAAAATTCCGCACAAAGTTTGCCTGTGAAGTGAAAAACTTCGATCCGGAGCAGTTCCTAGACCGCAAAGAAGCCCGCAGGATGGACCCCTTCACCCAATATGCTATGGTGGTAGCCGAAGAAGCTATACAGGATTCAGGTATGGATCTTGCCACTATCGATGTTGATAGAGCTGGTGTCATCTGGGGATCTGGTATCGGCGGACTTCGCTCGTTTCAGGATGAAGTCTCCGGATTTGCCGTAGGTGACGGAACCCCTCGTTTCAGTCCATTCTTTATTACCAAAATGATTGCGGACCTTAGTGCAGGATATATTTCTATCCGCTATGGTTTCCGTGGTCCGAGTTATGTTACGGTATCGGCTTGTGCTTCAGCTACCAATGCCATTGTAGATTCGTTTAACTACATCCGCATGGGGAAAATGGACATCGCCATCACCGGGGGTTCGGAAGCAGCTGTAACAGAAGCAGGTATCGGAGGATTCAATGCCATGAAAGCTCTTTCAGAACGTAATGACTCTCCCGAAACAGCTTCACGCCCTTATGACAAAGACAGAGATGGCTTTGTATTGGGAGAAGGTGCAGGATGTCTGATTCTGGAAGAATATGAACATGCCAAGGCACGTGGAGCAAAGATTTATGCCGAGCTGGTAGGTGGTGGAATGAGTTCAGATGCCTATCATATTACAGCTCCCCATCCGGAAGGACTAGGCGCACACAATGTGATGCGTAATGCTCTAAGTGATGCAGGTCTTAAACCAGAAGATATAGACTACATCAATACACATGGTACATCTACTCCATTAGGAGATCCTCAGGAAATACTTGCTATTCAGAAAATGTTTGGAGAGCATGCGTATAAAATTAATATCAGTTCTACTAAATCGATGACAGGACATTTGCTGGGAGCTGCAGGAGCAGTGGAAGCAGTAGCTTCAGTACTGGCAATTCAGCATCAGACTGTCCCTCCAACGATCAATCACTTTACAGATGATGAAGGTCTGGATTCTGGATTAAACTTCACATTTAATAAAGCGCAACAACGGAAGATTGATATTGTATTAAGCAATACATTTGGTTTTGGAGGCCATAACTGCTCTATCATTTTCAAAAAAATCTGAGTTAGTTACCGAGTACCAAATAAAATTTCATATTCTCCAGGCGCAGCAATAACATTATTGCTGCATTTATATTATTTTTTTTCATAAACTTATTTATCTTTGTCTGAGTGCTTATGCATGAATATATACATGAGCATAGTTTCGTGATTATTCGTACTTAATAAAGCGTAGCCTGTGCCTTCCGTTTTAGGTTTTGTTTCTGAGTTATTCAAATTTTCCTCTCTTAAAGACAAACAACTTGTAAAGGCTATCAAACAGATTACTGGTAGCAGCCCGAAAAATCTGTATCTATACAAACTCGCACTTCAACATACTTCTGCTGCAAAAGAAATAAACTCCGACGGATTCAGAGAGTCCAACGAACGCCTGGAATACCTGGGAGATGCTATTCTGGGAGCTGTTATTGCAGATTTCCTGTTCAAAAAATTTCCCTTTAAAGAAGAAGGCTTCCTTACAGAAATACGCTCCCGTATTGTAAATCGGGAATCACTTAATAATGTAGCCAAAAAGATCGGACTCAATAAGCTGATTGTATTTGATGGTCACAAACGTACTGCCCTGACTCATAAATCCATGTATGGAGATGCATTGGAAGCGTTGGTGGGTGCAATTTATCTTGATAAAGGGTTTGAGTTCTCCCGCAAATTTATCATCAAACGTTTAATCAAACCTCACTTTGATCTGGAAAATATAGTTCAGAATAATCACAACTATAAGAGTATCATGATCGAATGGGCACAGCGCGCCAATAAGAAAGTTCATTTTGAAATAGTAGAAGAACGCGGAGCTGTTCACAACAAGGAATTTATAGCTCAAGTGGTTGTAGATGGTGAACCATTTGCGACCGGAAGCGGCTACAGCAAAAAGAAAGCAGAACAAGCTGCCGCAGAAAAGTCCTGTGAACTACTGGAATTAAAGTAATTCAATTCAGTACAGTCATCTCTACCTTTCCTACTTTCAACTGGCTAACCCCAATATTTCTGGCACACTTAAAATGTCCCTCCGGACAAGCTTTGTGTCCATGTAACCCACAAGGTCGGCAAGCCAACTTTTCTTCTACCTCTACAACAAATGACTGATCTGATAGCGGTCCATAACCAAACGCTGGTATTGTGGAACAATACACAGCACAAACAGGGGCGTTCATCGCTGATGATAAATGCATAGGAGCAGAATCATTTACATAATTCATAACAGCATCCTGCATCAGTGCTGCCGACACCAGCAAAGATAACTTTCCTGCCAGATTATAGACATTTCCCTGCTGACTACTAACCCGAATGTTTTCGCAGATATCCCAGTCAGTGGGAGCACCCACTAAATATACAGAATATATATTGGAGAGCTGATGGATCAATTCTATCCACTTATCTGCAGGAAATTGCTTGGTAAACCATACGGAGGTTGGTGCAATACAGATATAGGGCTGCTTTTTATAGGGAACTACAATTTCAAAGTCGGCTGCGGATGGATATAACCGAGGCTGTCCAGGGATAGTATCTGTCAAATCCCGTATTAGGGTATGATTGCGTTCTATCTCATGCTTGCCATCAAACACATGAGGAACTACTTTATCAAAAAAACGGGAAAGAGGATTCTTATCAAAGCCTATTGTAGTATTTGCACCTGAGAGTAGTGTAAACCAACCTGTGGTCGCATATCGTTGCAGGTTAATTACATAACTATATTTTTGATGGCGCACTTGTTTCAGAATCTTCCACAAGTTCTTATACTTACCCCCTTTCTTATCCCATATATATATAGTATTCAGGTAAGGATGATCTTTGACAATGCCTTCGTTTCCCTTGCGAACCATGAAGTCAATCTGAGCATCCGGATAGTGTTTTTTTAGTTTTTCTATTACACCTGTCGCCAGAATAACATCTCCAATAAATGCCGTTTGAATAATAAGAAATGAAGCCGCCATGAAACTATATTCGTGTCCTGTATAATACCATATAAGTATTCAAAGGTACTATTTTCGGAGAAAACTTTTCCTTTAGTGATTACGTTCTTGAAAAGAAGATCAATAAGACACAGAAAGTCTTATCTTTGCAAAGAGAGTAGCAATACATGGAAGAATATGATATTTATACCCTGCCTAATGGCATTAGGGTAGTACACAAACAAGTCACACATACCAAGATAGCCCACTGTGGTTTTACACTGGACATTGGTAGTCGTGATGAAAAACCCCATCAACAAGGGATTGCCCACTTCTGGGAACATATGGCCTTCAAAGGGACCAAAAAGCGAAAATCCTTTCACATACTTAACAGACTAGAAGCAGTAGGAGGCGAATTAAATGCTTTTACTACGAAGGAAAAGATCTCTTTTCACGCATCTGTACTGGATAATCATTATGAGAAAGCATTTGAGCTACTGACAGATATAACCTTTGACTCCATCTTTCCAGAAAAGCAGATAGAACGGGAACGAAATGTGATTCTGGAAGAAATGGCGATGTACTACGATTCTCCTGAGGATTCTATTCAGGATGAATTTGATGCTATTGTTTTTGAAAATCACTCACTGGGATTTAATATTCTTGGCACTACTGAAAGCGTACGCTCCTTTCATCGGGACGACTTCAAGAAATTTATTGCAGAAAACTTAAATACATCCAGAGTTATATTTTCTTCTATTGGTAATATTCCATTTAGTAAAATAAAAAAACTGGCCGACAAGTATCTGGCACCTATTCCAACCTATACATCTCAGCGTCAACGCGAGCCATTTCTACACTTTACACCTCAGCAAATTACCAAAACACGGGCAGTTACTCAGGCGCAATGTGCTCTTGGAAGGACTTCCTATCCAATAAATCATTCCAACCGTTTGCCATTTTATATGCTGGTAAACATATTGGGCGGACCTGGCATGAATTCACGTCTGAATCTGGCATTACGCGAAAAGCATGGGTTTGTCTATTCTGTTGAAGCCAGCTACTCTCCTTTTCTGGAAACAGGCTTGATGGCTATTTACTTTGGTACAGAACCCAAGCAATTACAGAAAAGCTTATCATTGATTAGTAAGGAGCTAAAGCTGTTGCGGGACAAAAAGATGGGAACACTACAATTTCATACTGCTAAGGAACAATTGATGGGGCAGTTAGCTATGTCTGAGGAAAGCAATCTAAACTTTATGCTCATGATGGCGAAAAGTTTGCTGGATACAGAACGCATTGATTCTCTACCAGAAATTTTTTCACAAATACGTACTATTTCTGCAGAACAGCTTCAGGATTTGGCAAATGAAATGCTAAATGAAAATGAATGGAGTAAGTTATTGTATTTACCAGAAGAAGATTAATCATTACTTTTATGGACTTTTTACCTGAAGCCATTTCCGAATACGTTGAGGCACACAGTGCACCTGAATCAGAATTATTACAACGCATCAATCGTGAGACACATGCTCGTGTACTCATGCCACGCATGCTATCAGGACATCTGCAAGGCCGCGTATTGTCTATGTTCTCACATATGATTCGGCCTAAGCGTATCCTGGAAATTGGTACCTATACCGGTTATTCTGCAATCTGTCTGGCGGAAGGACTTACAGAAGATGGTTTATTATATACACTGGATATCAACGAGGAACTTGAAACCAGAGTACGTGGGTATTTCTTAGCAGCAGGGCTTGAAAATAAAATCAACTATCAGATTGGTAATGCAGTGGATATTATTCCCACACTGACAGAAACCTGGGATCTGGTATTCATTGATGCCGATAAACTGAATTACCATACGTATTACGAACTGGTTTTGCCAAAAGTGAGGCAAGGTGGTTTTATTATCTCTGACAATGTGTTATGGAGTGGTAAAGTAGCAGACCCCACAGCCAAGAAGGACAAAGACCTGGAAAATATGCTTGCTTTTAATACAATGATTCAAAATGACCCTCGGGTCGAAAATGTTCTTTTCCCGATCAGAGACGGATTGTCTGTTGCCAGAAAACGTTAATTATCCGGGAATAAATAATTATTGAAATATACCACAACCCAAAAGTTGTGGTATATTTTTATCAGAATGACCGTATCTTTGCCGTTAACTAATCAAGACCTGCTCAATACAGGTGTTTATAGTTCTGAGCTTAATTCGAGCAAAACATTCCACTTCATGACAATGCAACCACATTTCAACATGAATAAATACTTTCCATTAGTTCTTCTTTCCTTTCTTTCCTCTTTATTCATCAATCTTCATGCAGCGGACATACCTGAACAACTTGACTTTGCAGGTATACGGTTGAAAATAAAGGATAACATTCGTGACAAGATCAGTACAGATGTGGATCGCCTTACCAAGCCCGGTAAACATGCAGAAGCTAAACTGGAACGTATCCGGATGTATTTTCCTTTGATTGAAAAAGTATTAGCAGAGGAAGGACTTCCCAATAATTTCAAATACCTTGTTATTCAGGAAAGTGATCTCATAGCAGATGCTGTCTCAACATCCAATGCAGTAGGGTTCTGGCAGTTTAAACGCGAAACCGCTCTTGAAATGGGTTTAGCAGTGAACAATGATGTAGATGAACGCAAACATATTGTGGCATCTACCCGGGCAGCGGCACGTTATCTAAAACGCAATAACTTCTTCTTTGACAACTGGTTGTATGCTCTTATGGCTTATAATACAGGATTGACAGGGGCAAAAAATCTTGTAGGAGAAGGAGATAAAGGAGCTACCCGTATGGAAATAGACAAAGATACCCATTGGTATATCCTCAAATTTCTGGCACATCAGATCGCATTTGAAAAATCAGCCGCTATAAGCTCATCGTCTCTGGTATTAGCAGAATACCCTTGTACAGGTGGGCAAAAGCTATCAGATATTGCCAGTACATTTAATGTACAGGAAGAAGAACTGGCTCTTTATAATAAATGGTTAAGCTCACGCAGAGTACCCGAAGATAAACCTTATACCATTCTTGTTCCTGTACCTGCCAGCCAGGCAGATGTTATTGCATCTACCAATAAACCTGCTCCAGCTACTAGTCCTACAACAACTAAAACGTCTATCTTTAATTATGAGTATAGTCATGAAGTAGAAGCTGATTTTCGTCAAAGCTCTAAGTTTCCTGTGTTAAAAAAGAAAGAAACTATATTTTATGAAATCAATGGGAGATCAGGTATTATGGCAGCTAACAATGATAATATCATGACTCTGGCAGAAAAAGGGCATCTTTCTATTGAAAAATTCATGACCTATAATGATTTAAAATCTAATGATGCCATAGTAGCAGGAAAAGTGTATTACCTGAAGAAAAAACGTAATAAGGCCAAATTACATTTTCACACTGTAATTGAGGGAGAAACGCTATGGGAGATCTCTCAAAAATATGGTATTCGTGAAAAGTCCCTGAAGACCAAGAACCGTTTGGGAGACAACGAAAAGCTGGAACATGGTCGTATTCTCTGGTTACGTTTCCGCAGACCGTCCAGTAAGCCAGTGGAGGTTCGTAATATACCAAGACCTACTCCTAAAGTATCAACTACTCCTGTTGTTAAAGAACCGGCTAAGACAACCACTCCGGTAGTGAAACAACCTGCTGTAACTCCAACAACACCAGTTAACACACCAGAAGAAAAGCAGCCAGTTGCTACTCGTCCTCAGACTGAGCCACAGAATACAACTCCTGTAGTGACTCAACCTGTTGTTACTAAACCGACACCACCTAAACAAGAGACTTCTGCACCTGTAGTAGTAACTCCTCCCAAAACGGAACCTGTAAAAACGGAACCTGTAAGACAAGAGCCAATTGTTGTAACACAGCCTAAAACTGAAGAAGTGGTTCTGGTGAACTCACACAATGTGCAGCCTGGGGAAACACTGTATTCTATTGCACGTCAGTATAAAGTAAGTGTAGCACAGCTACGTCAATGGAACAACCTTACTGAAACAGCTAGTCTATCTATTGGACAACGGCTTATCGTAGGAGATGAAACACCTATCACAACCAATACATCGGCTCCTGTAGTAAACAAACCAGCAACGGTTTCCAAGCCAGCAGCCTCAACTACTACCACACATACTGTGCAGGCAGGAGAAACGTTGTATTCTATCAGTCGTCGTTATGGTGTTTCTGTTGCTGAGATTCGTCAATGGAATAATCTGGCAGACACAGATGGCGTACAAATTGGTCAAACATTATCTATTCGGTCACAGTCAACCACTAAAACTACTGTAGATACAACCAAAACTCAACCAACATCCGGTGTATCTGTTATAGAATATGAGGTTAAGCCTGGTGATACACTTTACAAGATTGCCAAAGCCCATGGTGTAACTGTAGAAAAATTGTTGGAATGGAATAACAAAACAACTCCTAGCGTTTCAATTGGAGAGAAGCTGAAAATTAAAAAATAAGATTTTGTCAATTGATTTTGAAGATATCTAACATAATGGGTAAAGGATGTATCAATTTCATTCTTTACCCATTATTCTATTTATAGGATGTATCGCAAATCTGTTTTCTTTCTTTTAGTAGCCGGAACAGGAATACTTTTACTATATTATTTATTCCTTTGTTACAGCTATCCCTATGCTAATACAATTGCATGGATTAAAGAACATTTCGATACAGCTTATAATATTGCCAGCATAGATCAGGATTATTTTACCCAATTCCAATATACCCTGTTTTGGCAGTGGGCGACCCTTATCACATTATTGTATTGGATAGTAGTGTTGTGTCTCTGGCATAAATACACTCAAGTAGTTCTATATTTATCAGTAGTCAAGAGTGAGAGTATACTTCTTTGTGAAAATCTGCGAAAACAATATCACGTCCTGACAACTTATCAAAAGATAGCTATTCTGGCACTATATAGTGGAGCACTGGTACATCACATTTATTATTGTATAGAAATTCCTTTCAATGTTGATGAAGTTTTTGCCTACAACTATTTTGTCCATCAATCTCCTCTTGTACCATTATTTTATTACCCTGAGCCTAATAACCATATTCTTTTTAACCTGTTCGCATCGGTCTTTGATTTGTTTATACATGATGGTTGTTGGACAATGCGTCTGCCTTCTCTACTAGCAAATCTGTGTCTTCTTACTATTATATTTATTTATCTTTTGGTAAGGGTAAACTTCAGAGTGGCGCTGGTTGCCACAATCTGTTGTATTATCAGTTTTCCTACCAGTATCTATGCAACTCAGGGCAGAGGATACATGCTTATGAGTATGTGGGCTATATTAGCAATTCTCTCTTTTATAGAATGGAAACGAAGCTCTCGGAAGATTTATCTATTGAGTTATATAGCCAGCAGTATTGCAGGATTTTATACACACAGTACTTTTCTATATTGTTTTACGGGACTCTTTCTATGGGAAATGTTCTATATAATAAAAACACAGAACCTTGAATTTATCAAAACAGCCCTATGGACAAATGTCTTAATTCTAAGTATTGTATTGCTCCTATATTCTCCAATTCTTGCCTTCTCTGGCTGGAAGGCATTAATAGATAACCGTTGGATAGCAAGCAATCAAACCTATTTTTTGAAGATGTTTTTTGTTCAACTTCTTGAAGGATTAAGTCTTCTCACAGATGTATGGCATAAGGTATATATTCTCATCTTTTTTCTGGGGCTATTCATAGGTTTTGTTTTCCGTAAGTTTATCCATCTGGTTTTTATCAGACAACTTGTTGCTTTTACTTTTTTTCAGGTAGTAGGAATTATTCTGATCCTGTTGATTTTGCGTCGATTACCGCCTTTACGGGTATGGACATATTTAACATTCTGGTACCCGATAACTTTATCGGTAGTACTTTATTTGCTATCTGTCTGGATAAAGAAGCAGTATGTATTTATAGTGCTAAGTTTATGTCTGATAATCAGTGTTAGTCTGCAAAGTATCCATTCATATCAACAGAATCTAACCTCACAGAACGGACCTTTTTCCCAGAAGTTTTATACGTCATTACAAAGGACCGTAGATTACATCTTTCAAAAAAATCCTCAGAAAATATTTGTCAATGAACACTGGTTTCAGTTTTACTTACACAATCAACAAATTAAGAGACACTTAGAAACTCCCTACATAGATATGTATCTACCAAGGAAGGAAATCGTATATGACTTTGTCATATTTTCTCCAGATATGGTATCGCATAAATTACCAGATACATTCTCTCTACAATCTTATCGATTAATTACAGAGTTTGAAGGTTCAAAGATATACGAACGGATTCCTCAGCAGAAGGAATAGTATACTTGATTTTGCACATTGACATTCAGAATAGTTGCGAGATTTCTCTTCTTTGCTATATTTGCTCTGAAATAAATCTACGAACCTTTTGAATCCTGAACTACAGTCTGACCTGGCACGTTTGTCCTATCTTCGTAGTGCTAGTTCTTTTATTCCCATAAAAGGCTGAAAGTTTATTATATCTAATTACCATGAAATCAATCATGGTTAGATAATCGTATCCACTTTTCGGGCACACCTAACATACTATACAGATACTATATCCATTTCTGTTCTGAGTGGGCTGATATGTATATTATTGCTTTATATCATTTATTCAATTACTAATTAACATCCCCAAAAACCATGAAAAACGTTCTGGTAATCGGCATGGGCAAAGTAGGCTCACTAGTCGGTGTACTTTTGAGTAAACGATTCAGTGTTACAGGCCTTGATAAAAATAAACCTCATTATTCGTATCCTCTCCCTTTTGATATCTTACAAGGTGATGTTGCAGATCATACATTTCTGCAGAAGACCCTTAAAGGATTTGATGCAGTTGTATCCTGTCTCCCCTATAATCTCAATCTGCCGATAGCACAAACTGCTCACCAGTTAAGTATACATTATTTTGATCTTACCGAAGATGTTCCTACTACAAATAGCATTCGGGAGATGGCAAAGACATCTAAATCTATTATGGCTCCACAATGTGGGTTGGCACCTGGATTAATCGGAATAGTTGGAGCAGATCTGGCAAAACGCTTTACCAAACTTCGCGATATGGAACTACGTGTGGGGGCACTGCCACGTTATCCTAACGGCCTATTAGGTTATTCATTTACATGGTCTCCGGCAGGTGTGATAAACGAGTATATTAATGATTCTGAAGTGATACACAACGGTGTTCGCAAAATGGTTCCTTCTCTGGATGGCATAGAAGTTATTAATATAGAGGGACAGGAATTTGAAGCATTCAGTACTTCAGGAGGATTAGGTACCATGTGTGAAACCTATGCAGGAAGAGTCGATACACTAAACTATAAAACGATTCGCTATCCAGGTCATGCTAAACTCATGAAGTTTATGTTATATGAACTGATTATGAAAGACGACCGGCAACTGATCGAAAACATTTTAACCAATGCTAAGCCTCCTGTACAGGAAGATGTGGTCTATGTGTATACAGTAGTAGAGGGATGGAAAGAGGATAAAATTGAGCGTGAAGAGTTCTACCAAGCCTATTATCCAAAACAAATAGAAGGCCAGCACTGGCGTGCTATCTCATGGACAACTGCGGCCTCAGTTGCTGCTGTAGTTGAAATGGTAGCTAATGAGTCATTGCCACAAAAAGGCTTTCTGAAACAGGAAGATATTCCTTTTGACCTCTTTCTGGCTACCTCCAACGGTACTCTATTCAAATAACTCAGACTATTCCGGAATCTATTTACGGAATATGTATATCATAATTCAGATCAGTAAAACAGTATCCCATTATGAATACAGATCAAAAAGAAACCTTAACATTTGTTTTGAACGGACTTATGCGCCGGTACAAGGAGCGGGTTCCGGATGTAAATCATATCCTCAATGCCATGGTTGCAGAAGGCATTATACAGCATGCCGATGAAATAGAAAATGATCATATAGCATTTCGAACCATGGGAGTGCCTCAGCTTGGTATTCAATCTTTTGAGAAGATATTTCTCCATTATGGCTATCAGAAACGTGATTATTTTTATTTTGAGGGAAAGAAGCTGAATGCCTATTGGTTTTCTCCACCTGAATCTCATTTTCCGCGTATCTTTGTCAGTGAGTTGCGAATACAGGACCTTTCAGAGCCTATTCAGAAGATTATCACCAGCTATACTAATGAAGTAAAATCAGATCCGGTAAATGCTCTTGATCTGAATGACCCTGCGGCTGTGGATGCGTTTTTACACAAACCTCTCTGGCGTAAGCCAACCTGGAAAGATTATCAGGCTTTGCAGGCAGAAAGTGAATATGCAGCTTGGGTTATCTACAACAGATATTATCTGAACCATTACACAATAAGTGTTCACAACCTAAAGAAAGGGTACAATACACTTCCTGAATTCAATACCTTTCTGGAGCATACGGGTATAAAGCTCAATGATTCAGGTGGCAAGATAAAAACCAGTCCAGATGGAGGATTGGCTCAAAGTTCTTCTGTGGCAGAAATGATCGAAGCAGAGTTTGCTGAAGGAGAGAAACATCAGATATCAGGTAGTTATGTAGAGTTTGCAGAACGACGGGTATTACCTCAGTTTCGCCATTTACCTTCGGATCAAATCAAACGTGAACACCTGCGGGATGGATTTGAAACTAACAATGCCGACCGGATATTCGAGAGTACCTTTACCAGTCAGACACAAAAGTAATAGTATTCAGCTATAAGCTTATAGCCTGGTAAAATTAGGCTATAAGCTTCTCAATAACACTACCTTCGAAAATCTTTAAGAGTCTCTTCCCAGTTTTTCATGTTGGGATGACTTATCAGACTCTCCAGTGAAGACACCTTTGATCATTTCAAACAAAGTCTGCATCTTACCACCCGGACTATCCCAGTACTCTGCTTTGTAAGGAGTGATTTTTAACAAGGCCAACCTAGGGTCATCTTTTCCTCCTGGAAACCAAGCTCTGAAAGCATCAGACCAAAGTTCATTAATTTTCTGAGAGTCTTTGGTTAGTTCAGCGATTCCTGAAACAGACACATAGGTAACTGCATCCTCATCCGAATAGCTTATTTGCACTTTATTGTTTCGTTGCAGTTCTTCTACTTTATGAGAATCATCGCTTGTAAAAAACCATAAGGTTCCATTTTCATCCATTTCCTGTGTTGCCATCGGACGGCTTCGTAAGTCTCCCTGAGAGTCAATTGTAGTGAGCATGGCAATTTTAATGCCCTTGATTTTATCTTTTAGTTTTTCGTATTCTGTGGGTTGCATGGATTGAGCATACATAGCATTCTACATTAAAAGTTAATAAATAAGAAAGTACAACTGATGAAAAAAGTATGCCCTAAGAGGGCTTAAAACAAAACACCCTGACATCTCTGCCAGGGTGTTTTGTTTAGATAAGCTAGAAACCGTCTTCTTCTTCTTCATCGATAGTTTTAGGCTTCTCTTCTTTTTTCTTCTTCTCTTTGGCATCTGCTTTGGAGTCAGCCTTTTTATCAGATTTCTTTTTCTTCTCTTTCTCCTTTTTACTTTCTTTTGGAGGTGTATTTTCTTCTCCCTCAGGCTGCGCATTTTCATCAGCTTCTCCTTCTACAAGCTTATCATCCGCCTTTGGCTTCTCTTTTATTTTAGAATCTTCCTTCTTAGGTTCTTCTTTTTTAGGCTCTTCTTTCTTTACAACAGACTTTTCTTTCTTAGGAATTTCTTTTCCTTTATTGTGAGTATCATTGAAATGATCCTTGAAGCCATTGACATCATTTTCAGTAGCCAATGCAACAGTGAACGATTTTCCACCTTTTCCTTTTGAAGAAACTACTGCATTAAAATTCTCATCAGAAGAAAGTAATGAATATTGACCTTGCTGGTAGTTCATATAGTACCATTTGTCAGAAGATACCTCCAGGTAAATAGTAGCCTGATCACCTTCTGCCGTTTTACGAATTTCAACCATACCATCAAAGGCAGAATTGATGTCGTTATTTCCAATATTTGATACGCCAATTTTACCTACACTACCAAAACTTTTAGATTCATCATTCCAAAGTAGATCCACATTAGATAATACCAGAGGCAATGCAAATCGTTTGGAAATCTGAGGCATAGGAATATACTCAATGGTCAGTTTGTCTTTCCAGTATTGTGTTTCTTTCTCTCCAATGATTTGCGCAATTTTCATCAGGAATCTTTCCTTGTTATCTTCTGCCGCTTCCTGTCCTACGCCTTCATTCTCTTTGGCTTCCAAAATTCCTGCCGCCATTTCATCATAAATCTGAGTAGATGTAGGGAAGTTCCATCCCATCAGTGTGTTGAATGTATATTTATTGGTTTTAAGATCTATTTCCCCACTTCCTGAAGACACAGGCAGATAATTTCCCGGATCCTCAAACAGTCTCAGGTTTCCTTCCAGACGGATCTTACCTGTATTATCATCCAAGATAAATTGATTACCGGCATATTTGTTATTCTTGGCTCTTTCGGGGTCAACAACCTTAAATTCGTTTCCTTCATCGTTGTTGGTAAGTTGTCCTGTAGCCATCAGAATGTCCTTATCATCTGCATGGCTCTTGGCAGAAATAAAGGTAGTATAAACAGAAGAAGTTTCTTTATCAACATGCACACCCACAGTCATCTGTGTCTCACCACTCTTCAGATTCTCATCTACTGTGATCGTTACCCCTTCATCCTCTGGCTTACTTTTGTAAGAAATCCAGTCGGCAAGACTACTGGTAGATTTTAAGTCGAGCTTCACAAAGCCATCAAGATCCAGGTACTTTCGGGGAGATTTCATCGTAATAGCTCCTTTAAACAACATCCTGGATGTCAGATAAAATTTATCACCTTCATCTACAATACCCGTAGCAGCTGTATATTCAAGAGGAACATCTTTCTTACGTTTTGCTTCTTCTGTACGGGTTTCAAAGTCACGCATTTTCACATTAAAGGTTTTTCCTTCAAAGTTGGTATAGGCGTATGTTGCATTACCTGCAAACTTCTTACGGGACAAGATCTGAATTTCACCATCTACCAGCTTGTGATAAGAGGTTGTTGTGTCCAGTGTCAGTACGGCTTTTGACAAAGGTTGCATTTTAGCATTCTCGGTAATCATTACGGTTCCCTTGCTTGGATAGATACGCGCATCAGCAGAAACAATGTATGGAATACCTGAGATACTCAATGTCATTTTATCAATATTATAACCAGCCACACTACCATTGAATGTCAATCCTTCATGTTGTGGGTTGTTGGATGTAAATGTCGAAGTCTTCACATCACCCTTCATGAATACTAACTTCTTATCAAGCAACCAGGTAGCCTCCTGAATAGATGTCTTATACTCACAATAAGGGAATTCCAGACTGGCAAATCCTATAAGATCAGGGTTTGTACTAGTCTTGATTTCTACCATTCCTTTGCCCATATCAAAATTAACGTTTACAAAGTTGGCAAGTAAGGACGGTTTGGTCAGCGTCTTGGATTTAATACGAAACTCTGCATCACCTGCACTGAATTTGTTTTTCTCAAATGCAAAAGAAGGAGAGTTTATATCTGAGTCAGGTCTGTCAAACTGCCCATCTGCAAACAAACCATTGCGTCGTACAACCATCGTACCACTGAATGATGCACCGGTTTCCTTATAGATCTCAAAAGGAGTTTTGGTACTAGAGATCATCATACTATCTACTTTGGCTTTCCACGTCAGCTTAAAATCTTTGACTGTAGCTTTTGGTACAGCCACCGCTCCCAAAGTAGCAGCCTTAATATCTGCCTGTGGTCCTCTGGCAAAAACAGAATCGGGAGTAAAGACAATATCTTTGGCTGTCAAAGTAGTGTTCAGGTGATCAATGCGTCCGGAAGCACGTAATCCTTTGCGGTCCATAATCAAATCGCCGGCAAAAATCATACGGCTATCCTCACTACCAAAGAGCTGATAGGTACCTGACGGAACTTTATGCTTAAACCCAAGAGAGTTATCGGACATAGCAATAAGATCTTCCTCGAATTCAGGAAATATACCATCCGAATAGAATGTCCCCTTATATTCAGGGTTCTTTGAGTTCAAACTATCCAGTGTAATACTTGGAACCTCAAAACGTACATTTCGGTTATAAGACCCGTTGATACGATCTTTCTGGTCAAAATAGATAGCAGCACCTGATTGTACATTCAGACGTGGATATTCCGGATAATCTCTCAAACCAGCTTTATTATCTGGTTTATTGATGTATAATGTCCCTGCTGAATACCGGATCTCTGATCCCAATTGTACACTATCTGATTTACCTTTTGCTTCTTTTGGAGTAAAGAGAATGGTATCAATCTGGTTCATCTCCACAGTAAATTCGTCGTATAGGAAAGAGAACCCTGATCCTTTAAAGCGGAAGTTACCAGCCTGCACCTCCCCTTCCAGCAGGAAGTTTCTGTCTTTAAGCAATTGAATCTCTTTACTTCGTGGCAACACATATACCTCCAGTTTCTCACTCAATGGGAACTTCTCTACCCCTCTTACTGTCAGCGTATTAGTTTGAAGATCCAGCGATGCATTGGGTTTATCCTTAATATAGGAATTGATAACAAAGCTGTCATAGTCACGTTTCTTATTACCTGCCAATACGTTATGGTCCCCTTTACGAGTCATTCGTACTTCGTCCATATCCGAATTATAATCCACAAAACCACCCTGCATCATCCGAATCATTGCATTGCGCACTACTGATGGATTGAGCTTATAGGTGGTAGCTAGTTCTGTAATAGTAAAGGTAGTCCGTTTGGCCTTTTTTGCTTGTGAAGCTAATATCTGCAATGGATGGAAAGAATACATACCACGCAAATCAAAATACCGTGTAGAATCATAGAAATCATGTGATTCCAGGATACCCGGTACTTCCATACGGGCATTCAACGTATAGAAATTGATCTCACTGCTGTCGGGATTCCATTGCAATCCATCCATAACAATATCTACTTTATGGAATGAGTTGATATAAGGAGTATTCTGAAAACCATCATTTTTCTGATTTAACCGGAGCTGTTTTGAAAACGGTTTGTATGTCATCCGAGCAGCAGGGTGATAAATAGAATCCCGGCGCATAGGAATGGTCACACTAACCTGCTGACCAACAATGGTAGAATCCTGAAATTCGTATTGTGTCCCACGGGTTTTAAACTTTGTTTGTCCATCTTTTACATAACTCAAACTACACATCTTGCCATATAATGACTTACTGGACATTTTACGACCAGCCAATGAAAATCCTCCTTTGTAAACCAGATTAGGTCCAATGTCTTTAATGACAATGTTGCTATATAAGGACGTAAACTTAGGATATTCTGCAGTTGCAGGTGAAGAATGTTTTTTACTTGCAAACTGAAAAACACCTGGCACAGGGGTCTCTATTTTTTCAGGATAGTGCAGTGTAACATTGTCTGCTGACAACTGAGATTTTTTTACATTAAAGCTAAAGTCTTTTAGTTCCACATAGATCTCTGGTTTACCAGCAGTACTCCAGTCAAACTTTCCACCTTTACCTACAAAAGTACCATTCTGTAACATTACTGATCCGCTTGTTCCTATCAGAGCAGCGGAATCGTGTGGACTGATAAATGTAAAATCTGCTTTTGTCAATACCAGTACAGGTCCGGAAACCTGAGGTAAAGTAGATTGCAAAAATGTACTCTCAGGTGTTTGGAAATTATCTCCCCATCCACTATTCGCATCTGTTTTTTGTTCAGAGTCTGTAGCTGGAGTACCCCAATCATCTGTCTGCGGTTTCTTTTCTTCTACGGGAGCATCCCCCCATCCATCATTTTGTTTGGCTTGTGCAGTAGATTTATTGTTGGTATTCGATGTTTTGTTCTTGGTTTTTGAAGATGTTTTAGGTTTGTCATCAAAAGAACCCCAACCATCATCATTCGTTTTGTTTGCAGTTTTCTTATCATCTTTTGAATCAAACGATCCCCATCCATCATCTGCACTCTTTTTGCTGGCATCTTCAGCTGGCTTATCGTCAAATGATCCCCAGCCGTCATCAACCTTTTTAGGTTTGGCGGTATTCTTTGTAACTGTATTCTTTGCAGGTGTTTTCTTGTCATCTTTTTTAGGTGTTTCAACCACCACCTCTTCTACCTTTTTCTCCTCTTTTGGTTCTTCGGCAGGAGGCAGTACTTCAGAAGGTGCCGCCTCACCAATAAACTCAAATGTATAGCTACCGCCTGTCACCTGTAAGCTACTATAATGTGTACTATACAATGCTTTATTCTCAAAGAATACAGACATATTCTTTAAGACTTCTGCTAATGTTTTGCCATCAAACTGATTTACGGATTTCTCTATCACATTTAATAGCTTGGAATATTCATCAGCGGGGGTATTCTCTTTGGTAATTGCATAGGTAAGAGCCCCAAATAATGATTCATAATGTGGAGAAACACGATATTTCTTCACATTCATTTTTTGTGTGACAGCTATTATTTTCGTTCGTTGAGCCTCATTCAGACTATTCCAGGCTGTTCCAAAGTCAGAGCCCAGTTGAGTCAGCTTTTCATTTTTAGTGCTTGCCAACATCTTAGATACATCCGCTACAAACTCTTCCTGTTTGTCCGAAATTTTAAAAGACTGCGCATATGTTAGTATGGTTGCTAACAGATTGAATACGAGAAGAATGTAAACTTTCTTTTTCATCTAAGATTCGTTTCTTTATTAAACGTTTTTTTGCACTAGCTGGTATACTCACAAACGTATTTGCCCTCTGCACTAAGAATCACATATAGCAGAGAGCTTCTTTTACTCATTATCTTTTCTCAAACCACAAAGACGCCCACTGGTGTTTTGAGGTTTGTTGTTTTTTTACTAACTGAAATTCACTAGCTCTTTTTTCAAGTTCAGGGATATCCTGTTCATAAAAACCACTTAACAATAATGTTCCGCCAGAAACTAACTTACTGGCATACAATGGCATTTCATCCAATAAAATATTACGATTAATGTTAGCCAATATAATATCGTAAACATCTTCCAGTTGTACACTCGCAATGGTTCCCTGCTGTACACGAACTTTGTCAGACTGATTCATCTGGCAATTTTCAACAGCATTGGTTACCGCCCATTCATCTATATCAAAAGCATCTATCAGAACTGCACCTCTTTTCTGAGCCATAATAGCCAGGATACCTGTTCCACTGCCTGCATCCATCACTTTTAATCCCTCATGTTCCAACTGTAACTGACTTTGAAGAATCAGTGTAGTAGTTTCATGATGCCCTGTGCCAAACGACATCTGAGGGTTGATAGTGATCTCATAGGGATATTTTTCTTCAATCTGATGAAATGATGCCTTTACAATACATTGATCATCTATTACAATAGGTTGATAATTTTTTTCCCACTCTTCGTTCCAATTCTTACGTTGCATCTCTGCAACTGTATAGTCAATTGTCACAAAATCAGTGTATTTTTCAACAACTGATTGCCATAATTCTTCACTAAACTGCAACTTTTGTACATAGGCAATAATGCCTTCGTCGAACTCTACAAACGATTCATAGCCAATTTCAGCTAGTTCGGCGATAATAATCTCTGCCCATTCAGGCGATACGAAAACTTTTAACTCAATGAAATCCAATGTGGTAAGGGTTTGTATAGTATTTTTTTGCCAATTACAAAAATTAGAATTTATAAGACAGTATCCAACACGTTCAGTGTCACAAACTTACATAAGTGATTTTTAGATAAGCGGTGGGCATCTCAAATAATATCATTACGGCCTTTCGCCGCCGAAAATTAAAGAGCCTTATGATGTATCTTTGGTGAAGTTATTACAGAGACAGAAGTATGGAGTAAAAATAGCAGAGCTAAGCTTTAGACTTTCTTTACAAATAGCAGAAGCAGAATACCGAAGCAATCCTATTATCAGGAAAGAAATGCACAAGGTGTTAAAAACTGTATGAATACCTATAAATCTGCGATTGTCATTATGAATAGACCAAAACCCTATATGTATTTAACGACTCAATTATTCAAAAATAGTAGAGGTTACCGGCAGCCAGCAAATGAGGGATTATCTATGTAATAGATAGAGAACTGAGCAAATGAACGGTTTTCTTCAATATATACACGATAATTAGCCAGGTTACGGTTCTTAGTAATATACCAGATTCCAGGTTTATCAGCATACAAGGCGTTATCTTCCTTAAAAACCTGCATTTTGGCTAATCCTTCACTTTCCTCAATGTATACACGTACATCTGCAAAAGACCGATCCTTTTCCAGATAAATGGCACCATAGACCTCGCAATAGTCAATAGGAAGTTTCTTTGGGGTATTAGTAGCAGGAACTGACGAAGAACAGATAATACCAATTATGAGAAGAGAGAAATAGAGAGCTAAGGTTTTCATGATCAGGCAGCTAAAACCTTTGGAAATACAAAAAATCCGTTCCTCTCATTAAACAGAAGAACGGATTTACTATAATTTATAGAATCAGCATTGCATCACCATAGGTGAAGAAGCGATATTTTTCTTTGATCGCAGTCTGATAACAATGATGGATAAAATCAAATCCTCCAAAAGCGGCTGTCATCATAAACAAAGTAGACTCAGGCAAGTGGAAGTTGGTTACCATTGCATTGGTAATTTTGAAATCATATGGAGGAAAGATAAATTTATCTGTCCATCCCTGATTAGGCTTCAAACGTCCATTAGCAGACACAGAGGATTCAAGTGTACGCATGGTAGTAGTGCCAATAGCACATACTTTCTTTTTATTGTCCAGCGCCACATTTACGGCATCTGCTGTAGAAGCAGGTACATTGAAGTTTTCAGAATCCATTTTGTGCTTGGTCAGATCTTCTACATCTACCGGACGGAATGTACCCAAACCCACATGCAATGTAATGGGAGCCAGATGTACACCTTTTATTTCCAGACGACGCACAACCTGCTTGGTAAAGTGTAAGCCAGCTGTTGGGGCAGCGACAGCACCTTTATTTTCAGCAAAAATAGTCTGATAACGGTCACGATCTTCAGGTTCTACTTTCCGCTTGATAATTTTTGGCAGCGGAGTTTCACCCAATGATTCAATTGTATGATAGAAATCTTCCGGAGTACCGTCATATAAGAAACGAATAGTACGACCACGGGAAGTAGTATTATCGATCACCTCGGCAACCAAATCTCCATCTCCGAAATACAACTTGTTCCCCACACGAATTTTACGTGCAGGATCTACAAGTACATCCCATAAATGTGCTTCACGATTTAATTCCCGTAAAAGGAAAACCTCAATTTTTGCCCCTGTCTTTTCTTTGTTACCATATAAACGGGCAGGAAATACTTTAGTATCGTTCACCACCATCATATCACCATCACCAAAATAGTCGATGATGTCTTTGAACACGCGATGTTCGATAGTTTTGGTCTGGCGATTAACAACCATAAGCCGAGCTTCGTCCCGATTTTCGGCAGGATAGTTGGCAATCAGGCTCGCAGGAAGGTCAAACTTAAACTCAGAGAGCTTCATAGGTAGGAATTACAAACACCTTTGGGGTGTTTTGTCAGTTTAAAAACAATAGATTTTCAGTAAAAACCTCTATTTATTACAAAAGGTTGCAAAGGTAGCGAAGTAAATCAGGATTACAAAGAAATGTATCTGAAATGATGATATTATCACTATCAGCCTGAAATGAGCAATTGTGTAGTAGCCAAAGCTTCCCTATCAAATCCTCTGGAATAGGTTGTAATTATGCAATTCTGCTTTATATCTGGCTCAAGTTCATGCAATGACATATCATCATCTATAATAATATACTTCTCATACCAGTTCTGTAATATAAATAACGTTAATTCTTCTTTTCTATTATTTACATTTTCATATATAGGCAATAATGCTTCTATTGGAGTATGAATTTCTCTGTTTTGAAATATAAGAGCTAGTTCGTCTCTGTTTTTGGTATGCCTGCGTGAAGAGGTAATAATAATGCGAGCATCTATCTGTTGTACCAGTTCGTTAAAATTCTTAACACAGTCCTGACGAAAATCTGAATATCCATCCTCATGCAACACATCTGGCTTCCAGATAGGTGTTGTAATGAATACTCCATCTATATCCAGCAATATATGCCAAGGTCTAACATAAGTATTTTCAGGTTTGCTTATCATGATATTGAGACTATTACATTATAAATGCATTACGAGTGACTGTGGTTTTACGTTCAAATAATTATATTCGGCCAAATTCGTCTAAACATTTTAAACTACCAATGTCCATAGGTCAAAACATCAAGGAAGGTCTGGTTAAGCTATTGGGAGAACTGGTTCTTATTACAGCAGGTGTATATCTGGGTCTTGTTGCCAGCAACTGGAATGAACAACATAATGAAACCATTAAACAAAAAGACTTTCTTAAAAACCTGTCTATGGAGATTGACTCCAACCAGCAAAAATTACAACAATCTCTGGCGTATCGTGAACACGTTCTGAAAACAAGCCAGGCCTTATATCATACACTTGGTAAAGACAGATTACAAGCAGGCTTCTGGAAAAGTGGAGGATTTCAACTAATTTCTGGATGGAAAGGTATCTATATTCCTCCTTTGGAGAACTCAGTGTACCAGTCGGGTCTGATCAGCAATACTCTTCATGGACTTGATTTTGAGACCATCCATGCTATTGCACAAGTATACAATTATCAGGAGGAGTACAAGCTATGGACTCGTACCCTTATTTTTGATAAAGTGACAAATATAGACAATCGGATAAATACAGCAGAGGCATTAAGCCTGTTTCAACCCTGGGCTGATATCATTGGAGTAGAAAAAAGTCTGATGCGAAGATATTCCTCTGCCAAAACTCAACTTCAAAAGAAAATAAAGGAGTAAGTCTGATGCAAGTCTATTGCTTAGCACCAGACTTTATGCTATAACTATGCTAGCTTTTTTTCCAGTTCTTCTACTTCCAGTGTTGCTACCTCCCAATCTTCCATGGTTTTATCCATTGTCTGCATTACCTGCTGATATACACCTGATATCCTAGTAACTTCTTCTGTATTATTCTCAGCAGAGAAATGAGCCATCTGATGCTCCAGATCATGTTTTTGTGTTTCCAATTCTGCAATTTTCTTCTCCAATTCTTCTACACGGCGATTGGCCTTCTGAAGATTTTTAGTAACAGTAGGGTCAGCAGATATGGGTTTACTGGTAACAGGCTTGGTAGTAACAGATTTTGTTTCTATAGGGGCCACCTGTGTAGCTTTATTTTTCTCACGTTCTGCATACCATGTTTCAAATTCATCATAGGTACCAGGATATTCCTTTATTTGGTAATCTTCTATGAACCAGATTTTATTGGCAACATGACTTACAAAGTGTCTGTCGTGACTTATGACCACATATGTACCTTCATACTGCTCAAGCGCCTGAATCAGAATACTTACGGATTGCATATCCAGGTGATTGGTAGGTTCGTCCAGAAGCAGAAAGTTAGCTTCAGAGATCAACGTTTTAGCCAGAGCTACACGAGATTTCTCCCCTCCGGAAAGTACTTTGATCTTTTTGAATACTTCATCATTGCTAAAAAGAAAACACCCTAAAACAGTTCTAAGCTCTACTTCTGTTTTGTTTGTACCAGCCTGTTTGAGTTCATCCAGAATAGTATTCTCTACGTTTAGAGCTTCTAATTGGTGCTGAGCAAAAAAGGCAAAATTTACGTTGTGCCCAATCTCACGTTTTCCATCTATATTTTCCGTTCCGGCAACAATGCGTAGCAAAGTTGACTTTCCTTTTCCGTTAGCCCCAATCAGTGCTATTTTATCCCCTCGTTCAATACGAGCAGTAGCATGTTTAAGAATAGGCTTCTGTGGATAAGACTTACTTACATCTTCAATAGAAAGTACATTGCGCCCACTTTGCTGACGGAAGTTGAAACGAAAATGTACTTTCACATTTTCATCTACAACCGCATCAATCATATCCATTCGGTCCAGTGCCTTCACACGTGATTGTACCTGCCGTGCTTTTGTTGCTTTTGCTTTGAAACGTTCAATGAAACGTTCGGTCTGGCGAATCTTAGCCTGCTGATTTTCATAAGCACCCCGCTGAATTTCATTTCTCAAGGCCTTTTCTTCCAGGTAAAAACTGTAATTCCCAGAATATGTATTCAGCTTTTGATTAGCAACCTCAACCGTTGTTTCAATGGCATTGTCCAGAAATTCTCTATCGTGAGATACAATTATATAGGCACCTTCATAGTCACTTAAGTAATCTTCCAGCCACTGGATTGAGGGTAGATCTAAGTGGTTGGTAGGTTCATCCAGAAGGAGCAGAGCTGGTTTGGAAAGAAGCATTTTAGCCAACATAACACGCATACGCCATCCTCCGGAAAATTCACGCAAAGGACGTTGCAGTTCTTCAGTACGAAATCCTAACCCTTCCAGAATTTCTTCAGCTCTTGCCTGAATGGTGTATCCTCCTAATGTATCAAACTGCTCTTGCAAACGAGTTAGTTTATCAATCAGACTGTCAGTATAAGAAACCTCCAACTGGTGTAATAACTCATTGATCTGCTGCTGAAGTTTATTTTCTTGTTCAAATGCCTGCATAGCAACTGACAAAATACTGTCTTCAGTCTGATAGGAAAGTAAATCCTGGTTCAGAAAACCAATAGTACAGCCACCTGCTTTGGAAATACTGCCTTCATCTGGCTGATACTCACCATCTATCAAACGTAGTAATGTCGATTTTCCGGTTCCATTCAATCCTATGAGGCCAATTCTATCTTTGGGTTTGATGTGTAAATTTGCCTCCTGGTATAATGCTCGCCCACCAAAGTAAAAAGAAAGATTATTTATAGATAACATCTTGATTCAGACAACTTAAAAACTGTTTTTTCACAAAGTTACGAAAAAATCAAAGGATTTAATATAACGAAGTGTAACCCAACAAAGAGATGGATCACATGAATCCCTTTATAGGACTAGATTCCTTCTGAAATCAAACACAAAAATCTGCCAAATAATTTTTGAATTATGTTACGATTTTAACCCAAGTTAAAATTATTCTCCTCTAGTTGCCAGATCTTTGTCTTATCAAAATCAACTAAGAAAATACCTAAAACCATTAAAACCAAAATGCAGATTATAGATTAACTTGGCCCAATAACAATTAATTACCTATATTTCTCACACATTTTTTATACCTTAAACAATCTATTATCATGAAATTCTCAAGAACTGCAAGTGCAAACTGGAAAGGAACTGGCATGGAAGGCCAGGGAACAGTATCTACTCAAAGCACAACATTAAACAAAGCACAACTTTCATTTAAAACCCGCTTTGCAGATGGTGTGGGTACCAATCCAGAAGAACTAATTGGCGCAGCACATGCAGGATGCTTTACCATGAAACTGAGTTTTGTATTAGCAGAAAAAGGATTTACTGCTGATAATCTGGATACACAGGCAAAAGTTACATTTGAAGATGGTAAGATCACAGCCATTCATCTGGATCTGACAGCTACTATACCTTCTATTACAGAAGAGGCATTTCAGGCAGCAGCTTTAGAAGCTAAACAAAACTGTCCGGTATCCCAATTGCTGAATGCAGAAATTACTCTTAGTGCAAAACTAGCCTAATATCCAGACTCCTCTCTCAGTTAATGAGAGAGGGTCTATTATTTTTTGAGCATTGTTTCCATTTTTGACTTTATTATCATGACCTGGAACAACTCCTTAACCCAGCTATTATACATTGATTATCCAATTGTACAAGCTCCTATGCTGGGCGTTTCCACTCCTGAAATGGCTGCTGCCGCTTCCGATGCAGGTGCGCTAGGTTCTCTGGCAATAGGTGGACTGTCTCCTGAAACAGCTCAGCAATTGATTCGAAAGGTCAAAGCACTTACCAATAAACCATTTGCGGTTAACCTGTTTGCACATCCAATTCCAGTTCAGTTTTCAATAGATGAGTTTTCTCAGATGAATACTTTTCTGGAACAACTCTGTAAAGAAAACGGAGTACCGTATACACCTCTTACGATTGAAAATGTGCGGTTTTACTCTTATAAAGACCAACTGGATATCCTATTGGAGGAGAATATAGAGATTGTCAGCTTTACATTTGGAATCCTTACAGATGAAGAAATTCGTTTATTTAAATCAAAAGGAACTATCCTTATAGCAACGGTAACCAGTGTAAAAGAAGCCAGACTGGTAGCTGCAACAGATATTGATATAATTACAGTACAGGGAATAGAAGCAGGTGGTCATCGGGGTACTTTTCTGGAACATGACCACTTACCGATGGTAGGACTGCTGCCATTACTGTCACAAGTACAAGCAGTTACCAACAAACCATTACTGGCTGCCGGGGGTATTTATAATAAGGCAGGTATTGATGCGATATTGGCACTAGGGGCACACGGTGTACAAATCGGTAGTTTATTTTTAGCAAGTATGGAAAGTGCTGCGATTGAGTCATACAAAGATGCCATACAACAATCAGTAGCAGAAGACTCGATCCTTACCCAATCCTTTTCAGGACGATGGGCTCGTGGCCTTCCGAATCTGTATACCCAAGCTGTAGACTCCTCAGGTATATCCATTCCTCCTTATCCGGTTCAGAATAGCCTCACTGCAGCGATACGTGAACTAGCCAGAAAGACAAACAATAGCCAGTTTCTCTCTCTATGGGCAGGACAAAATGCATCGAAAGCACCCAGAAGGACTACATCTGAGATTATTCGTCAGTTGTTAGAAGGAAATTAACGTTGTGCCATGCGTTTGCGAATACGGCTTAGTGAAGGCCCCTGAATACCTAAGTAAGAAGCAATATGATATAATGGAACATTATTAAAAATATCCGGATGCATTTCAACCAGATCCTGATAGCGTTGTTCAGGTGTACGAAACATAAAATCTTCGGCTCGCCCCATGGAGGTATTGAAAGCAGATTCGGCAATCAGTCGCCCTAGCCTTTCCCATTGATGAGATTGTGAATACAGATGCATCAGTTGCTCATACCCAATATAGAGAATGGTTGAATTTGTCAGACTAGCCGTATAATAATTGCATGGAGCCTGGTTGATAAAGCTCTTGTAGGAAACTATGATCTGATTTTTGGAAAAGAAGAATGCATTTTTCTCTTCTCCGGTATCAGAATGAATATAGTAGGTCCTGAAAACGCCATCAATAACAAATCCCAGATGTCGACATACATTTTTATACTCATTATAGAACTCACCTTTGTCATAACTACGTTCCTGCCAGAAAGGCACTGACAAATCAAATGCTTCCTGATCCATTCCTGAAAATGTCTGTAAGGCATGGGCAAGCAACTCTATTTTATTCATGCGAAGTACTTCTTGTTAGATTTACAGTAAGTTTTGATAGGTTTCTGTAAGTGACAAAACCAACATCATTAATAATTTGTATTCTGATTGGTTTGGAAAATATTTGAATTCTGTTCAAACTTCCAACAAAGCCTGCATACACAAACTTGTTGATCAAAATAAAAAATGAACAGAAATCGAATCGCTTTTAGTTTTGACCATAGTTCCGTTCACTTTTGGTTTTGACTGGAAATGCGGTCAGGTTGAAAAAATATCCGAATACCAGTCATTTTACAAAAATATTTGAACTCGGTTCATTTTTCTGTCTAACCGGAATTCCAGTCATCTCTGTCATTGACTGAAGTTCCGGTTAATTTTTCAAACTATCGAAATACTGGTCACATTTCAGAATTATCAGAGATCTGATACTTTTCATAGTGAATAACTACTCATAGAGTCAGATCAGGAGAAAGTGTTTGGGGTAATTGAAAGTTAAATTGTTGTAACAAATCCTGGGCAGTAAAGATGTCCTCATATGGTATTCCCATACTTCGAGCCAAATTGCGAAAGACAACTCCAGCCTGTACAGAAGTCTCACGCAAAGACCGAACAGACATGGCTCCTGCTGATTTAGACAGTTTTTGCTTAGATACATCCATTACCACAGGATGATGATAAAAGACAGACCCCGAGAAGCTTGTTTGCGCCAACAAACCTGCCATCCAGAGTTGGGCAGTAGTGGAAGGCAACAAATCCTTTCCTCGCACAATACAATTACTACCAAAATACAGATCATCTGCCAGCGAAGCTACCTGATAGGCAGGTTGCCCATTTCGTCGTTTCACTACAAAATCTCCAATCTGTTCTGTTACAGACCTACATTCTACATGAGTGGTTCCCTGATGTAGTTCATTCCAGCAAACATGTGTATCATCAGATACCCACATACGCCATGCACTATCGTTATTATCCAGTGGCAGACGCCGATAACGGCATATATTCGTATAACTACCAAGTTCCTGTATTCTGGTTCGGGAACAATCACAAGCATATACCACAACAGGATCTTTGACCAGTTTAGTCAACAAAGCCTGATACATATCCATTCTGTGAATCTGCGAATAATGATTATTGAAGTCATCCACTCCTTGCGGACCATGATCCCAATCCAGACCAAGCCAGTCTAGCGTTTCAAATATATCTTTGATATACTCATGTCTTACCCGGTCATAATCCAGATCATCAATACGAAGTAGTAAGCTTCCCTGTGTTTTACGAACCAGTAGCCAGGTGATAACAAATGAAAAAACATTCCCAATATGCAGAAAACCACTGGGAGTGGGTGCAATTCGGGAATGAAAAGGTTTTAAAAAATTGCCAGATAACTTTGTTGCGGACATACTAAAGTTTTCTTCAAACTAACATGTCATCAATACAGAGCAGCAGTTTCTAGGAGTTAAACTGTGTCATAGTTTGAGACAATCCTGCTGTACAGAATGAAAATACCGCATCACAGGCCTTATCAATATGCAAAGGCAGTTCCGCAAATTCGTCTTTTGAGAAGTTTCCCAACACATAATCTACCTGTTTGCCTTTGGAAAAGGTGCTGCCAATACCAAAACGCAAACGGGCATACTCTTGTGTCTGAAGTACAGCCTCTATATCTCTGAATCCATTATGGCCACCATGTGACCCTTTACCACGTACACGTATCTTGCCATAGTCCAGAGCCAGATCATCTGTAATAACCAATAGGTTCTCAAGAGGAATCTTTTCGGTTTTCAACCAGTAATTGACAGCTTTACCACTCAGATTCATATAAGTGGTAGGTTTTATGATAATCAACGTTTTTCCCTTGTAACGACCTTCTGCCCGATAGGCCAGCCGATCCATTGTAAAATCTGTACCTATTTTGTCGGCCAGTTGATCTACCACCAAAAAGCCAATATTATGTCGTGTTAATTCGTACTCCGGGCCTATATTTCCTAACCCTACAATCAAATATTTCATGTATCAATAAAGAATAAAAACTGTATGCAAAATAGTATCTTTTCCAGTACAAAGGAAAGTCACCGACTTTTATGTACCGAAAATCCCTTGGTATAATGTTCAGCAACGGCTTCAACCAATCTGTTATGCCCGCTTTCCAGTATAATAAATGTATGATCAGGTATTTTTTGCAGAAATGGACGCATGTTATGTTCTGTAATAATTTTGTCATACTTCCCAATGAACATACTCACTCCTATCTGATATTGTTTAATCAATTCTGCAATATGGTTCATGTCAAAAGCTAGTTCCTTAAAAACTATCCACGAAAAGTACACTCTGTGACGTTTTTCACGAGTATTCATCTGACTTTGAGCAAATCGCACTACACCCTTGTCTACCACACGCAAACGTCTCATCCAAAGTGCCAGTTGTTGAAACCGACGAGGTCGTATCACAACACCTCTGAAAGCTTTTTTTGCCCAGGAAGGGTAGGTAGCCAGGCTATACCAAAAGTTAGTTTTCACTCCATCAGGTGCAATCAGAATTAGTTCTTCTATTCGCTCAGGAAAACTTTCCAAGGTTGCCAATGCAAACTTTCCACCCATACTAAATCCTAGGACCGAAAATTTGTCAATCTTTTCCTGGGTAAGAAATGTCTCTACCAATTCTTTCCAATGTAGTTTTGAGAGCAGATTCTCCTTGTGTCCCCACACACTTTGGCCATGAAAAAACAAATCAAATGAGTAGACAGTAAACTGCTCACTAAGTTGCTGCACAAGTACATCCATATTCCGGAGTGTCTGACCAAATCCGTGAAACACCCATAACACACGTTTTCCGGAACCTGTACAGGTATAATGTAGCGACGAACCACCAAAAGTAAAATCGGACATTAGAAGTCAAAATCAGGCAGTAGTAAAGATGTGGCAAAGATAACATCTTCTAATTGAATGATACTATAGAGGAATCTAGCCGAAAAATAAAACGCTCCCAAAACTTTTTGGGAGCGTTTTATTTTCCAGTTCAATAGAAGAACCTTATTTAATCAGCTTTAGATTTTTCTCATTGAGCTTTTCTTTTAGTTCAGTATAGACCTCCTCACATACCCGCTCCACATGGTTGCATAGTTGTACAACCTCAATCAGATGACTTTCCTGTGCAGCATAGGTCTCCAGTTGTCGAATCACGGATTCCAATTCAAAAATACCAATGGTAGATAATGAAGATTTCATTTTATGGGTAATATACCTCAAATCCATCCAGTTGGCATTCTCACAAGCCTTTTTAAGCTTTTGTACAAATTGAGGCATCTGACGCAGAAATAACCGAATCATATCTGTTATAAACTCCTGATTATTGGCAGAAATTTCTTCCAGATATTGGAGATTTACATATCCATTGTTTCCAGGTAACACAGATGGTGTGAAAATGGGACTTTCATCAGACTGAGATCCTTTCATAGAAAACTTTAAAATCTTCAGGTATAAATCACGGGGATCAAATGGTTTGGTAATAAAGTCATTCATGCCAGCATCCATTACCTTACGTCTTACATCCACCATGGCAGATGCAGTCAGTGCTACAATAGGAATATTTCGATACGGATAGTCCATATTGTAGCGTATATAACGGGCAGCTTTGTATCCATCCATTTGGGGCATCTGCAAATCCATCAACACCAGACTAAAAGTACTTTCTCTCAGCTTTTCAATAGCTTCAATCCCATTTTCTGCAATATCCATTCTCACTCCCCATTTCTCCATAAACTTTTTTACAACCAATTGATTCATTCGATTGTCTTCTACCAACAATACCTGTAAGTTATCGAGAGACTCTGTAGATGCTTCAATTGTATTTCCACTGGGAACAGGAATAACAGGTGCTGTAAGATGAGACTTCTCAAAGGTAAGTAATACTGTGAATGTAGATCCCAATCCTATCTTACTTTTCACCTGAATAGTTCCACCCTTCAACTCGACCAGTCTTTTAGTAATAGTAAGTCCCAGTCCTGTACCACCATATTTACGGGTAGTCTCATGCGAAGCTTGGGTAAAACTTTCAAAGATAGTGCTCAGTTTATTAGCTGGAATACCAATACCTGTATCTGTAATTTTAAACTCAATAGTAATCGTATCTTTTTTCTGGCTCACCATCTGAGCTTTTACTTCTACAAAGCCCTTCTCCGTAAATTTAATAGCATTGCTGACCAGATTAAGGATTATCTGATTCAGTCGCAACGGATCGCCCACTACAGTAGCTGGCAAGCGAGGATCTGTTTCTATCAGCAAACGCAGATTAGATTCTCTAGCCTTATAAGCCAAGCTCTTCTCTATGCCACGAAAGATATCATCCAGTTTAAAATCAACATTTTCAAAAGACACCTTACCAGACTCTATCTTTGAAAAATCCAGGATGTCATTGATAATAATCATCAAGCTATCAGCAGAGTGTTTGATAGCCTGCAGGTGTTCGACCTGATTAGGAAGTGGATTTTCATCCAGAAGCAGATGAGACAGACCAATTACGGCATTGAGTGGTGTTCGTATTTCATGACTCATTACAGACAAGAAATGCTCTTTGGCCTTTACAGATTCTTCAGCCATTCGCCTTGCCTGAATCAATGTTTCTTCAGCCTGTTTGGCCTCTGTCATATCCCGGGCCACACCCTGAAAACCAACCACCCAGTTGTGTTCTGCATTAAGTTGCAAATGCACATTATTTCCGATCCAGGCTGTTTTTCCATCTCGTGTAAGACACTTAAACTCAAGATATGTATCTATGATTCTTTCTTCAAACTGTCGTTTGTAAAAGTCCCGCACCATCTCACGATGCTCTAATGCAACTACATCTGTGAAATGTAATTGACGAATCTCCTCTTCTGTGTAACCAAACCGCTGGCATGCTACCGGATTGGCATAAATCAGATAACCTTCTGCATCACATCCATAAATCAGATCAGTTGTACATTCAACAATCTGCCGATATCGAGCTTCGTTAAACTGCAGTTTCTGTAGCAAAGACTGTTCAGATACTTCTTTCTCTTCCCTATCTGAAATCTTTTCATATGTCTTACTGATTTCCAACAATAAACCGCGTAGCTTCTCGTCTATCAGGTAATTATTGTCCAAATACTTTTTGATTTGTTCGTCCAGTACGGAATGAAAAATACCCATAGCTATATAGCAAAACCATCTTCCTGAAAAAAAGAATTGAAATATAGATAAAATATAGAAACTGGTCAACTCCTTTCCTAACAAATCGGCGATGTATATTTTTCTTACTGATAAAAAACAGGATTTCGATGTATTGTCTAACAAAAAACACAACAAAAAACTTTTACCACAAAAATAGTTTCCAGAGTACACCATTCATCTGATAGAAATAACGGTTCATCCGAAAAAATAGCAGTTTCGTCAAAAAATCCCATCGGAAACTTTTTGTAACGAAAAAGTTTCCATAGTTTTGTCAGTACATAAGTAATAGTAGTTCTGATTATTTCACAGTATCTTCTTTTACAACCATACCATACATTTTTTCCATACAAAACTATGAACATTATTAATGAAAAACTCCGCCACATTCTCATAGACTTTGAGATTGACGATCGGTTAATCCCTGATGAGGCTCTATTTTCCGATGATTTAGGCATTCCCTACCGAAAGATCATTAAGCTTTCCAAACGAATCGAAAAAGGCTTTTCTGTAAAGGCACCTGTATCTCCACAACACAACTGGAACAGCATTGCCGACATACGGAATTACCTTTACACACACATTCACTATTCAGAGTCTGATTGTTAAATAAAAATTAGTATATGTACACTAAGGCCGATTCAGGAGAGTCAGCCAGATACCCAATTGATCAGAAGGAAGTAAGACCATGATTAGAAAATCTGTTGGCCAAAGCGAAAGTGACTTTGCAGAAAAGAGAAATGACGAAAGAGAAGACAAAGACAAAGAAATCCGGGAAAGGATTTTAACAGGAGCAGAAGAACTCTTTCTTCAATATGGATTCCGGAGTATTACCATGGACGAAATAGCAAAACATCTGGGTGTATCCAAAAAAACAATCTATCAGCATTTTGCCGATAAGGATGAGATTGTGTGCCACTGCATCGAAAATCATCTGGACTATGAAAAATGTACAGCCAATGAGATCTGGGCGAAAGTATCCAATCCGGTAGAAGAGTTTGTTATAGAGGCTCAGCATCTGAAGTTTACCACTCATAACATACACCCTACTATCCTGTTTGAATTAAAAAAATATCATCCCAAAGCCTGGGCTATTTTTCAGGAACACAAAGAGAAATGGATACTACAATCCATTATTGACAATCTGAAGAAAGGAATGGAGATGGGATTTTACAGATCTGATATTGATCCTGATATACTGGCACGCCTACGAGTGGAACAAATAGCGATGGGGTTTGATCCTACTATTTTTCCAGGACAAGAGTTTGTGCTAAAAAAGATACAACTACAACTACTGGAACACTTCCTGCACGGCATCCTCAGTGATAAAGGGCGGGAGTTTCTTAACCTTTACCTACAAACGATTAATGAACAATGAAAACCATTCTCCGACTACTTTTTACATTTACCGGCTTCCCTTTTACGGTTGGCCGCTGGCAGTTAACAATAGCGAGTCTATTGCTAGTGTCAGTTGCCAGTCAGGCACAAACCAGCTATTCGCTTCAACAGGCTATTGAGTATGCATTGCAAAATAGTACAACTGTAAAAAATGCACAACTAGACATAGAAACTGCCAATGCACGTATTGGTGAGACTCGCGCTACCGGATTACCACAAATTAGTGGACAAGTTCAATTGCAACACAACTTCAGAATACAACAATCCATATTGGATGGCCGAGCTAGTAGTCCATTCACAAGCTTTGCATCAAGCTCAGATCCACTAGCTCAGCATATTTATGATCAACTCAAAAAAAATGGTACTGTAACAGAATATATTCCGGCACCACAAGCTCCTCCTAATCTAGACACTGTCTATCACTTTGCATTTGGTTTAAAGAATAATGCAGGAGTATCAGTGACAGCTTCGCAATTAATTTTTAGTGGCTCTTACTTTGTAGGCCTACAAGCAGCAAAGGCTTATCGTAAGTTCAGTGACAAAAGTTTGAACAGCGCTAAAATTACAGTAGTAGAGAATGTAACCAAAGCATATTATGGGGTTCTGGTTAATCAGGAACAATATGATCTGGTAAAGGTTAATGTAGATCGCATAGAGAAGCTTCTTAATGAAACTCGGGAATTCAATAAAAATGGGTTCGTAGAGAAAATAGATGTGGATAGAATAGAGGTACAAGCCAATAATCTAAAAGTGCAACTACAAAATATTGAGAGATCATTAAATCTGACGACAAATGCATTGAAGTTTCAAATGAACATGCCTCTCAATGAGAATATAGTTTTGACAGAGAAACTTGCTGATTTAACAAATACAACATTCACTCCAGTTGCTACTGAAACAGTAAATTATGATCAACGCATCGAGTATACTCTACTACAGCAACAAAAAGAGCTTAATTTACTGGATTTGAAAAATATACAGGCAGGAAGATACCCAACATTAGCAGCCTCTTTTACCACAGGTTATAATCCTGCTGCAACTCGTTTGAAAGATATTACACAATCTAATCGTTGGCTTAATTACTCTTTTCTGGCGTTCCAGCTCAATGTACCCATATTTAGTGGCTTTGGTAAAAATTATCAGGCACAACAGAAGAAGATTGCAGTTAAGAAAACTGAGAATGATATCACACAGCTTAAGAGAGCAGTTGATTTCCAGGTTCAGCAATCAAATGTTACACTTCAGAATGCATTGGAAAGTTTAAAAATGCAAAAACGCAATTTGGATCTGGCACAGGAGATTGTTCGAGTAACCCGGATCAAGTATCAGCAAGGCGTAGGATCTAACATTGAGGTTATCAATGCAGAAGCCTCTCTGAAAGAAGCTCAAACCAATTATTATGCAGCTCTCTATGATGCACTTATTGCCAAAGTAGATCTGGATAAAGCAACTGGAGATCTGTACAAAGTTCAATAAACACCCATACAATTCTGATATAACTATACAAATTGACTTTATATATGAAAAATACGATCATAAAAACCAGTAAGACCTCACTTTTAGCAGCCACTACACTTTTAGCAGTAGCTTGTGGTTCAGGAGGAGACAAAAAGGCAGAACTTGCTAAATTAAAAGAACAAAAAGCAGAGCTTGAAACTAAAATTGTAGCACTGGAGAAGGAGCTGGGAACAAATAAAACGGATAGCACACGCATTACCACTGTAATGACAACTACTGTACAACCACAAACATTCAAACATTTTGTGGAAATACAGGGATCTCTTGACTCTCGCAACAATATCAACGTAACCCCTAAAATGGGTGGCAATGTAACTCAGGTATATGTAAAAGAGGGAGACTATGTAAAAGCTGGACAAGTACTGTTGGTTACGGATGATGCCACACTTCGGCAGAATCTGGCACAATTACAGACTGGATACGAACTAGCCAAGACAACATTTGAACGTCAGGAAAACCTTTGGAAACAGCAAATAGGTTCAGAGATTCAATACCTTCAAGCTAAAAATCAAAAAGAAGGGGTAGAACGCCAGATAGCTACTCTGCAAACACAGATTGCTATGACACGGGTTACATCTCCTATCAATGGAACTGTAAACGCAGTCAATGTAAAGATTGGTGAGATGGCTGCCCCTGGCGCACCTGCTGTTCAGGTTGTGAATCTGGCTGAGATGAGAGTAAAAGCGAAAGTAGCAGATGCGTACATCAACTCCATTAAAGTAGGTGATCCTGTGACTGTTAAGTTTCCGGATATTGATGAAGAAATTCAGGCTCGTCTTACCTTTGTTGGTCAGGTAGTTAATTCGATGACCCGTACTTTTGATATTGAAATTAGTGTTCCAAACAAAGACAATAAGTTTAAGCCAAACTTGTTAGCTGTGGTTAACATCAATGATAAAACCAAAAATAACGCTCTGGTAATTGACCAAAATCTGGTACAAAATACAGAATCAGGTAATATCATATACGTTGCGGCTAATGAAGGTGGAAAGACTGTTGCCAAAGCTAAAAAAGTGACTCAAGGACTTTCTTACAATGGTAAAGTCGAAATCACATCAGGATTGGATGCAGGTAGTCAGCTTATTACTGTTGGAAGTCAAGACCTTGTAGACGGTCAGGTAATTAAAGTTAATCAGCAAGTTGCCAGCAAGTAAAGATAATGTAAAGATTTGATTCGAGCTCTTTCAATCATCTTTACAACTTCCTGATGTTACAAGCAAGTTACAGTTCTTCTGTACTTTATAACTTACGAATATACTCTTACCATATTATATTATGGCACAACATACTCATAAACCTGAGATAGATCAGGAAGAAAAATTTAAACGGTTTAAGCCGACAGAGTGGTTTATTGAGAATAAAACCACAATGTACGTCATGACAGCCATTATCTCTTTGGTTGGGTTCTTTACTTATTCCAGTTTACCCAAAGAGAACTTTCCGGATATTGTACTTCCGCAGTTTACCATTCAAACTGTGCAATTTGGTACAAGCCCGGCCGATGTTGAAAACATTATTACCAAACACATCGAGAAACAGCTAAAATCAGTAAAGAATGTAAAAAAGGTAACCTCAACTTCGTTAGAAGGGTTTTCACTGGTTATAGTTGAGTTCAATACAGGTATATCCATTTCTGATGCCAAGGATCTGGTTCGTGATGCAGTAGACAAAGCACGTCCGGATTTACCTACAAAGCTAGATCAGGAACCTCAGATACAGGAAATCGAATTATCTGAGATCCCGATCATGAATATTAACCTGGCAGGTAACTATCCGTTGCATAAACTGAAAGACTATGCAGAGGATATGGAAGATGCGATTGAAGAGCTACCAGAAATTAACCGGGTAGATATCGTAGGGGCTCTTGAAAGAGAATTTCAGGTGAATGTAGATATATTCAAGATGCAAGCAGCTGGTATCACATTTAATGATATTAACCAGGCAGTAGCAGCTGAAAACATCAACATCTCAGGAGGTGAATTAAATACATCAGGAGTACGCCGGACGTTACGGGTTGCAGGAGAATTCAAAAATGTACAGCAAATTGAAAATGTAATCGTTCGTTCTGCTCGTGGAAATGCGAAATTCCTGAAAGAAATCGCGGATGTAGCAGATGGATTCAAAGAGAAACAGGATTATGCCCGATTGGATGGAAAGACAGTAATCACACTAAACGTAATTAAACGTGGTGGTGAAAACCTGATCTCTGCCTCTGAGAAGATAGAAGAACTCATTAAAGATTTTGAAGAACATAGATTCCCTGAAGGTTTATCGATAACAGTTACAGGCGATACATCTGAACGTACCAAGAATACTTTAAATGACTTAATTGCAACGGTTATTTTAGGTTTCATCTTTGTGGTGTTTGTATTGATGTTCTTCATGGGTACTACAGATGCGTTCTTTGTGGGACTATCTGTACCTCTGTCGTCTTTGATGGCATTCTTGATTATCTCAATCATTGCATGGATTAATCCGGACCTCAAATTTACACTCAACACGGTAGTAATGTTTGCATTCCTGCTCGCTTTGGGTATAGTAGTGGATGACGCTATTGTGGTAATTGAAAATACACACCGTATTTTTCATGATGAGAATCTGTCAATTAAACAAGCAGCTAAAAAGGCTGCAGGTGAGGTATTTGCACCTGTGTTGAGTGGAACATTAGTAAACGTAGCACCTTTTATCCCATTGCTATTCTGGCCTGGTATAGTAGGTGAGTTTATGAAATATCTGCCTATTACATTGATTGCAACCTTATTTGCCTCCTTGTTTGTGGCCTTTGTAATGAACCCTGTGTTTGCTGTTGACTTTATGAAAAACACAGAAGATCATAAAGCGAATAAAGGTTTCAAACCATTGATTCGTCCGCTTATCATCATGGCAGTACTGGCAGTACTGGGTTATATGATACATGTAGGTGCAGGTAATTTTATGCTCTTTGTAATTGTACTATATGTAGCCAATCATTATCTGTTTAATCCGATGATCTTTGCTTTCCAGGATCGTTTCTTACCTAAGTTAAAGAACGGATACAGAAGATTGCTTTCATTTGCTTTGATAGGATATAGATCTTGGCTATTTATTCTGGCCTCTATCGTTGTGCTTGTTATCTCATTTGTGGTAACAGGTATTATGAAACCTAAAGTTATTTTCTTCCCTAGCGGTGAACCTGACTTTGTGTATGTATACAATAAGCTACCTGTAGGTACTGACGCTGCTGTTACAGATTCAATAACCCGAATAATTGAAAAAAGAATTGCAGAAGTGACGACTCTTCCCAATGGGCATCGCAATCCGGTAATTCAATCCATTATTACCAATGTGGGTGTGAATGCGGGTGATCCTCAAAATGCAGCGGATCGTCAACCTGCATCCTACAAAAGTAAAATTACGATTGCGTTTGTAGACCTGAATGAGCGTATTGGTGTATCCACAACAGAAATCATGGAAGCCATCAGTGCAAAAGTAAAAGGCATTCCAGGTACAGAAATCTCTGTTGAACGTGAACGTAATGGTCCACAAACAGGTAAGCCTATCAGTATAGAAATTGCTGGGGAGGACTTTAATCAATTATTGAAAATAGAGAAAGAAGTTCGCGATGGTATCAAAAAGAATGGTATTGAAGGTATTGAGAACCTGAAGTCTGATCTGGTGATGAACAAACCTGAGATCATCATTGATATCGATAAAGAAAAAGCAGAAAGAGAAGGTATCTCTACTCAAACAATTGCTCTATTTGTACGTACTGCACTCTTCGGAGCAGAAGCTACTAAGTTCAGAGATAACAAAGATGAATATCCGGTTCAGATCCGTGTAAAAGAGAGTCAACGGAAACAGATTGAAACGTTGTTAGCTATGCAAATAGGTTACATGGATATAGCAACAGGAGGTTTCCGTCAGATCCCTCTCAACTCAGTGGCCAATATCCATTATGGAACTACGTTTAGTGGTATCAATAGAAAAGATCAGGAACGCCTTATCACACTGGGTTCTGAAGTAATGCCTGGTTACAATGCCAATGAGATTGTCGGTGCGATTAACAGTCAGGTGCTTTCCAGTCTTACTCTACCAGAAGGATATAGTGTAAAAACAGCAGGTGAGCAGGAAGACCAAAAAGAAACTCAGGATTTCCTTACCATAGCATTCCTTACGGCAGTTGGTTTGATGTTCTTTATCATGGTGCTTCAGTTTAACTCTATCACCAAGCCAGTTATCATTTTTGCTACAATTGTATTTAGTTTGATAGGTATACTACTAGGTTTCTCCTTAACAGGTATGACTATTTCCATTATTATGACAGGTGTTGGATTTATAGCGCTGGCAGGTATAGTTGTAAAGAATGGTATCATCCTTATGGAGTTTATTGAAGAGTTACGCATGCGTGGTGAAGACCTGAAGACAGCCATTGTGGATGGAGGTGCTACTCGTTTAACACCTGTAATCCTAACGGCATCTGCAGCAATACTTGGCTTGATTCCTTTAGGTGTAGGACTGAATGTTGACTTCGCCGGATTATTTACTCGCTTTAATCCTAATATATTTATTGGAGGAGAGAGTTCTGTCTTCTGGGGACCATTGGCCTGGACAATCATTTTTGGATTGTTAGCCACAACATTCCTAACACTGGTGATTGTACCTTGTATGTACTATAATGTAGAAAAGATCAAAGACCGTTTCTTAAAAAAATCAGGCGGAAGAAGATCTGGAGTTGTGACACATACTCCAGCCACTGAAGTTCCTGCCGAATAATTTTTCCCATTCTGAAATAACGCAAAAACTCGTAGCTAATGGCTACGAGTTTTTTTATTTGTCTTCAATTCTCCAATATCAATAAACGTCTGTAATATTAGGATTCAGCCTGGCCATCGATCGCCAGCTTCAGAATACGCAGTGCATCTCTCTCCTCATATTCTTTGAGCCATATATTCGCAGGTTGTATGGATAGTATAGGTGCAAACTTGCAGCGGTCTGTACATTCTATCCGAACGACTTCTATTGTATCTTTCAAATCTGCATCCTTGATATGATGCTTCAATGTTTTACACATATCTTTACCTCCACGCTTTCCACACTTACTTCCCGTACAGATAAATATCGACTTCTCAGGTGCATGAAATTTACTCATATCTTTTAGACAGTTAAATATTCAATATTCTCAACACAAGCATACCAAACCTGGTATCTTTTTAGGATTTATTTTTCTTTTTTAACAATGATTTTATAAGGAGGCGTTGAACTCTCTACCAATCCAAACTTAGAAACCTTGGTAGCTACATCGGATTGTTTACTGGCCTGCATGTATTCAGATTGGGTAGTTGTATAGTCAGCTCTCAAATCATCTACTTCTTTTTTCAGACGGGTTAACTTACGCACATTCTTTTCTGCATAGTGAATATTGCCAATGTAAATAATACCCAGAAATGTCAGAAACAGTATATGAGGAATATAACGAATAGGTAATCCCTGCTCAAAAACACCTCCCAAACTCAGATATCCTTCCAGAAACCGAAAGAAATTCACTTGTTTCCGTTTGGTTTCAATTTTGGAATTTTGTTTAACGGGTTCTTTATAGGTATTTGTTGCCATAATATGTATTCTATATCACGCTATCAGTTTTCATTAACAACAATTACAAACGTTCTGCTATTCGTAGCTTAGCACTACGGGCACGGGGATTTCGGGCAATTTCGTCTGCATCAGGCTCTATCGGCTTCTTGGAAATAACATGGAAAGGCACATTGGTATTTCCATATAAGTCTTTATCAGCATCTCCGCTAAATTTTCCTGTACGAATAAAGTTCTTTACCAATCGATCCTCCAGCGAGTGATAAGACATAATTACCAACCGCCCTCCTGGTTTCAGCACATCTGCCGATTGTGACAACATTTCTTCCAGAGCTGCCAGTTCCTGGTTTACTTCTATCCTCAATGCCTGAAACACCTGAGCATAATACTTGTATTCTTTGCCCTTCGGTGCATACTGCTGCAAGATGCTTATCAGATCATTGGTAGTCTCAATAGATTTCGAAAAACGATTGCGTGTAATGGCAGCTGCCAGTGTACGAGCATTTTTCACTTCACCGTACATCCCTAATATCTTATGCAACTGTTCTTCACTATAGGAATTCACAATATCACGAGCAGAAATATCTCCCGTCTGATCCATTCGCATATCCAGTTGTGCAGGAAAACGGGTTGAAAAACCACGTGCCGGAGCATCTATCTGATGAGAAGAAATACCCAAATCTCCCAGAATACCATCTACTTTAGCAGCACCATATAACTTCAGAAATTTACGCAGATGACGGAAATTGGCTTTAATAAGCTGGAATCCCGGATAGGTTATACTTTCTGCATTGGCAACGGCATCTTCATCCTGATCAAAGGAAAACAGCTTTCCAGTTGTTAAATGTTCTGTTATCAATCTGGAATGGCCTCCTCCCCCGAAAGTTACATCCACATAAACTCCATCGGGCTTAATATTCAGGCCATCAATACATTCTTTTAATAAAACAGGAATATGATACAAGGTAGTAACGAAATAGTATACTGCAAAAGTACGAAACCAACCTGTTAAATAATATACCCTAAAAGATAATGTAACTACCCTTTATTTACCTTAGTACTCTTCTGAAAGAAATTATGCATAAACAAAAGCTGGTACTGAACAGCATTTGCCCAGTAATCCCAATTGTGTGCTCCAGGGCGGGTTATATAATCGTGAGGAATATTTCGTTCCAATAACTTTTTATGCAGCTCTTCATTCACCTGAAAGAAAAAGTCTTCTGTGCCACAATCGATAAGAAGGGTTAATGCGCCAGGAGTCAGCAGATGCAACATATTGACAACCGTATGCTTTTCCCAATTCTCAGGTTGTTCAGCATATTTTCCTAAACGGGATGCAATCTCCCAGTTCTTTGGGAAAGGTCTTATATCCACTCCACCACTCATACTTCCGGCTGCGCCAAATACATCCTGATGACGTAATGCCAGATATAAGGCACCATGTCCACCCATGCTCAAGCCAGTAATAGACCTTCCTGCGGGGCTTTTCACTGTTTTATAGGTTTTATCCACCCATTTCACCAATTCATCTGCCACATAGGTATCATATTTCCACTTTGAATCCATAGGGCTATCAAAATACCAACTTGAATATCCACCATCCGGACATACAATAATCATTTTATAAAGATCTGCATATTCCCGGATAGCAACTGCTTTCTTAATCCAATCTGAATAATTGCCACTATAGCCGTGTAATAGATACACTACAGGAAATTCTTTGCCACTTGTATAGGCATCAGGTGTAATCACGACTGCCTTAATTTTTTTGTTCATGACAACACTTACTGTTTCTACAGTATCAACTTTGGCAGCAAAAACAAAATCACTAATTGCAATGAATAGTGTAAGCAGGGTAAAAATTTTTCTATAGCTCATCAAAAAAAATGATTTAGGTGTTTTGCAAATATTGCCAAAACTCCATAAAGCGCAAAACCACATCCATAAGGATGTGGCTTTGCCTATTATCAAACTTTAAATCTAACTAGAAGTTAGGATTTTTAGTAGCCACCTCACTTGTTGACGGATTTAACTCAGATTCGTCAGCAGGCACATCCCAATAATCCAGGAAGTTGTAATTAATAGTTGCATTAGTGTATACTGTACCACCTGTAGTAACCACAGTATTACCATAACTACCACCACCATTAGCTATATCATACGTCCATCCCCACCTTCTATTATCATAGAAAGACAATCCTCTAAATATAAGAGCGACTCTTCTTTCTTTTACTAATTCTGTTAAAGCGCCTGCCAATGACAAACCTTTACCTGAAACAGGAGCAATACCAGCCCCCATATAATTTCTTACATCATCCACATAAGAAAGTCCTTGGTCTGTATTCCCCAAGCGAATATTTGCTTCGGCAAGCATTAGAGCATTTTCCTCATATGATCCAGCAATAAATACTTCATATTCGCCTTCGGTTTGACTACCATAAACATAAACTCCAGCTTGACCATTTCCGCCATCAATCATACTATGTCGTGTGGTGAATGAATAGCTATTTTTATAAGTAGTAGTTTGATCAAAATTATTGGAAAATCTTTTATCTCCCTCTTTAAAATTTTGAGTAAAACGTTCACTAATCCTGAAAGTTGCAGAAGTATTTATACCTGTAGTTAAAGCAGCTGCAGTTCCTCCACTTGGAGAGAAAAAATAGTTATTTGCAGGACTTCTCCCTGTAAATACATAATCACCTTCTTTAATACCATTAGTAGCATATGTAAGTACATCATTCCAATCAGAAGTTGACATTGCACTTGTCGACGACTTGGTAATTGTAGCATTAGGGTTGCCATCAACAAAGGGAGCGAGCTTATTAATCAATATATTACGGGCTAACATAGTATTAATATTGCGCTTCCACATTTCAGGACTTGGTACTCCTCCATTTCCCACCTGACAGAACTCAGGAATCAACTGACCTAAAACTTCCTGATAATCACTAGTAGTAGTAATCCCATCTAATGTAGTTGCGGCCAATTTAAAATATTCATTGGATTTATCAATAATAACATCATGTAAAACATAGTTTCCATTAGGTATACTATTAGCACCACTAACGTCTTCAATAATAAGACCAGAATAATACATAGACCCAATAGAAGCATATGCATAGCCTTTCCACCAATAACACCACGCCTTAAATGTATTAGCCTTAGTAGCAGCATCACCAGTAAAGGTGATACCATCTATTTTAGTCAAAACCACATTACAAGCGTTGTTTAAGGCATACATGTTCAACCACTGATAATAGATAGGATTATTACTAGCACCTGTTGAAGCCCTTGTATTATAAGTACGAATTATGCCTATAGAAGGAGATGAGTTAGTAACCTTGGTTCCATCATCGTAAACTATATAATCAGGTACACCAATTGTACTAACCTGATTGTTTGAGGCATCAGCACCCAAATTATCGGCCATTAACTCGTTATATCCCCAAGGTAAGGAAAAATAACTGTCTCCCAACCAACCATCTCCATTATAGAAACCATTGATATACACTCCTCCCTGAGCTAAAGAGATAAGTCCAGATTCTGTTATTACATTTTGATCTACGGTAGGTTCATTTGGATTACCGACATCCAATTGATTCTTACAAGCAATTGTTCCAAAAAACACAGCTATAAGAACAACCAAAGAAGCAAATTTATTTTTATTCATAAGTATCGTTTTTTGAGATTTTGGTATTAGAATCCTATGTTGAGTGCCACCTGATATGATTTGGTATTTGGCAAAGTACTATGATCTACCCCTCTATCAAATGAAGAGTTAGAAGCACCAGAACTAATTTCAGGGTCCATACCTGTGTATTTGGTCACTGTCAACAGGTTTCTTCCTGTAAATACTAATTGTACTTTCTTCAATGCAGGTACTTTAATAAATTTATTCAGATCAACACCCAAAGAAATATTTCTCAATCTCAGGAAAGAAGCATCTTCCAGGAAATAATCTTTTGTAGCCAGGTTTCCTGCACCTTTGTCACTTCCCCAAAGAGCATAATAAGCACTTGCATAGTAAGCAGAATAAGCTCCTGTCTCACCATTAATAGTCACAGGCTTCTCAAAATCACCATGGATTCCATCTCTATACATCCATTCTTTTGTCTGATTATATATATGGCTACCATAAATCCAATCAAATTGAAAAGAAAATGTCAAGAAATTCTTATAACTGAAAGCATTGATAAATGAAGCATTAAACTTAGGGTTAGGATTAGCTAATGGTGTTTTTTCATCAGCAAACTGAATTTGCTTTTTGGCTTTGTTAACCACCCGACCATCAACTATTTCGTATTGGTCTTCATTAGTTTCTGCAATGTAACGAGTTCCATCTTTGCGTTTATAATCAAGGCTTGTCAATGCTTTATAACCATAAATCTGACCAATGATTTGTCCAGGAGTTAAAACAAGAGCAGCATCTCCAGCTCCTGACGTTAAAATAATATCTGCACCTCCAGAAATATTATCTATTTTGGATACCTGATGTCCGAAGTTTGTTGTGAAATCCCAAGTTAAATCACCAGATGCATATACTGGAATGTTTAAAGAAAACTGAACTCCATTAGAAGACAAACCAATTGCATTATTCTTTAGACCAGTAGATCCTGTTGTAGGAGCAGTACTAACTGTATAAATTACATTCTCGCTTGCACGTTTCCAGTAAGAGAATGATCCATTAATAGATTTAAACCATTTTCCATTATGAAGATCTACAGTAAAATCTGTTCCTACTTCAAATTCTTTAGAAACTTCTACTTTTAAATCAGGATTTTTAGAAATCTCTGGAATAGAGTATACTACTTGAGATCCAAGATTTTGCTGACTCAAAGTGGGATACCGATCAAATGCATCGGGTTGGATACCAGCTTGTCCATAAGCTGCTCTTAACTTGAAGTATGGTATTGTATAAGCAATAGGGTTTTCTTTCCAGAAAGAAGAAGGCAAAAGATAACCATCAAAGTGAGGAAATGTAAATGGTTTAGAACCTCCACCAAATGCAGAAGACCAGTCACTACGAAAACCACCAGTTACACCACCAAAATCTCCAAAATCAATCTTTTGATTGATCAAATACCCATATGTAACAAATGTTTTTACATAATCCAAAGCAACCGCCTGGCTAGCAGTAGATCTCATATTAATAGGAGGAGCTAAAGGTAAACCCAAGCCATAAGTATCATATTCTGTATATTTATTTTTTCTGTAATCAAAAGAAATTTGTGTGCTTGTCTGAATAGGTATACTTAAGTTAAAATCTTTTTCAAAATCTGTTTTAATAAAAGCTGTGGCTAGAAAATTCTGGAAGGTATTATTATACTGCCAATTATCGATTTCACCTGTATTTGCAGAAGCAAATTGTCCTGACCATGATTTATAGTGAACGGCATTTATATTCTGAGATTGATTATAGTATGTCCACTTGGCATTTTCATTACGATAATTAATACCATATTTGGCATCTAGATCAAGAAATTTGTTTACAGTGTAAGTAGCATTAAAGCTCTGGATTATGTCGATTTTATTATCAAGGCTGCTTGAATATGCTTGTTGATAATATGGATTGGAAGCATTTATACTCACGAAATCAGCTGTCTGATATCGAGGGTAAGTTCCATCTGCGAGTTTGTATGTAAGATCGAAAAATGGAGATGTATTCAAAAAGCTGTATACTCTGCCAACACCACCCAATGAATTTCCTTGTCCATAATAAGATCCGCCTGCACCACCCAAGCCTGGATGAAGATCATTTTTTGTATATACTAATTGAGTAGTTGAACGTATTTTCAATCCCTTAAGTAGTTCAGTTCCTACATTAGCAGTCAAGTTTGTTCTATCAACAGAACCGTTTTTCATTACCGGACTAACAGTATTATTATTAGCCAAAGAAATTGAGAAATCCGTTTTTTCTGATCCTCCAGAAATATTAATGCTATGGTTCCATGTACTCCCTGTTTTAAACATTTGCTTGAAATGATCATAGTACTTCAGATTAGCACCATAATCTTTATCTGCAACATTTCTAGGATCAAGGATTGCATAACGTGTAGCACCATTACCGTTTGCAGTGTTATTTGGTAATCCATAGAGATAACTTATTCCTGTAATAGTTCCATACTCGTTATATTGCAATACATTCCCTGCATTATCAACAACATTATTATTATCGTCAGTGATGTATGGATGTTTTCTGGCTTTATGCAGATCTCCACTATTTATAAACTGATTAGCAGAATAACTACTGGAAACATTAACAGAGATATGCCCTTGTTTTCCCTTTTTGGTAAAGATCTGGATAACACCATTAGCACCTTGTGCACCATAAATTGTTGAAGAAGCAGCACCTTGTACAACTTCAACTCTCTCTATATTACTTAAGTCTAAAGAATTAAGATCTGTACCAAATAATTGAACCCCATCAACCATGATCAATGGCTTAGTACCATTCTGAACTGTATTTATACCACGTAATACAATATTTACTGGATCGCCAGGATTACCACTAACAGATGAAATCTGTGCCCCAGGAATCTTTCCAATCAAAGCCTGATCAATGGATGCTGTAGGTGCTGCAGGTAACTTACTTGCTGTAATTGATTCAACAGAGATTCCTAACTTCTTCTTATCTGTTGCTACACCAACCCCTGTTACAACAATCTCCTGCAAAGCCTTTACATCTGATATCAGCTTGACATCAATAGTAGTTTTTGTTCCTGCAGAGACTTCTTCCGGAAGAAATCCAATAAAGCTGAATACCAATGTTGCATTATCTGGAACATTGACTAATATAAACTTCCCACTAGCATCAGTTGCCGTTCCCTGAGTTGTTCCTTTTACAACTACGTTAACTCCAGGAAGTGGGGAGCCGTCTCCTGAATCTGTAACCTTGCCACTAACAGAATGAGTTTGCGCCCAGGCAGCTCCTACCCAAAATGTTAATAGCACCGCAAGTAGAAATTTGTAAGTTTTCCTCATAGGTACTTTTGTTTGATTGGTTAATAGATTGTTTGGTAATTAAGAATAGATTAACTGGTTCATAAACTATATCTTTTAGATAAACTTATTACAACAGGACAATTCAAATACAAGACCCGCATTACATCATTTTAACGCTTTTCAGCAAAATCAACAAAAAAGTGGAATTATTCTAACACAGCAATCAAATGCTAAATATTATTTTGACTTTTAACCTATAAATCGAATATAATACTACAAATTCTCAATACACAAAACAATACACTGTAGCAAATATTTTTTCCGAGCACTAAAAAATATAACATAACTCATTTATAATTGAACTTAAGACAAAATACAATCAAAATTACTTTCACAACTCATAAACAGGTCTTACAATACCAAAACGAATACTGCCTTTATTTTCAGTATGTACCAAAAAACATAAAATACTATTTTGAATTCCTCGTGTTTTACAAAATTTTACTTATTATATAAAAAAATATATTTTGCATTTTACAAAGCATAAGAACTTTTAGACCTTTTCAGAAGGTTATATCTTTAAACTACCAAACCTATAGAGTTTTATATGAAACAGATTATTCCAACGTTCTGTCTGGCAGTATGGATGGCACTACTTATATCCTCCTGCCAAACAAGACAAAACGATCAAACAACATCAACAGAACTAAAAACCGGAACCTGGAGAGGTGTTATAAAATCTCCGGGAGGAGAACTTCCGTTCGGACTGGACATATCTAAAAAAGATGACAGCACCTATCAGGTGTATGTTATAAATAGCACAGAACGACTCAAAATGGATGATGCCATTTTACGGAATGACTCGCTTCACATTCCTATGCGCCTATTTGATGCGGAAATTATAGCTCATGTAGGTGATAGTGTTCTGACAGGATACTATACCAAGCAATCTTCCAACCGTATTGTAAAGATGGATTTCTCTGCACAGCCTGGAGTAACGTATCGTTTTGCCACTACATCCGAAGCACCTAAAACCAACATTACAGGTAAATGGGATGTTTATTTTTATGGAGACAGTGATACCTCACAGGCTGTGGGTGTATTTAATCAGAATGGAGCGGAGTTAACAGGATCATTTCTCACTCCTACCGGCGATTATCGCTATCTGGCAGGTAGTGCACAGGGTAATACTTTCCAACTATCCACTTTTGACGGAAGTCACGTATATCTTTTTAAAGGCACTACAACAGATAAAGGAAATGAAATCACTGGTGAATTCTGGTCAGGAGATAGAGGATACCGCAAATGGAAAGCTATTAAAAATGAGAAAGCCGCGTTACCAGATGCTAATACCTATACGTTATTGAAAAAAGGATATAGCACCATAGACTTTACATTCCCAGATCCTACTGGTAAAAATATATCATTTCAGGACCCTAAGTACAAAAACAAAGTGGTTATTGTACAGATCTTAGGTTCCTGGTGTCCGAACTGTATGGATGAGACTAATTTTCTAGCTCCCTGGTATAAGAAAAATAAAGACAGAGGAGTGGAAATAGTAGGTCTGGCTTTTGAAAAGAGTAACGATCTCAAAGTTTCAGGGCCTAAAATTGAACGGATGAAACAGCGTTTTGGAATGGAATATGATGTAGCACTCGCGGGCGTTAACGACTCTACCGCTTCAAAATCATTGCCTATGCTAGAAAAGATTAAAGGATATCCAACTACAATCTTTATTGATAAGAAAGGAAAAGTTCGTCGAATTCATACAGGCTTTAACGGACCGGGTACAGGCAAGTACTATGATGAGTTTGTAGAAGACTTCACATTATTTACAGATAAGCTCCTAGCTGAATAAGCTAACTATCTATATCCAACTAAAAAGGCAGAAAGTCGTATACTTTCTGCCTTTTTAGTATTTGCCTTCTAATTGATCAGGCAACCATCTTTTCAATTAACAAGATGAGTATATGGATGATCTTGATATGTACTTCTTGAATACGATCTGCATAGCCATAATGAGGAACACGTATTTCTACATCGGCAAATGGTCCCAACTCTCCTCCATCTTTTCCTGTTAAGGCTATTACTGTCATACCCCGAAGCCGGGCTGTTTCACAGGCACGAATCACATTAGCCGAATTTCCACTGGTACTGATTCCCAACAATACATCACCTGATTGACCTAACCCTTCTACAAAGCGACTAAAGATATATTCAAACCCATAATCATTGCCTGTACAGGTAATATGACTTACATCTGAAATAGCAATAGCAGGTAATGCTTTTCTGTTATCACGATAACGCCCGGACAACTCTTCTGCAAAATGCATGGCATCACAGTGTGATCCTCCATTGCCGCATGATATTACTTTTTTTCCATTGCGAATAGCATCTGCAATATGCGTTGCTGCTTTCTGAATCTGCTCAATAGATACAGGATTAGACATAAACTTTTCCAGTACCAGAGCGGACTCTTTCAATTCGCTGGTTATTATACTTTCAAATTCCATTCGTAAATAATTTCTGTCTTGCGAATCCAATAATAATATGAAATAGCCTGAACTATTTTGAGGCAAGATTACAGGATAAAAATGGTTCTGCCAAGTTTTGTAAATGCATTAAGACTGCATATTCAACAAAACTCTTTTTATCTAAATATCATCTTTAGTTTCTATACGTGATTGGGGCGTTGGCAATAACGTATTTCTTTCACCGGCTACATATCTATCATATAGCTTAGCCTTTAATTCATTATTCTCCAGATTAAGCTTTTCATGTTTTCGTTTCACACTGGAAATATGAATGTTCTCAAATACGCTTTCAAGCATTAGTAGCACAAAACCCCCAATAGCCCACCACATCCAGATTTGAGTTGCAGTTTCGATAGAAACCAGATTAATCAGTTTATCATTCAGATAAGCCATCAATAAGGTACACAAAAACAACAATGTGTAAATAACGTATAGAAAAGGTTTAAATGATTTCATACACTTGTACACGTTTAATGTCTGATACAGAGAATAACACTTTTTAACTAGCAAAAGTTGTAAAATAGACTATACATTAATATTCCTGTAATCGTTGAGGAATATTCCAGCGCAGATTTAGATAAGCAATTACAGAATTCAGATTACGCTCTGGTAATGCACTATCTAATCTTCGGATAGTGAGTTTACCATCCACAAATAAGTTATGCTTTATCATATAGGAAGCTGTCATATCGGCAAACACTATATTGGTACGTACTCCCTGGCCGATGGTGTTTCCATATTCTTTTTCGTGTGTATCGTAATCTAACCGGATATTTCCTCCCCAGTTGGTAGTGGTACCATCTCCATTGGCCTGATCAGCCCCATATTTGGTAATAATTAACTTTCCGGTTAGCTGCAATTTCTTAATCGGCTGATAACGCAAAATGCCTATCCATTCTACAAAGTTAGCTCCCAGTGGATGAGCTAGTGGCAGGTTGTTGTGTACATAATTTGTAAATGACACCATACTGGAGTCAGTAGAACCTGGTGAGTTCTGCACTTTCGTCAATGTATGAGTATAAGTGTAAGGACGTACAATATTTAACTCTGTCTGTAAGTCCAGGTTGCGGATATTGAATACATCTATATATTTGGCTCCAAGCTGAATAGCCTGTTTGTTGCCCCACCAGCCATCTCTGGCACGTACATGAGACAACAGGAACTCGTCCAGCATAACCTGACCATATAGCTGCACATGACGTTTGATATTCCATTTAAAGTCCATACCCAGTCCGGCGTTATCGTCACTACCTAATTGTTGCTCTACATACCGATAGAAAATAATCGGGTTGTAATAATGGAAGTCATACCGGAAGCGGCGACGATCATCTGGACGGCCAAACATAATAGACTCAAAAACACCTACATTTAAGTTTTTTGTCAGATTTATACTCAGATGGTGAAAGGCAAAATATTTCTTAGATCGCAGATAATCTCTGGCACCTGGAGGAGTATCGGCAGTCATCTGTGCATACAGGTTCATGTAGTTTAGCTTCCACACCTTTGTATTGATTTTCAGAAAGGGATAGGCGCCTGCAAAATCAGAAAGCACCAGCGAACGATAGCCGCTGCCAATAACGTTTTTATCCTGACCAAACTGGATCATGATAGGTTTGGCCACATGAAAGGTAATATAGCCACGGGCAGTTAGAAAATCTCTGCCTCCTTTATTTCCCGATTTCCATAATTTCCAGTATCCTTCCTGAGGCACCGCATAGTACTGATTCATTAAATCCTGAACATAAGTAGGAAAAGTACTCTGGTTATCGGCAATAAATGTATAGAACCCGATTTTCTTACTGATCATGCCACGAAGTTCTAGACCTCTGGTATTGGTAAAATAATTTCCGCTCTTTGTCCCACTCTCTCCCCCGCCAGCAAAGTAAATAACTGGGTTTATATGTAGATCAAAATCCTCATCCTGATAGGAGAACAGATCTGACTTTTTCTTGTAAAAATGTTTTAAAATCGGTTTACGGCTATCACTATCAGCACTATCACCAGCCCACTCCCAGCTATCATTGCGCAGGTATGTCAGGTTAAATCTGTCTCTGTCTGATAGGAAATTGTTATTCTGAACTACAGTATCAGTGAGTTGCACAATAGCTTGTCGCAATACAGGTCTTATCTGTGTATGCATACCCTCAGCAAACTTTCCAGACTTAATTTCATAACGCTCTACCAGATGGTAATAATCTGAATTAAGAGGGGCATAAGCACTTTGTGCATGAGCACCAAAAACTCCGGCCAACAAAAATCCAAAAACTATAAAACTTCGCAGGTATGGGTAATTAATTGGACACATATAGTCACGTTTAGGAATAGAAAAGCAAGAATCAAGGCAGAAATATAGAAAAAACTCCTGAAATGAAAGACTATACGTAATCAATCTACGGAAAGTTGTTAAACACAAGGCTGGTCAGACCCAGAAATCAAAACTGGCACATTATTTGATAATAGTTGTAGTGTAAAAAGTATTTTAAGAGGGAGGTTACAAATGCTTAGCTTACATTTACCAATAGATGTATTGCGACAGATTAAATACCTCGTGATTATAATTCTTTCAACTATGAAAACTATCAGACAAATTTCGCATTTACCACTGTTGTACTGTCAACTGGCTAAGCTGGTAATGATACTACTCATTGGATTGTGGATGTGCTTATAAACAAAACACTCCCAAGTTATTTCAACCGCTATCAGAAATTGCAGCCTGGATATATTTAGACTGCCTACTACAACGATAAAAGAGCTGGACTTACCATCCGGCTCTTTTGTTTTTCTATCTCATCAGCTACTACCTGCCTCCTGACAAAATTCGCCTCCCATCTTGGTGATAAGACCACCATGAACTGTGGGGAAGGTGGTTGTTGGTGAATAACACCAACAACGGGCAAATAAGAAGTTTAACAAACAAAAACCTGATAAGCTACTATATTCAACAGATACAACTGCCAGCACCTGCATATCCTCCCGAAAATATACAGTTATGTAATCCTGGGTCTATTATTTCTTATCAGTTAGCGACTAACCCATTGTCTCTCTGACATTTTTGCCAATCCTTGTTTTTTTGCAAGAAAATAATAAAAACAGGCAATTTTTTCGCAATTTGCAAAGCAACCGTTTTTGACACAGATTGCACTTTTCTGTAAACTAACTTTGCTATTCTTTTTATTTCAACAACCATTTCCAATGAAAAACATCAAAGGACCTGCGATCTTTCTGGCTCAGTTTCTGGGTGACCAAGCACCCTTCAATTCGTTAGAATCCATTGCCCGCTATATGGCATCACTGGGCTATAAAGGCATTCAGATCCCTACCTGGGATAGTCGCTGTATTGATTTAAAACAAGCTGCCGAATCCAAAACATATTGTGATGAACTAAAAGGAAAATTAAAAGATATTGGTGTAGAAATTACTGAACTGGCCACTCACCTGCAAGGACAGTTAGTAGCAGTTCATCCTGCCTATGCCGCTATGTTCGACGGATTTGGTCCGGCTGAACTGGCAGGCAAACCTAAGGACCAGCAGGCATGGGCTACCCAGCAACTAAAATGGGCTGCCAAAGCCAGTCAGAACCTGGGACTTAAAGCACATCCTACCTTTTCTGGTGCTCTACTATGGCCTTTTATGTATCCATGGCCTCAACGCCCTGCAGGTCTGGTAGAAACAGGATTTAAAGAACTGGCCAACCGCTGGATACCTATATTGAATGCATTTGATGAAGCTGGAGTAGATGTGTGTTATGAATTACATCCGGGCGAAGATCTACATGATGGGATTACATTTGAAATGTTCCTTGAACACACCAACAACCATACAAGAGCTAACATCAACTATGATCCCAGCCATTTTGTATTACAGCAACTAGATTATCTTCAGTTTATAGACTTTTACCACGAACGTATCAAAGCTTTCCACGTAAAGGATGCTGAGTTTAATCCTACAGGTAAGCAAGGAGTGTACGGTGGTTTTCAGGGATGGGTAGAACGGGCAGGACGCTTCCGCTCTCTGGGTGATGGTCAGGTAGACTTTAGTGGCATATTCAGCAAGCTGGCTCAGTATGACTATGATAGCTGGGCTGTACTGGAATGGGAGTGTGCGATTAAACATCCTGAACAAGGCGCAGCAGAAGGAGCACCGTTTATTGAAAATCATATCATACGTGTTACAGAACGGGCATTTGATGACTTTGCAGGAATGGGTGCAGATGAAGAGTTCAATAAAAAAGTATTGGGATTATAATTCTTAAATAAAGATCAGGCACTTCCAACGTTATATATTTGAGAAGTGTCATATACGGTTTATTTCCGAACTGACAGTAGTTCATCACATTCACACGTAAACAATCTGATTATGAAAATCTTATTTTCTTTCTCTTTTGTACTGGCCAGCTTTCTGATGGCGTCTTTTGTCAATCCGGAAGCTAAGGTGAAACCAGGTAAATGGGAAAGCCTGTTTGATGGCAAAACCACAAAAGGATGGCACAACTACCTTAAAAAGGATGTGTCTTCTGCCTGGACTGTAGAAAATGGTGTGCTTACTTTAAGTGGGAAAGGTGGCGGAGATCTGGTTTCTGATAAAGAATATGAAAACTTTGAATTGGAACTGGAGTGGAAAATAGCAGAAGGTGGCAACAGTGGTATTTTCTATCGTGTACATGAAGACGAAAAATACAAAGTTCCTTATCTGACTGGCCCTGAAGTACAGATTCTGGATGATGAAAGACACCCGGATGCAAAGGCAGGAAAAAACAACAACCGTACAGCAGGTTCCTTATATGATATGTTGCCTCCCAGCAAAAAAGCAAATCCGGCAGGACAGTGGAACAAGGTTCGTATTGTTGTTAAAAACAATCATGCAGAACACTGGACAAACGGAACCAAGGTTGTGGAATACAATCTGAGTGGTACAGACTGGGCAAATATGGTAAAGGATAGCAAGTTTGCTACCTGGGAAGGATTCAATAAATATGCGAAAGGACATATCGGTTTGCAGGATCATGGAGATGTGGTATCATTTCGCAACATCCGTATTCGTGAATTGTAATATAGTAACTTACTGCAGGTAAGAGACATCTCTTACCTGCATCCTACCAGAAGATTTCACTTTTCACCTATAGATTTATGTCAGCTAAACTTACCCGTCGGTCTGTTGCCAAAAAAATGCTTGGTGGCACGGCTTTACTTACTTCGCTTCCCTCTCTTGCCATGGAAAACACACAAAATGCAGAAGCAGCGCGACCTCTTAAAGGAAATATCAATCACTCGGTATGTCGCTGGTGCTATGATAAAATTCCACTTGAAGACCTTTGCAAAGCCGCCAAAGAGATGGGTATTAAATCCATTGACCTTGTGGGTCCCGAGGAGTGGCCGGTGTTAAAGAAATATGGTCTTGTTTCTGCCATGCCGTGGGGTGCTGGCTTAGGTATCGAAAAAGGCTTTAATGATCCGCAATACCACGAAACGTTAATAAAGAGCTACGAAGAGATGATTCCTAAAGTAGCTGCGGCGGGTTTTAGTACCATTATCTGCTTTTCAGGAAACCGTAATGGTAAAACAGAGGAACAGGGCCTTGAAAACGCGGCTCTTGGACTAAAGAAGCTAATGCCTATAGCTGAAAAGCATAAGGTGACAATGGTAATGGAACTGCTTAACAGCAAGGTAAATCACAAAGATTATCAGTGTGATCGTACATCCTGGGGAGTAGAGCTATGTAAACGAATAGGTTCTGACAACTTCAAGCTCTTATATGATATCTACCATATGCAGATTATGGAAGGTGATATCATTCGTACCATCAAAGAAAGCAGTAAATACATTGCACACTATCATACAGGTGGTAATCCGGGTAGACATGAGATAGATGAGACACAAGAGATTTACTATCCGGCAGTGATGAAAGCAATTCTTGAAACTGGCTACAAAGGCTTTGTTGCACAGGAGTTTGTGCCTACACCTAAAGAACCTCAAGGCCAATTGACTTCTCTGAAAAAGGCAGTTATGTTATGTGATATATAATTGCTATTGAAAAATCTCATCAATCAAAAAGCCAGCTATATAACAAGCTGGCTTTTTGATTGATGAAGTGTCCTAGTAGATTATTGAACTGGAATAGGAACAGCGACCGTCTCCCATTTAAGAGTCACATTGTTTTTATTTACTTCATATAGTAGCTTTTCAGTCATTGCAGACTTTGTAGGCTTTACAGCTACTGTCAATACATCTTTTGCCGGGTCGTGGTTGGCTTCTCCAGTACGTTTAATTCCCCACTGTCCTGTCTCAGAGTTAAAAATTATTTTCCACTCTTTCTCTCCCGGAACAGCAAACAGGCTGTATTTTCCAGCAGGCAAGGCCTTACCAGCTACTTTAATCTCTTTATCTGTCTCAAATATAGTTGCCTCATTTGCCCCTGCTCTCCATGCTTTGTCATAAGGAACCAGATCTCCCCATACTTTTCTCCCCTTTACAGATGGGCTGCTATAATTGATTGTAACAGTAGCCGCACCGATCTTACCTGTTGCGGTTGCGGGTGGACTGGGGCGGCTTGCTTTATCGCCTTGTGCGAATACAGATGTTGCCATAGTAAAAAATGTAAATGTTAAAATGATAACGACTCCTATACCATGTGTTTTCATACGAATTGTTGTTTAGGGATTGTTAGAATAGAATTAAGAAAAAAGTAGGGTTCTCGTATTTTGTCCATCATTAATATTATCACCAACGAGTTATTTTTCATCATGCACGTTGGTGATACTAACAACATGGGGATTGGAAAATGGGTACTACAAAGAATAGCAGAAAGATAGAAGTTATCTCTGTTGCTTGTATCTTTTCTTGTCGTTTTTTATCTTTTATGCTCTTTAAATCAGCACATTAGACTATATTCCTGGTATTTGAGACAGAACTACCTCTTCGCCTAGTAGCAAGTTGTCATAACTTTTGTATCGACAAGCATGCAATCAAAATATAATATCCTGATAATCTTGATTTTACAAACTATTTCTTTTAACTTTCCCTAACCACATAACCAACTCTATTATGAAATCGAAAACTGTTACCGTCCAAATGTACGGTGTAGAACAACTGCTGTATAACTCTTCACAAAACCTGATTCCATACCTTGAGCTGGAAGCAGCACTTAAGGAAGGCTATCAGGTCAAAGAAATCAAAGACATTACACCTGAAGGCCATCTGGCAGCGATAGTAGTTTATCATTTGGAGAAGAATACACTGATAAGCTGAAAAACAAATGCTTTTCAACTACGGAAAATACCAATACTGATACCAGCTATGTTCACTAATTGTATCAGTACCACCAGGATATAGTTAGTAAAGGACCTTAGCTATTCCGGGTGCACATCTCTATTACTACATGCTAGCTAGATAACTTAATCTTCCTTACCTGTATCAACTAAGTGTTTATGCATAAATGTCTCTAGGAATGACTTCCAGAAAGTATACCCATATACTTTCCATCCATGGCATCCCATAGGCAGATGATATAGTCTATTCACAAAAGGATCGAAGTCCTTGCTTCGGGCATCTGGCAACTCAATAGCAAAGTGGCGTGCTACTTTTGTAGGCGCAACCCGAAAGAAAGGATTGAGTAAAGGCACTCTGACACTCCAGAAGAAGTCTTCTGTATAAAAAATGTCTGTAAGTCGAATAACTGGCTTAAACAAACGGCTATTGCGGTAAAATGTCCGGACTTTCCGGAGTGAAAGCCCTCCTTTTTGCAAAGGGTGTTTACGCAATAATCTGAATTTATGTAGTGTTTGTAGTATACGTGAAGAGGCAACATATTCTCTCACATAGGTTTTATGATAGACTACTGCCCCTATATAATCATAATTTAGTTTGCACCAGTGCTCCAGATCCGCATTAAACACAAACGCATCCAGGTGAGTCATAAGCATATACTCATACTCCAGAAACCGAGCATAGAAGGCTTCTGATACCAACAGGTGCATATACTCATCATACCCTTTGTACTCAAAGCGTTCAAAACTACAGTTTGGGTGACTGGACTCATGGATCATCTGCTCATAAAATCCTGTATCCAGATCAGACTGTGTTACAAACACAATCGGATACTGAGCAAAAAGCTTCAAATAATATCCCAGTACCAATGTTTCATTTGCGTCAGGTGTTGCCTCATGTACAGGAATCACGACTGCAACTAATTTATTCCGGCTCATGTGAATAGTCTATAAATAAAAATTCGTTCATTCTCACACATAGCTTCCTATGGATCAAAAAATAAGATCTGGCAAACTACGATACCAGTTCTTTTAGACAACCTCTTATCGTATCACTGCAAAAAATGTATACCTTCTCAGTCATATTTTACAGTATATATAGGTTTCACTTTATTGTATATCAAACTTTATAGTTAGCTGATCATTTAGTAGGCTTTATAACTTCCTGAAGTACCTACAAACCTCTGTTTATCTATTAGTAGATATAAAGTTACAAAAGTGATAATTTAGGAGATTAAAATCCAATTAAAATATAAAAAATGCTATTTCTGCATTATAAACCGGAAGTTGTTTAACAGAAAAACAAAAAACAGTAGATATAAGCGAGTCTAAGATTATACAACTGACGGCAACATATCTAACCACATATAGTAACATATTAGTAACGACATATTCGTTATGAATTATCTTTTAAATAAACTTTCCTGTCTCATTTATTTTATCTTTTCCTGATAAAAATTAGCAGTTAGGCATCATTTTTTTTTCAACATTTGCTTGATTAACAAGACAATAAGCATGTAAAACCAAACTTCATCCTCTATGAATGAGAGCCTGATTGATTTTGCGTTGTTTAAGGCAATAAAACCTATTTTAAGGGAACCAGAGATACATTCTTTGTTCTGCGCCTATCTACGGGATGCACTGGCATTCAAAAAAATTATCCTCTTGCCTGCATTTATCAAACACGACAAGGACTGGGATGTGATCAGGGAAGAATTTGAACTCAGTAGAGAGATGCTGGATATTACGTTGCAACTGAGTGCAGAACTAACGTCACTCTGTTCGTCTATTATGCGTCTGGGACATTTACCTATTTCAGAACTAGACAGATTATTGGATATATTTGATACCCGACGGCGGGTCTCATAGGTAAATTTCTCAGACAGCTAACATAGGAAGAAAATATAATAGAATTAAACTACTAGCATAGCTTCTAATCTGTAGTTATATTTCAGTTCCCGAGAAAAAGTATATAGTCCAATTGGTAAGGTTGCTGGTCTTATCACGCCTGTCCAGCTCACATCATACCTGTCACAACTTGGCGCGAAGATTCTTCCAGAAAGATAAAGAGGAGTGTGTTCTTCATATACAAACATTCTCTCCAGCAAACATATGGGACAAGATAAGAGCTATAAACCGACCCCACTAACTCCAAACACATGCATAAGATCAACCTGCAAGCCTAATGATTCTATTAACTTCTCAATCTTTTCAGGATTGATATTCTCTCCGGAAACAGTCAGGATATGATAGTTTGTATTTAGATTCCAATGCATAACCCCTTTTTCTTTATTTAGTATTGGCGCAAGCTGTCTCTGTGTATCAACTGAATGTTTAGGCATTTTAAATTTTAGAATTTCCATAGCTGTATTGTGAGTAGAATACTCCTTTATATAATTTATGATAACCTGTTTAGTAAATCAGATTATGGGCTTGCATTCTCTATGTATTCTCAATTACAAATACAAAATATCTATGCCAATCTTATCCAGGCAGGTAATAACACAGATCTAGGGAAGAACCCGTCTTGTTCTCTTTCAATAAATTACTACGGATAACTAGCCACCAATCTGTATGAAATTCCAATACATGATTATACACTAAACTGCCCGAATATAAAGATTGCCGGACATAACCAGTTTGATAATAAAGACTGTCCCAGCTTCTTCTCAGCATGGCTCAAGTAGCTTGGTATTCCCGAATATAACATTGAGTGGCGTTCTCTGTTTGGGTATGAACTCTATTTTAAGCAGGGATGTGGACAATAACTTAGTCAGAATTGGACTTACCTGTACATATTCTAAAAGAGATTAGGGCTTGATATTCTATATTCTTATGTACACTAAAACAAGAAAGGCTTACAGATTAATGTAAGCCTTTGGTTAACAAGGTGATCCCGACACGATTCGAACGTGTGACCGACTGCTTAGAAGGCAGTTGCTCTATCCAGCTGAGCTACGGGACCATTTTGCGAGTGCAAAAATATATTTTTTACATTAGGGCACAAAAAAAATAGCATCTTTTTAGAAAAAAACCATTCTATGTGCTGTGTTTATTTACCCAAAAGTGCTAAACCACCTTGATAAGTGCCTGTTTTCTAAAGCTTTCAGGCGTAATCTGTGTGTACTTTTTGAAGAATTTCGTAAAATAAGAATTATCACTGAAGTTAAGCTGATAGGCAATTTCTGAGATACTCAAATCGGCATTAACCAATAAGCGCTTTGCTTCCAACAGGATGCGATTGCGAATAAGTTGCCCGGATGACTGCCCCAAGAACTCTTTACAAATCTCATTCAAGTGATCAACCGTTACATTCAGGAAGGAAACATACTCACCTGGTAGCTTTAATGTAGCAAAATGCAGATCTATCAATCGCTGGTACTCTCTGAGTGTGTGGTAATTGGAATGATGTTTAGATAATTGTGGTGTGGAAGACAATACTATACGATCTACTCTCATGAATAATTCCAGCAACAGTGTCCGTATGATATCTGTTTTTCCCTTGTCTTCCAATGCAGACTCTTCCAGCATATGCTCAAATAGCGTTACAATTCGTTCTCTCTCAGACTCTGTCAGCGACACAACCGAGTTCTCACAATTTCCCTTAAAAAAAGAAAACTGGTCCAGATAATCAGGATCTTTCAGAAAGGGCTGGAAAAATTCAGACGAGAAATTAATGACATATCCATCCATCTCTCCCTCAAAATCCCAGCTATGTACCTGTCCCGGAATCATGAAATAAATCTGAAATGGCACTACAGGAAACTGAACGAAGTCAATTGTATGTCCTCCTCCCCCTTTGGTAAACATCACCAGATGATAAAAAGAATGTCGGTGAGGCAACCATAGCTTTTTTCTGGTTTGTAAATACACAGAGAAACGTTCAATCAACAGGTCGTTTTCATCTATCGTTTTTTGAGCTATGGCACAAATATCGTAAACAGGAATAGCAGGCTTCATAATTCTATTTCAAAAACAGATCAAAGAGAACATAATAGATTCCTCGAGAACATAATAGATTCCTCTATGATTAGACCCTATAAAAAAGAAAAATAGGTAATCCTTTTGAGATTACCTATTTCGCATAGCAGTTGCTATACAACTTCATAAACGGCTTTCTTTATTCGTCGTCTTTTGATCTATCTTTTTCGTGCTCATCGGTATCATCTTTATCCTTATCCGTTTTCTCGCCTTTGACCAGTTGTTTGATCTTCGCGTATACAGATTCTGTATTCTGCATGTATGCAGCACTTGCAGGAATTGCTTCTTTTCTGTTTTTCATCCAAGTAAAGTTTAAGAGGTTTATGCAGGGAGTATTGAAAGTATCTCCTTTTTTAGCTCCTGGTATTTATCCAGATCTTTGTCTGTTTCTGTACCAACATGAACTATGGGCGGAAATATTTTACCATTTTTAAGATCAATATCTATTTTTATCTCAACAGGAGTCTCAGATTCACCTTTCTGAACGAGCAGCTCCTCTATCTTTTTTAAGTGTTTACTATAATGCTTTTTAAAATTTGCTTCACTCTGTTCTACTTTCCAGGCAGGTATACCCTGTGTATTATATAACTTAAATCGTACATCCATATATTCTATATACTACTTTTCAAAATCGTGTATAAAAGTAGTTAGTATCGGGTTTTGAAAATTATTTGAGTTTTTAAGAGTAGAGAAGCAGAAAGGTGTAGCTTTCTTACTTTTTTTAGATAAACACAAGCTGTCTGGGTTTAATTCTCAAACTCAATTATACAGCTAGCCTTGACGATGTATGATATCTCGTTTTAGAGAATTCTTTTTCTTTGTTTTGCCTCAAGTAAAACAATAAAGAGCAGACTAACAAGCCTACTCACATCATTATGTTAATACCCCGGCCTAATGCACATTTCCTTATACTATCATAATAAATTAATTAACAGACATTTGTAAAAAAAATAAGTCATTTTTACTTACAAAAATATTTTTCCATTTCCCGTTTGCCAGTAGAAAAGCCACAGACTTGTTCTTCCGATTACTCGCAGCTACAGATGTATTGTACTATGTAAGTTTATGGTAAAAACAACAAAAAATCCTACCGCCAGAGAGCCATAGGATTTTCCATGTAACCGTCTCTTTGTCTACTTTTGTTGAGCCAGATACTCTTCTCCGTTTAGTACAGAGGGTAGATTTTCTGATTCTTCTGCTGTAAACAAACGTGATTTAACAATAAACCGTAACCCCAAAGGAATTTCCAGAGAAAAGCTTGAACCCCGTCCAGGGGTGATGTCAATGGTGAGATGTGTATGCTTCCAGTATTCAAACTGGTCGGTATTCATAAAGAAATCACAGCCATGAATAGTGCCTATCCATACATCATTACTACCAACCCGAAACTCTCCTTTGGCAAAACACATAGGCTGTGATCCATCGCAACACCCACCACTCTGGTGAAACATGAGTTCTCCGTTTTTTTCTCTAAGTGTATCAATAACCTGAGCAGCCGCATCTGTTACAGACACTCGTGCTACAGTTTCTCTGCTCTCTGCCGCTGAAGAAGATTTTATATGTTCCATTTCCATAATCTGATTGTTCATTACTTGTAAAATCCACCTCATGCGGCAGAAGAGCTGAGAAATAAGGTAGAGGTTGTCTCAAATCCTGCCCCTCGTTGGTGTTATCACCAACGAGTTGTTTCCCCTCATGCAAGAGCAGAAAAATAACTTAGAAAAACCCAAGTTTATTTTTGTCATACGAAATCAGCATGTTCTTCGTCTGACGATACTGATTCATAGACATTTTATGGGTTTCTCGTCCAAAACCAGACTTTTTATACCCGCCAAACGGAGCATGTGCCGGATAAGCATGGTAGCAGTTGACCCATACACGGCCCGCCTGGATAGCACGCGGAACCTTAAACATTTCATGTGCATCACGAGTCCACACACCTGCTCCTAATCCGTACAGGCTGTCGTTGGCGATTGCTATAGCTTCTTCGGTAGTTTTAAATGTAGTAACGGCCGTTACAGGACCAAAAATCTCCTCCTGGAAGATACGCATCTTATTATGTCCTTTGAAGATGGTTGGCTTAATGTAATATCCATCTTTTACATCGTCAATGTATTGTGCACCTCCACCTGTTAATAATTCAGCGCCTTCTTCTTTGCCAATATCAATATAGTTCAGAATCTTCTCGTACTGGTCTTTCGAAGCCTGTGCGCCCATCATAGTATCCGGATCTAACGGATTGCCCATCTTAATTTTCTCAACCCGTTCTACCACCCGTTTGATAAATTTGTCATAGATACTTTCATGCACCAGTATACGGGAAGGACAGGTACATACCTCTCCCTGATTCAAGGCAAAGAAGGCAGCTCCTTCCAGACATTTGTCAAAAAACTCATCATCTGCATCCATCACACTTGGGAAGAATATATTAGGCGACTTCCCTCCCAGCTCCATAGTCACCGGAATGATATTTTCAGAAGCATATTGCAGAATTAACCGGCCAGTAGTGGTTTCACCTGTGAATGCAACTTTGGCAATACGAGGTGACTGTGCCAGTGGCTTACCTGCTTCCGGTCCAAACCCTGTTACAATATTTACAACTCCGGCAGGCAATACATCTTTAATCAGTTCCATCAGTATCAGAATACCCACAGGCGTCTGTTCTGCTGGCTTCATTACTACTGTACATCCTGCTGCCAGGGCAGGAGCCAGCTTCCAGGCAGCCATCAGCAAGGGGAAGTTCCAGGGAATAATCTGTCCCACTACACCGATAGGCTCATGCAACTGCATGGATAAGGTATTCTCATCATGTTCAGAAACAGTGCCTTCTTCTGCACGCAGACAACCAGCAAAGTACCGGAAGTGATCAACCGCCAGTGGAAGATCTGCTGCTTTGGTTTCCCGAATTGGCTTTCCATTATCCACGGTTTCTACGGCAGCCAGATACTCCAGATTTTTCTCCATGATATCAGCAATCTTTAACAGAATGTTGCTACGATACGTCACAGAGGATTTAGACCATGTTACAAACGCCTTATGAGCAGCATCTAAAGCGAGATCTATGTCTTCTTTGGTTGACCGTGCTACCTTCGTAAACGACCGTCCATCAATGGGTGAGATATTATCAAAATACTCTCCTTTAACTGGAGAAACCCATTCGTTGCCAATGAAATTATCATAACGTTCCTTGAATTTTGGGCGAGCTACCAGCCGTTCACTTACTGCTAAGGTTTCCATGATGTTAAAAGTGATTTTGTGAGAAATACAATGAATGACTGTATGGTTTCGTTACTAAAGCATTGACAGTCGTTTGTAATTTTTCCAAAGTTATTTTGTATTTTTCTCAAAAAAGGGTACTATCGTATCACAGTTGGGAACAATTGTATCAAACTATTTATACACCTTTCTATCATCTGCTATAGCCGAATTTATACGTTCTTATACTATACTGGCAATGGGTAAATTAGACCATTGTCTGATGCTAAATCTGTAATCAAAACTGTCTACTCACTAAAAATATTCAGGAAATGGAAACCAGTCACAAACTTCATCCCATTGGTTTAAGTCCATTGACAGAATTACAAACACTGGTAGAACACCGCTCTGTGTATACACTGAATCAGTGTGAACTCAATGTGTTTGAGACGCATCAACAAAGTAAAAACGTGCGACTTTGCTTCAATGACCTCGTGCTCACAACCATGCTGCGCGGAAAAAAGGTGATGCATCTTTTTGGGAGTGAACATTTTGATTACCTGCCAGGAGAGTCTGTTATAGTGCCAGAGAAAGAGGAAATGATCATCGACTTTCCGGATGCCAGTCAGCAAAATCCTACACAATGCATTGCCCTAGCAGTAAATGGAGAAGTATTAAAAGAAACCATCGGTCTGCTCAATGAGAAGTTTCCTAAAGCAGAAGATAATGATATGTGGCGTATAGACATGAGTGCATTTCATCTGCAAAACACATTTGAGATTACCAATGCGGTAGACCGGCTGGTACATGTGAGCCGCGAAAATATAGGTGCAAAAGAGGTACTTGCCAGCTTTACGCTTAAAGAACTACTCATCCGGCTTATGCAAACACAGGCCCGACACCTGATTCTGGATAATTACAAAAAATACCTCAACAATCATCGCTTTGCCTACATTGCTGCGTATATACGGGAAAACCTGGCTGAGAACCTGAATATTGACCGGCTCAGCGATCTGGCCTGTATGAGCAAACCTAACTTCTTCCGCTACTTTAAACGGGAATTTGGTCTTACTCCTGTCGAATTTATTATCCAGGAACGCCTCAAACTCGCCAAAAAGCTACTAGCCGATCCATTGGTGCCTATCACAGAGGTATGTTTCCGGTCTGGCTTTAACAATACGAATTATTTTTTCAAGCTATTCCGCAAATATGAAGGCACTACACCCAAAGCCTTCCGGGAGACTACTATTCACCACCTGGGCTAGGTATAAGCTGTACCTTATCAGCCCCATAACCAGGTAGTTGCCAGACACTGCCTGTCGCATTATATGCCCGTTGTTGGTGTTGCCCGTTGTTGGTGATAACACCAACAACGGGCAACACCAGCAACGTATGCAAAGAATGATCAGAAATAGGCAGACTATATTTTTCTGTATGTTTTCTGAACGTTTCGGTTGCCTTTGCCTGACAAAATTGCAAACTTTACCTCCCGTACCCACTAGTCGTTAGTTACACGCACATATGGGACAGTTATGTCATACTTACAAAAAATACATCTATGCTTACGACAGAATCTCCCTCTCATTATACTAACCTGGAAACACTCTCTACCCGTGAACTGCTCATTGGAATCAATCAGGAAGATAAAACAGTGCCATTTGCAGTAGAGAAAGCAATTCCACAGATTGAAAAATTAGTAGACGCCATTGTAGAACGAATGCAAAACGGTGGTCGTTTATTCTATATAGGTGCAGGTACCAGCGGACGTCTGGGTGTGGTAGACGCATCTGAATGCCCACCTACCTATGGTGTCCCACATGGACTGGTTGTTGGTATTATAGCTGGTGGAGATGGGGCCATTCGCAAGTCTGTAGAAAAAGCAGAAGATGATTTTGAACAGGCATGGAAAGATTTACAAGCCTATCAGATCACTGAGAAAGATGCACTTATTGGTATTGCAGCTTCAGGACGCACACCCTATGTGATTGGGGGCTTACGGGATGCCAATGCCCACGCTATAGTTACAGGATGTATTGTCTGTAATGCAGGTAGCAAAGTAGCAGAACAGGCCAACTACCCTGTAGAGGTAGTAGTAGGCCCGGAATTTGTTACAGGTAGTACACGTATGAAATCAGGTACTGCTCAGAAGTTAGCCTTGAATATGATCTCTACTTCGGTAATGATCCGTTTAGGAAAGGTAAGAGGCAATAAGATGATCGACATGCAGCTAAGTAATGAGAAACTGGTAAACAGAGCCGTTCATATGGTGATGGATGAACTGAACATTGAAGAGAAACAGGCTGCTGAACTACTGGAAAAACATGGCAGTGTACGTAAAGCGATTGATGCATTTCACAATCTCTGATAGAAAACCAGATAGCAAAGTATCCAGTCAAACACATACAATCAAATAAGGAGATACACTATGCACGATATTGAACCTTCTTACAACTGGGAAACCTATTATATAGCAGCAGAAGACGAACGTAGTCCGTTTTATGGCCGGGAATATAACTTTAATGAGTATGAACACGATGTATATGGATATTACATCCATCCGCTCTGGGATGAGTTTGGCTCAGAAACGTTATATTGTAAGATTCTCTATACAGACTACGACCGGGAGTTCACCATCATAGAAATGTTTGGCGAATGGAATGATACCCTGCACAACGATGTCATGTATTTCAAACGAAATGTAATTGACCATCTGGTGGGTGAAGGAATAAAGAAATATATCCTTATCGGTGAAAACCTTCTTAACTTCCACGGCTCTGATGATGAATACTATGCCGAATGGTTTGAAGAAGTAGAAGATGGCTGGATTGCAGCAGTAAGCTTTCGTGACTTTGTAGAAGCAGAGTGGAAAAAATTTCACCTGGACTACTACATCAACTTTGGAGGAACCTTACAAATCGAAAATTGGCGCACCTACTTGCCTCCTCGCTTTTTTGAGCTGGTCAATAGCCTGATTGTACGGCGACTACAATGACATCTGTGATAGTTACAAGTTTTTAAATCTTATCAGTACCTCATCAAATCCAGCAGTTACACAAGGTTTGGTCAGATTACTGATAAGATTTTTATTTTATACTGCACAGCTATTCTTTTTGCCGCTTATTCCTGTGGCACAACCAAAAAAATATTCATTAAAGTCCACTATCAAACCTTGTTTTTCAAAAGCTTCTTTAACCTTTCTTGAGTTTTCAAACTTTTCAGTATAAAGCCATAGCATTTTGTAGTCACTTGGATTCCCTAAAAATATTTTTCCTAGAAATGGAATACAATGTTTTAAGTAAAATCTATAAAAAGTAAGCAATACCTTATTTGTTGGCGTAGAAACCTCAATAAAACTAAATCGGCCGTTATCCTTTAAAATTCTTTTTAATGTAAAGGCAAAAATTTCAATTTGTTTGTCATTAAATGTCTTTAAGCCAAAAGCACAGGTCACAATGTCAAACTTTGCAGAAGGCAATTTATTTTCTAAAATATCTTGTTTATGAACTGTAAATCGATTTCCAAACTTCTTGAAATTCTTTACTTGACTTTTGTTATACATTATTTCAGAAAAGTCTACAGCTTGAAAATTGCCATTTGGAAATCGTTTAATTAAGGTAGTCCAGTTTTCCCCTAATCCTGAAAGTAAGTCCAAAACTTCGACTTGTGAATTATCATAACCTACTTTGTCAATGAATTGCTTTCTCCAAAGCAAAGAGAAGCCAAATGAAGTAATAAAATTCATACGCTCATAGGAAGCAGACATACTGTTAAACAGTTGTCTTACAAAGTCAGCATGATAAATATCTTTCATTAAATCGCAGTTTCAAAATATGATTGCACACAACATCCATCTGCTTTTTGTTGTGCAGATAGCCTGTGTTTAGTCAGCCAGGAACAAAAGTTGATTGAAAAACAAATGTACAAGTTTTGTCCCTTTGTTCGCAAGCGTATATGCTGCCTATAAATGGACTTATTGCGTATGTTTATTACATCAACCAGTGGCAATGTGCCAGTCATCGTCTAAAACCTAAATAGAAAGCTATTCGTCTCAGTATTGATAGTGGCAGGTCTGGGTAATCCCGACTTTGCATGAGGGGAAAGTGGTCGTTGGTGATAACACCAACGACGGGAAAAACATAGCAAAATCTATGGGCCGAAAAATGGACGAAATCGTAGCACAAAAGATGCCTTTGCAGCTTTCACTCCCCAAGTTGGTGTTATCACCATAGCCGTCAGGCTAAGGGAAAAGAATTTGTTTAGGAGACAACCGAAAACCATTACAGTCAACACGTCTACGTTCTTTTTTGGCTAAATGAAATAACTGCTCAAAGACATGA